>NZ_JBEXKB010000068.1:0-45064 GCF_040609455.1 Kitasatospora sp. NPDC004669
GGCCGTTGGGCCGTCCTGCCGCCGGGGGCGTCCGACCGGCCGCGTTACCTCTTCGTCGGGGCCGCCGAGGGCGAGAGCGAGGCGCTCGGCGTGCTGCTCGGCCCGGCGGACGGGGTGGTGCTGGGGGCGCCGCTCGGAGTGGAGCTCGGGGTGCCGGTCGGCGTGGGAGTCGGGCAGCCGGGGGTGGTGGGCGAGCCGGACGGCGTGGCCGTGGGCGTACCGGTCGGCGTACCGCTCGGGGTCGCCGTCGGGGACGGGGTGCCGGTCGGCGTCGCGGTGGCCGTCGGGCTCGGGCAGGAGGTGGGTGTACCCGTCGGGCTGCCGGTCGGCGTACCCGTGGGGGTGGCCGTCGGGGACGGGGTGCCGGTCGGGGTGGCCGTCGGGGACGGGGTGCCGGTCGGGGTGGCCGTCGGGGACGGGGTGCCGGTCGGGGTGCCGGTCGGGGTGGCCGAGGTGCTCGCGGAGGGCGACGGCGAGCCACTGGGCGTCGGGGTGGTGGTCGGCTGCGGGGACGTCGTTTGAGTCGGCGTCACCGCAGGCGTGGTCGGCTGCGGCCCGGGGGCGGGCGTGGTCGGCCGGGTGCTCGGCGTCGGGCTCGTGGTGGTGCCGGTACCCGTCGTGCTGCCGCCGATGGTGCTGCCGCCCCTGGTATCGGTCGGCGGGAGGTACGGCATGGGCAGCGTGCCCGGCACGGTCGAACTGCCGGGGCGGTCCGGGACGGTGGCCACCAGGCCGCTGCCGTAGTGGGCCATCCAGTTGCGGACCGTCCGCAGGTACTCGGTGGAGTTGTTGTAGCTGAGGATCGCCCGGTCGAGCTGGGCCGGGTCGGAGAGGTCGCGGCCGTCGGCGCACAGGTAGCGGGCGGCGGTCTCGGCGGCGTCGAAGATGTTGTTGGGGTCGGCCTTGCCCTTTCCGGTGGCGTCCACGCCCCAGGCGGCCCAGGTGGACGAGATGAACTGCATCGGGCCGACCGCGCGGTCCCAGCGCGAGGTGCCGTCACTGCTCGGTATCGCGGCGAAGCCTTGGGTGCCGTCCAGCACCGGGCCGAGGATCGGGGTCAGGGTGGTGCCCGCCGCGTCCACCTGGCCGCCGTTGGCCTGGCCGGACTCGACCTGACCGATCGCCGCCAGCAGCTGCCACGGCAGGTGGCAGCCGGGCGTGCGCTGCGCGAGCGAGGACTCGGCCTGCTGATAGGCGGCGAAGACGGTGGCGGGCAGCGAGGCCCCGGTGGCCGTGAACGGGCCGGCCGAGGGCAGGCCGGGCAGCGTGCCGGGTGGCTGGGGCAGTTGGACGGTGCCACCGCCGTCGACCGGGCGGCCGTTGCCGGGGGCGGCGGCGGTCGGGGCGTCGAACGGGGAGGCGGGGGTGTCGGACCCGCCGGTGCCTTGTGCGGTGGTGCTGCCCTGCGCCGGGTTGGGGTCGGCGGCGGCCGGGGCGAGCCCGAGGCCCGACACCTGAGAGCCGGTCAGCGCGGCCAGCGCCGCGAGCGTCGCCGCCGTCCCCGTGACCCGCTTGCCGAGCCGTACCTTCCGCCCGCCCTGGGCGCTGCCGAACCTCGCCACCATCTGCTGCCCCTCCCCGTCGCCGTCCGGACCATCCCGGAACGGCTGAGCCATCGTCATCGTGCCCGCCCGTCGGCCGACGGCACCCGTCGCCGCGACGATTAGTATCACGACGATCTGACAGGAACAGGATGGCCGGGTGGCGGCCCGGCGTTCACCGAGGGGTGAACGTGGCACCTCAGCGAGGGTCGATCGGGTCCGAACCTTCACGTCGGAGGCCGCTGCACAGCTGATCTGCCGTCCGGCTGACGGGAGTTGACCGGAAGTCCAACAATTGGGCCCGGGCGCCCCGGCGGTCGGGGCGGCGTTCGAAGCGCGGGGGTGGTGCGTGGGCGTCACGTCGGGCTCCCCGGCGGCGCCCGCGGCCGACCACTCCGACCTGCCCTGATGTTCGGCGCCGGACCCGGCGGCTCCTGGGGCCTGTCCGGCGGATCTTGCCGGGCCCGCGACGCCTGAGCACGCACCTCGCCGCGTTGTCGTCAGTCGCCGATGCTCCGCATGGACTCCTTCCTCCGCCTTGCGATGCACGCACTCAGCCGCCGCGGTCTGATCCGACAACATCCGCCGGACAGGCCCTAGCAGGACGGGCCGATCGGCACCAGGGGGCGTCCCTAACTCGGCCCTGGAAGGATGACGTTCAGGTGAAAGTGGGCATGCCAGGAAATCCCGTCCGGCATGCTGTGCCGCGTGACCATGCGGATGGAGGCCGAAGCCGTGAGTGCGAACCTGCCGGAGACCGTCGTCGGGGGAGCGGTTGTCCTGCCGGCGCCTCCTCGGGTGGTGGGCGACCTGGCCCGTGACCTGACCCGGGCCGCCGCCGCCGTCCGGGCGGTGTCGCGGTCCGGCCGTACCGCAGGCGGGGACGTCGCGGTCGCCGCCTACACTGCTGTGGTGTGCACCGGCCGTTCGGCCGCCCGCGCTCTGGAGGAGGCGGCCGCCTGGTGCCGCCAGGCCCCGGAGGCCGAGGTGCACTCGCTGGCCTGGGCCCGGGTGCCGGGGCACCGCGACGACGTCCACGAGTACCGGGTCACCATGGCCGTCAGCTTCCCCGACGACGAGACCGGCGAGCACCTCGGGGACACCCACCACTCCTGCCGTTGAGTTCCGCCTCGTTCCAAGGGCCCGAGCTCCGGGCCCTGCGCTCCGAACCCCGTGTCCGCGCCCACTGTCCGGGGCCTGTGCCCTGCGGTCCTAGGACGTATCATCGGCCGCATGGGTGATGGGGGTACGAACGGCATGGTCAATGGCGGCATGGCGGGCGAATCAGTCAACGGCGCTGCAGGGGGCGCCACTTCGGACGTCACGGCCGGCGACGGCCCGCGCGAGTTGTCGCGGGCCGCCGCCGTGGGAGCCGCCGCGTTGGCCGCCGTCTGCGGCTGCGCGGTGCTGCTGGCGATGTTCCACTGGCTGGGCTGGGCCGTTCCCGGAGTCGGCTGGATCGTCGCCAAGGCCGGGATCAAGCTGGCCGTCGGCGGTTTCGCCGGGCTGGCCGTCGCCGCCGCCTGGCTTCGGACCAAGCTCGGGTCGCGCTCCAGGAGTTGACCGCTCGGCGGATCAACCAGCCTGCGGGGCCGGGCAGGTGAGGTCGTGCTCGGGCGCCTGGCCGTCCAGCAGGTAGCGCTCGACGGTGTTCGTGACGCAGGGGTCGGACCCCGGGTACTGGCCGTGGTTGCCGTTCCCGGTGACGGTGACCAGCTTCGAGCCGCGCAGCGCGCGGTGGGCGCCGAGCGCCGCCTCGTAGTAAGTGGCCGGGTCGTGCAGCGAGTTGAGCATCAGCACCGGCGGCAGGTGGGCGCCGGTGACCTTGACCTTCGGTGCCGGGCCGGTCGGCCAGGACGCGCAGACCGCGCTGAAGGCCAGCGTACGGGCACCGAGCAGCGGGTACCGGGCGGTGTTCTCCGCGCCGCGCTCGATCCAGGTGTCCAGGTCCCTGGTCCACGGGGTGTCGCCGCAGGTGACCGAGAAGTACTCGGCGAGGAACTCCGGACTCAGGTACTGGCCGAACAGCTGGCGGGCCGTCTGCTTGGCGGCGGGATCGGCGCTCTGCCAGTCGTCCAGGGCGGTCAGGGCGCGGGCGAGGACCGGGAAGGCCTTCTCGCTGTAGATCGCGTTGATCGTGCCGTTGTCCAGCCGGTTCGGGCCGAGCGTCAGCGAGCCGTCGGCGATGGGCCGGTCGTGCAGGGCGGCGCGGCGCTGCTCCCAGTGCGCCTTGACCTCCTCCGGGGTCGAACCCCAGTGGTAGGTGGCGTCCCGGGCCGCCATCCAGGGCAGGAAGTCCTCCTCGAACCGGCGCTGGAAGCTCATCGGCTGGCCCGTCTCGAAGTGCTCCCAGCTGCCCTCGAAGCCGATGTTGCTGTCCAGCACCATCCGTTCGACCCGGTGCGGGAAGAGCGTCCCGTAGTAGGCGCCGATCATGGTCGCGTAGGAGGCGCCGTAGTAGCTGATTTTCTTCTCGCCGAGCAGCGAGCGGTACAGGTCCATGTCGCGGACGGTCTGCTCGGTGGTCAGGTAGGGCAGCAAGTCCCCGCTGTGTTCCTCGCAACTCGCGACCAGCTTCTGCGAGTTGGCGATGACCCGGTCGATCGCTTCGGGGGACTGGTCGCGGTAGTCCCCGGCCAGGAACTCCTGGAAGTCCTCCGGGCTCTGGCACTGGGCGTGGGTGCTGCGGCCGACGCCGCGCTGGTCGAAGCTGACGATGTCGTACGCGGCGGCCACCGCGGGGGCGCCTTGGGCCAGGTCCATCGGCCGTAGCAGGCCCTGCCCGCCCGGGCCGCCCGCCGCCTCCATCAGCGTCCCCTTCCGGCGCGCCGGGTCGGCGACCCGGTGCCGGGAGACGGCGATGGAGAGGTCGGCCCCGACACCGGGGTGGTGCCAGTCGCGCGGTACGGCCATGGTGGCGCACTCGAGCGCAGGCTGCCCCGCGCAGGGCTGCCAGTCGAGCACCTGGCGGGCGTAGCGGGCGGGCACGGGCTCGCCGGCGTCGCGGCCGGAGTCGGCGTTCGCCGCGGTGGGCAGGGCGAGGGCGGCGAGGACTGCGGTGGCGACGGCTGCGCGGCGGGTGCGGATTGCGGTGGTGTTCACGGGCAAAGATCCTGTCCGACACTTCACCTGACGGGCGATGAGGCTGGACACCGTCTTCGGGGTGGTGCTGGATACACCCCCGACGGGGGTGCATCCAGCAGTCACGGTGTTCCCGGTGCGCGGTGTCTCAGTACCCGGCGGTGAAGCGGGCGCGCCGGTGGGCGGGCTTCTCGGCCTCGTCGAGCAGCGCGACGGCGAGGTCCTCCATGGAGATCGCCGAGTTGCCCTCGGCGTCGACCAGCAGCTCGTCCCGGCCGAGCCGGAAGCGGCCGGTGCGTACGCCGGGTTCGAGCAGGGCGGCCGGGCTCAGGTAGGTCCAGTCGACCTTCTCGTCCGCGCGGTAGAGGTCCAGTTGCTCGCCGCAGGCCAGCGCGATCGGGCGGATCTCGTCAGGGAAACCGGGGGACTCCACCAGGACGGTGCCGTCGGTGCCGGGGACGGTCAGGCTGCCCGCGCCGCCGATCGCGATCAGGCGCACGCCCGTACCGGCCAGGCCGTCCAGCAGGCCCCGGGTGGCGGCGACCAGCTCGGGCTCGCTGCCGGGTGCGGGCCGGGTGGCGGTGATCACCAGGTCCTGCCCGGCGGCGAGCCGGGTGACGTCCCCGGGGTCCCGGGCGTCGCCGACCGCGAGGGCGACGGTGGACGGCAGGGCGTGCGGCTTGGCCGGGTCCCGTACGACGGCGGTGACCTCGTGGCCGCGGGCGAGCGCCTCGGCCACGACGCGGCTGCCGACGTTGCCGGTGGCGCCGAACACGGTGATGCGCATGAAGGTTTCTCCTCGGACGGAACTCAGACGGAACGTGGACGGGACTTCGGGATCTTCAGGGGGCACGGGGTCAGGCCGTCTCGCGCACCGGCGGCGTGCTGAGCGCCTGCCGCGCGGCAGGGGCCGGGTCGGTGGGGCGGGGCCGCTGGGTCTGGGCGACGATCAGCGAGCCGAGCACGACGACCGCGCCGAGCGCCTGAAGCGGGCTGAGGTCCTGGTCGAGCGCCAGCCAGCCGGTCACGGTGGCGACCACCGGGCTGAGCAGGGAGAGGAAGGAGAGCGAGGTGGGCGGCAGGGCGCGCAGTCCCCGGAACCACATCGCGTAGGTGAGGGCCGCGCCGATCAGGCAGAGGTAGGCGTAACCGAGCACGTTGTCGGAGGTGTAGTGGGTGGGCGGGGCGCCCTCGGTCAGCAGGGTGACCGGCACCAGCAGCAGGCCGCCGGCGGTGAGCTGCCAGCCGGTGGTGGCGAGCAGCGGCGCGGGGGAGACCCAGCGCTTGGAGAGGACGACACCGAAGGCCATCACCACCGCGCCGCCGAGCGCGGCGACCACGCCGATCGCGTCCAGCCGGGCGTTGGCGCGCAGCACCAGCAGGCTGACGCCCGCCACGCCGGCGATGCCGGACAGCACGGTGCGCAGGGTGAGCCGGTCGCCGAGCAGCGCGGCCGAGAGTGCGGCGGTGATCAGCGGTTGGACGGCGCCGACGGTGGCCGCGATGCCGCCGGGCAGGCGGTAGGCGGCGATGAACAGTAGGGCCTGGAAGCCGCCGATGTTCAGAGCGCCGAGGATCAGCGCTCGCCACCACCAGTCGCCCTTGGGCAGGGTGCGGGTGAGGGCGATCAGCAGCAGTCCGGCGGGCAGGCAGCGGATGACGGCGGCCAGCAGCGGGCGGTGGGGCGGGAGCATTTCGGTGGTGACGAGGTAGGTCGTCCCCCAGATGGCGGGGGCCAGGGCCGTCACCAGCACGATGGCGAGGCGATTTCTTAGCACTAAGCCAATGTATCTCAGCGCTAAGGCATCATCCATCGGGTTCCGACGGTGACGTGGCTCACAGTTACCTCACTGCTAAGGAATTTCGCGGGCATCCCCTACCCTGAATCCGTGGCAGATCATGTGGACCGCGTAGTCGCGCAATGGGCCGCCGAACGGCCCGGCCTGGACGTCTCCCCGATGGAGGTGTTCGGCCGGCTCAAGCGCCTCTACCGCCTGGTGGACGCGGAGCTCAACCGCACCTTCGCCGAGCACGGCCTGGACGCGGCCTCCTTCGACGTCCTCGCCACCCTCAAGCGCAGCGGACCGCCCTACCGCCTCACCCCCACCGGCCTGATGCAGTCCGCCATGGTCACCTCCGGCGCCATCACCCAGCGCCTGGACCGCCTGGAGGCCCGCGGCCTGGTCACCCGGACCCGCAGCGACCAGGACGGCCGCAGCCGTGACGTCGAGCTCACCCCCGAGGGCCACACCCTGATCGACCGCGCCCTGCCCGACCACGTCGCCAACGAGCACCGCATGCTGGCCGGCCTGGACGACGGTCGCAGGGCCGCCCTGGTCGACGCCATGCGCGCGCTGCTGGTCGACCTCGGGGACAGCTCGGGCTGACCGTCCGATTAATCGTTTGTCGGGCCCGGCCGCCCTCCCCTTGGATGGCGGCCATGGACGACCCGATCTGGCAGGCCCTGTCCGCCGAGACCCGGCGCACGGTGGACGAGCACCTCACCGCCTCGCGCAATGTGTACGCGATCAAGGCGATCCGCGACGCGTCACCGGAGCCGGTGCCCGGCATCCCCGCCTGTATGGACGTGATCACGGATCGCATGGTGGAACTCGGCCTCCTGCGGCACGGGCCGACCCCGCGGACGGATCCGGCTACGGGTTGACCGCCACCGCCTTGAAGAAGGTGTAGTGGAACGTCCCGCCCGGTTCGGCCACGCGGCGCAGCTCCGCCATGCCGCGGTCGAAGGCCTCCGGGGTGGTCAGCCCGGCTGCCAGCGCCTCCGACCGGACGGCCTCCACCATCGCGACGAAGGTCCGCAGGGTGAAGCCCTCCACCAGCGCCGGGCGACCGCCGTCCGCGGAGACCGTCCGCGGGCGGACCGCCACCTCCGCGAACCCGGCGGCCGTCAGCAGCGGGTACAGCCGGCGCCCGATCAGAGCGTCGCCGCCCGCCCCCGCCTGGAGCCGGACCAGATGGTCGACCGTACGGCGGGCCGCCGGGCTCTCCGGGTGGAAGAAGGCCGAGCCGTGGTCGCCCTCGATCACCGTGATCGTCCCGCCCGGCCGCAGCACCCGGCGCAGCGCCACCAGACCGGCCGCCGGGTCGGGCAGGTGCTCCAGTACGAAGCACAGGAAGACATGGTCGAACGCGCCGTCGGGGAAGGGCAGTCGGTGCAGGTCGCCGTGGTGCCAGGCGACCTGCGCGGTGGGCGCCTGGGCTGCCACCCGGGACCGGGCCTGCGCCAGCGAGTCCGCCGAGAGGTCCGCCGCCGTCAGCAGCACCCCGGGGCTGGCGGCCAGCAGGTGCACCGTCTGCGCCCCCACCCCGCAGCCCGCCTCCAGCAGCCGGCTGCCCGGCGGGTACACCGTGTCCGCGTGCAGCAGCTCGGCGAGGGTGTCGGCCTGGTCGCCGAGGCGCTGCGCCTCGGTCTCCGAGTAGCCGTGGACGTAGGGGCCGGGGTGGGCGCTCGTTCGGTGGGTGCTCGTTCCAGTGGTCATGGCCCAACCCTCGCGCCACTATGGATCGGTGAACAGGTCCAAAGACGAGGCAGTCGACAGGTCCAAAGAGCTCGGCGCCGACTTCCTCCAGCTCGACGCCGCCGACGCCCCGCCCGGCGGCCTCACCGACTGGCTCGCCCGGCGACTGCGCGAGGCCGTCGCCGACGGACGCCTCCCGGCAGGCAGCCGACTGCCCGCCAGCCGGGTGCTCGCCGCCGAACTCGGCGTCTCCCGAGGGGTGGTGACCGACGCCTACCGCCGACTGGCCGAGGCCGGGCAGGTCGCCGGCCGGGGCAGGGGCGGCACGGTGGTGGTCACAGGCCCGTCCCCCGTCGCCGCCCCGCTCCGGCCCCGCCCGGCACCCGCCCTCTTCCGCGAGGACCCCGACCCCGAGGTCTTCGACCATCTGCGCGGCGCCCCCGCCCGGATCGACCTCGCCCCCGGTGTCCCGGACCTCGCCGCATTCCCGCGCGCCGCCTGGCTGCGCGCCGAGCGGGCCGTCCTCGACCAACTGGCCGCCCACGACCTCGGCTACGGCGACGTACGCGGCGCCCCCGCCCTGCGTGAGGCCGTCGCCCACTGGCTCGCCCGCAATCGGGGCATCCGGGCCGACCCCGAGGAGGTGCTCGTCGTCGCCGGGACCGCCCAGGCCCTCGCCCTGCTCGGCCGCGCCCTCGGGCAGTCGGGCGTCACCGCGGTCGCGGTCGAGGACCCGGGCTCGCTCGGCGCCCGCCAGCACCTCGCCCACTGGCTCGCCGCCACCCCACCCGTCCCCGTCGACGCCGAGGGCATCCAGGTCGACGCCCTGCGCGCCACCGGCGCCCCGGCCGTCCTGCTCACCCCCGCCCACCAGTACCCCAGCGGTGTCGTCCTCGGCGGCGAACGGCGCCGCGAACTCCTCGGCTGGGCAGGCGAAGGCGGGCTCGTCATCGAGGACGACTACGACGCCGAACACCGCTACGACCGCCCGCCCGTCCCCGCCCTCCGGGCCGCCCTGCAGGACCGGGTCTGCTACGCCGGCAGCATCTCCAAACTGCTCGCCCCTGCCCTGCGTACCGGCTGGCTGCTGGTACCCCCGCGCCTGCGCGACGCCGTCCTGGACGCCAAGCGGTTCGCCGACCTCGGAAACCCGGTGCTGCCCCAGCTGGTCCTGGCTCGGCTGATGGAATCCGGCGAACTCGACCGCCACCTACGGCTGCTGCGCCGCCGCCACCGTCGCCGCCGGGACGCGATGATCGCCGCCATCCGCACCCACCTCCCCACCGCCACCGTGCACGGCGCGGCGGCCGGCCTGCACCTGATGCTCACCCTGCCGGAGGAACTCGGCTGCAGCGACACCGAGTTGGCCACAGCGGCGCTGGCGGCAGGCGTGAAGGTGCAGCCACTGTCCTGGCACGCCCGCCTCCCGTACCCGCCGGGCCTGGTCCTCGGTTACGCGGCGCGCTCGCCGGGCGAGATCGAGGAAGGAGTGGCAGCACTGGGGGAGTTGGTCCGGTGCGCGGGACAGCCGGGCTTGCAAGCCCAGTGGCCCGGCGAGACATCCGCTTGACGTGGCGCACGGAACGCCGTCGTACGGGGTGGTCACGGCGAGAACATCGCCGACGGCACTGACATATCCGCCGTTCAGCCCTGCGGGCGCCACCAGGGGTCGGCCTCGATCCGGGCCAGTTCCGCCCCGTACTGCTCGGCCTCGAAGGTGAACTCCAATGGGCGGGTCGCGTCGGCGGGCAGTTCCCGGTCCGACCACATGACGATGTCGCCGATCCGCTGGACCACAGCGGACAGGTAGCCGCAGCAGCCGCCGGTGCACTCCGGCTCGCCCGATCACCCTATGTGCTGCCGGCGCGGGCAGCCACGGCGTTCTCCCGGGCTGCCGGACAGCCGATCCCTGGGTACGCTGACGGACCGGATGCCGCTGCTCACCCTGGAGGCGTGATGGCCCCGTTCCGGCGTGTTGCCCGGCTCGGGTCGGTACTGCTGGTGCTGGGGGCCGCGCTCGGGCCCGTCCCGGCCGGGTCGACGACGCGTAGCGGCGGGCTTCCCATGGAAAGGACCGCAACGGTGACCGGTCAGGACCAGGACTCCCGTCAGCTCGCCGGGCGGCGGATCGTGCTCTCCTATCCGGGGCCGACACCGCCGCCCGGGGTGCTCCAGGCCATCCGGGAGGGGCGGGCCGCCGGGGTGATCCTGTTCGGCGAGAACATCACCAGCCCGTCGCAGCTCGCCGATTCCGTCGCCCAGTTGAAACAGGCAGCGGCCGAGGCGCCGCACCCGCGCCCGCTGCTGCTGATGACCGACCAGGAGGGCGGCAGGGTCCGCCGCCTGCCCGGAGCGCCCGAACTCTCCGCCCGCCGCACCGGAACGGCCCCGGACCCGCTCGCCGCCGCCCTGGACTCCGGCACCGGCGCCGCCACGACGCTCAACGACGCCGGGCTGAACGTCAACCTCGCCCCGGTGCTCGACGTCTACGACACCCCGGACAACTTCATCGACCACTTCGAGCGCTCCTACGGCCAGGACCCCTCCCGGGTGGGCGAGTTGGGCAGAGCCTTCCTCACCGCCCAGCAGGGCCTCGGCGTCGCCGCCACCGCCAAGCACTTCCCCGGCCTCGGCTCGGCCGCCCGCGACGAGAACACCGACGCCCGCCCGGTCACCCTCCCCGTCCCCCTGGCGCAACTCCGCACCCGCGGCGAAGCCCCGTACCGGACCGCCATCGCCGCCGGCGTCCGCCTGGTGATGGCCTCCTGGGCGATCTACCCCGCCCTCGACCCCGACCGCCCGGCCGGTTTCTCGCCCACCGTCATCCAGGGCGAACTCCGCGACCGTCTCGGCTTCGACGGCGTCACCATCACCGATGCCCTCGAAGCCGAGGCCCTCACCCCGTACGGTGACACCGGCACCCGCGCCGTCACCGCCGCCTCCGCGGGCACGGACCTGCTGCTCTGCTCCGCCCGCGACCCGCAGCAGGCCGAAGACGCCAACACCGCCCTGGCCGCAGCCCTCGATGCCGGCCGCCTCGACCGCGCGGCCTTCGCGGCCGCCGTCACCCGCGTGGACGCCCTGAGGGACGAGCTGCGCTGATTCAGGGGGCGATCCGCGCCCCGCCGCCAACCCGCGAGCGCGGCGGGGGCGAGGAGCGCGGGCAAGGCCGCGACGGTGGCGCGGAGGCGGTTCACCCCGGGTTCAACGCGGCGCCGCCCGAGGTGGTGCGGGCGTTCGCCCGTTCGCGCGGGAACGCGTCATCGAAGGTCTGCTTTCGGTCGCGTCGATGGTTCGAAGGGGGAACTGGAGTCGGGGGGTTGGAATCGCATGGCAAAGTCTTGGTCATGGCACAGATGAAATATCACATGTGCCGCATCACCTGTCCTTGACTCATTTCCTCACACCCTCCGAAGGGGGAGTCCATGAACCGCATCATGCGCATCGCGGCGGGCGCGGCCGGTGCCGTCACGCTGCTCGCGACGCCCGTGCCCGCGCTCGCCGCCCCGCCGCAGGCCGCCACCGCCACGGTCACGACCTGCGGCTGGTCCGGGCTGCAGGCCGGGTTGTCCACCAAGGTGTGCGCCGATGTGGCCGGCGACAGCGTCGTGCTGTACGGCCAGATCGGGCTGGCCGGGCCGCCCTCGCCGGGGACGCCGTGGCCGCCGGCGCCGCAGGAGGTGGTCACCCGGCTGTCGGCCGAGGTCGTCGGCGGTGACTCGCTCGGCGCGGTGTCCGGGCGCACCGTTTTCGCCGTCAGTACGGTCCGGGTGGACGGCATCGCCGCCACCGCCCCGTGCGGGTCGGTCGTGCACGCCGCCTTCGCCGTGGAGGGGGGCTTCCGAGGACCGGCCCCGGTCACCCTGGATCTGCCGGTAGGCTGCTGACGCATCGTCACTGTGACTGCCGAGCCCGGGAGTCGGCAGCATCCCGGGCTCGGCCCCTGTCCGTATCGGAATCCTCGGCGGTGTGGGGAGGGTCACCTCCCGCTGTGACGGCTTGAAGAAATCTTCATCTGTCGCGATGATGCCTACCGGCCGCGGCGTGGACCCCGCCCGGTCGGACGACCACCGAGCAGGATCCGAGGAGGGAGCGGACTGTGCCGGTCCCGCTGTACCAGGCCAAGGCGGAGTTCTTCCGCACTCTCGGGCACCCGGTGCGGATCCGGGTGCTGGAGCTGCTCCAGGACGGACCCCGACCGGTGCGCGAGCTGCTGGCGGAGATCGAGGTCGAGCCGTCCAACCTCTCCCAGCAGCTCGCGGTGCTGCGCCGCACCCAGCTGGTCACGGCCACGCGCGAGGGCAACACGGTGGTGTACGCGCTCAGCACCCCGGACGTCGCCGAGCTGCTGCGCGCGGCGCGCCGGATCCTCACCGAGCTGATCACCGACCAGGGCGCGCTGCTCACCGAGCTGCGCGCGACCGGCGGTCGGGCAGCCCGCTGAGTCCGCAGTCCGCGCCCGCGCCCGACCCGACCGGCCGACCCGAGGAGAGCCGCACCATGAGCGACAGTGCCAGTGACAGCACGAGCGAGGAGAAGCGCCGCCGCAAGGCGATGCTGATCCGCGCGGGTATCTACATCTTCGCCACCCACCTGTTCGCCGGATTTGTCCTGCTGCTGTTCGCGCTCGGCGACCGCAAGTAGCAGCCGTCGGCGAACGCGCCGCCCGAAGCGCGCGGCAGACGCTCAGCGCGGCTGGGCGTCCGGCACCAGGTAGCGGTCGCTGGTGCTGGTCCAGGCCTGGACTCCCGCGACCAGCTCCCGGGTGCCGTCCAGGTACCAGCGCCCCGCCGGGTGGCGGCGGCGCAGCTCGCGGCGCAGCTCCTCGTTCTCCTGCCACAGTCGTGAGACCCGGGTGCGCACTGCGCGTACGGCACGGCTGCGGGTGCAGCCGCGGACCCGTTGCAGGGTGAGGACGGTGTTGAAGGCGGCCGCGCTCTGGCGTTCCTCCCGCTCCAGTGAGTAGAGGTCGTTGATCAGGGTGGCCGCGTCGGCCGTGTTGGCGCGCAGCCGGTGCAGCGCGGGCTCCGCGTGCAGGGCGGCGGGGGCGTCGGTGCCGTGGACCCGTTCCAGTATGTTCATGAACGGATAGAGGCAGCTGCCGTGTCGGCGAAGCCGCATGGTGTCCGCGAGGCTCAGCCCCAGGGCGGGGACGGTGCCGCGGGCCCGGTGTTCGGCCTCGGCGGGAAAGGTGGCCAGACAGGCCCGCCACTCGCGGGCTGCCCGGGCGCGCCAGGCGGGGGACATCGAGTCGGTCTGGCGGTCCCAGAGCTCCCGCCAGGCGGTGAGCAGCCGGCCGCCGGGGGTGGCCGAGGGGGCGGCCGAGGGGGCGTCGCCGTCGAGGGCGGTGATCAGCGGGTCGACCAACTCGCGGGCCTCGCCGGGGTGGCGTCCGGGCGGGCCGTCGAAGCGGTCGTCCAGGATGGTGAACCAGCCGAGCATGTCGACCAGCAGGTCCAGGTCGCTGCCGCGGGTGTTCGGGAAGGCATGGCCGATCAACTCGTGCAGCGCGTAGGCCCGGTAGCCGGGCAGCTCGTCCGGGGTGAGCAGGCCGTGGCGGACCGCCCAGTCGGCGTGCCGGTCGGCGGTGGCGCGCAGTTCGGCGGGCGGGCGGTGCCGGACGGGGGCGGCCGGAGCCGCTGCGGCACCCGTGAACGGGCACCGGCCGTCCTCCGCCCGCGCGGTCACCGCCCGCTCGGCTGCCGGAGCGCCCGTGCCACGATCCACCGGAGCGCTTGCGCCGCGATCCACCGGAGCGGCCGAGCGCGGCGCCAACCGGACCCGCAGCCCCTGCGCCTGGACCGTCGTCCACACCACCTCCCGGGCCCGTGCCCCCGGCACCGCGACCGGCCGCCAGCGGCGCAGGATCGCCGCCGCCGCGACGATCAGCTCGGCCCAGGCGAAGGCCTCGCCGATGCACTTGTGCTTGCCGGCCCCGAACGGCAGGAAGGACGGCCGTCCGGCCCCGCCGCCGTCCTGCCAGCGCTCGGGGCGGAAGGCGAGCGGCTCCGGGTGGTGCACCGGGTCGCGGTGCAGCGCGGTGAGGCTGTAGAGCAGTTCGGTGCCGGCCGGGATGCGGTACGGGCCGAGCTCGACCGGCACCTGGGCGGTGCGCATCAGGAACGCGTTGGGCGCGTGCAGTCGCACCACCTCCTGGGCGACGCTGCGGGTGTAGGTGAGCCGGGCGAGCGCCTCCGGGGTGGGGACGGTGCCGGCGGGCAGGTGCTCGTCCAGTTCGGCGAGCAGGCGCTCCTCGACCTCGGGGTGGCGCAGCAGTTCGTCCAGCAGCCAGGTCAGGGTGGTGGAGACGGTCTCCGTCCCGGCGCCGAACATGGTGATCGCCTCGGAGCGGACGTCGGCCTCGGTGAGCGGACGGCCGGTGGTCGGGTCGACGGCGGCCCGCAGGAGGGCCGGCAGGGTGCCCCGGCGCTCCGCCGACGGCACCGGACCGGCGGGGCCTGAGCGGCCGTTGACGGCCTGGTCGACCACCCGGTTGAGCACCCGGACGGCGGCGTCGAAACGCCTGTTGACGGGCAGCGGCACCCTGGCGAGCGCCGGGTGCGGGTAGAGGGACTGGACGATCTGGCCCTTCACCATGTCCGGCAGCGCCCGGTGGAAGGCGAGGGTGGCCTCCTCGCTGAGCCTGGCGTCGAACAGCGAGCGGGTGACGATCTCCAGCGCCAGGTGGTTCATCTCCTTGGCCACGTCGAGGACTTGGCCGGGCCGCCAGCGTCCGGCCCGTTCCTCGGTGACCTGGTGCATCACGGCCAGGTACTCGGTCATCCGGTCCGGGCCGAAGGCGGGCTGGATGATCCGGCGGCGGTCGCGGTGGGCCTGTCCCTCGGACATGAGCAGGCCGTCGCCGAAGGCGCTCTTCAGGGTGTCCTGGACGGCGCCGCGCGGACAGTCGTAGGCGAGCGCGACCAGCAGGGTGTGGACCAGTCGGGCGTCGGTGACCACGCAGACGGTGCGCGGCCCGAGCCGGATGCGGACCACGCCGCCGTGGCGGGACAGCGAGCCGAGGAAGCCGAGCGGGTCGCGCAACAGGGCGGCGGCGTGGCCGAGGCCGGGCACCGCTCCCGGGGCGAGCGGGGGGACGGCCGAGCGGGTCGTGGGGGTGGGGGGTGGTGTGGTTCTCGGGGGGACGATCCGTTTCCGCGTCTCTGCCAGCATGGCATTAGTCAGCAGGGTCATGACATTACCTCTCACCAGGGGCCGGTGCGGGCGGTACCGGGGGAGGGCACCGGCGGGCCGGCCGGGAGCCGGGGACCGGCGAGCGCGGACCCCGCGTGCGCCACTGCGGGGAGGGCGCATGTCATGGGAAACGCGCCGGTTCCACGGGCGTTGCGCCGAACGCCGGTGGATCACTCCAACGGTCGATCGGTCCGAGGTCCGGACCCCGCTCCGGAGGAAGCGGCTGACCTGCGGGAAGCCGACGCCCGCGCGACCCGCCGAGGGGGGTCTTTGGACCCTCGCCGCCCCGGCGTGCGACGGCCAGCATGGTACCCGGAGAAGGAGGAATCTGATGACCCGTCTGCGCCACCGGCCCGCCCTCGACGTCCGGGTGGAGATCCGCGGCGAGCTGCCGCGCGAGGACGCCGAGTACGCCCGGGCCCGGGCGCAGGACACCGCCGCCGTCCTCGGCCCCGACGCCCACGCGCTGCGCCTGCGGCTCACCCGCACCCGGGACCGCTCGGTGACCCGGCCCGCACTCGCCCAGGCGGGTGTGGAACTGGACGGCGCGGGCCCGGTCCGGGTGCAGCTGGCCACCGGCACCGCCCGGGAGGCCGTCGACCTGGTGCTCGGCACGCTGGCCGGCCGGGCCGTCCGGCTGCGCGAGCAGGGCGACATCGGCCTCGCCGCCGTGTACGAGAGCGCCTACCGCCCGCAGTACGCCGACCGCCCGCTGGCCGAGCGGCGGATCGCCCGGCGCAAGACGGTCGTGCTCGCCCGCCGCACTCCCGAGCAGGCCGCGCGCGAACTCCTGACGCTGGACCGGCGGTTCCACCTGTTCGCGGACGCCGCGACCGGGCGGGACGGCCTGGTGCAGCGCTGCCCGCTGAGCGGCGCGGTGCAGCTGTGGTCGGTGGACACCGATCCGGCGCCCCCGCTGGATCTCGCGGACACGGCCCGCCGACTCTGGCTCACCGGCCGACCGTTCGTCTGCCACACCGACCCCGGCGACGGCCGCGCCCGGGTGCTCTACCGGCGCTACGACGGCCACTACGGCCTGATAACGCCGGTGTCGGACAGCCGGAGCGGGGCAGGAACCCCCTCGGCACAGGACTGATCGGAGAGATTCCACCAACGCAAGACTCCACCGACGCCACGACAGGGGACCGGGACCATGGACTGCGACGACGAGGTCATGCTGACCGTCCGGATCACCGCCGCCGAGCGGGCGCTGCTGCGGGACCTCACCCGCGGGCACGGCGGCGACGTCTCCGAGGTGGCGGTCGACGGCCTGCTGGAGGTCGTTCCGGCGCTGTACGACGACGCCTCCGTCCTGCCGCTGCTGCGGGTCCTCGCCCGGCCCGCACCCTGCGCGCTGACCCTCTGGCTGCCCGCCCCGGTCGCGGACCTGCTGCCGCTGCTGGGCGAGCGGCTCGCGCGCACCGGCGGGCCCTCGGCCGTGCCGGCCAGCGCCGCGCTCTCCGCCGCCCTGCGGCTCTGGCTCGCCGGGGACCGCGCCGTGCTCGCGGCCGGACTGGCCCGGCTGCACGGCGGCTGCGGCGCCGCCGGGGCGCCGGTTGTCGAACCGGCCCGGATCGGGGCCGCCGCGTGACCGGCGAACAGGGGGGACCGGCCGTCGTGTGACGGGCGACGCCGGCATGTTCGGGGCGCAAACCTGCCTGGTCAGAGCTCTGGTCACGGCCCGCCGACAGGTCTAGCGCTCCGTCACGGCCGTCGGAGTCACCGGCCCCGGGACTCCGGCCGGGTGGCCGCCGACACGCCCTGTCGGGGAGCGCGCACCCCCGAGTGCGCTCCCCGACACCCTCATGTGCGCACCTCTGGGCCCGCATCCGCTGCGCCCGCATCTTTGTGCCGTTGTCTTCGTGCCCGCACCGTCGCGCCCCCGCACGCCCGCCACCCGGCATCTCGAACGCGTCGAAGAATTTCGCAAGAGGTTTCTGTTATTCCCACCCGTCCCAGCCGCTCTCCGGAGTGTCGGAAGGTCTGAGCGTCCCTCACCACAGGGCGCTCGGGCCGTCGCACGAGGAAAGGAACGCGATGGGACACCGGAGCAGCGAGCTGCGTCGGCGCAGGCGCCGCAGGCTTACCCGTAGGAGCGTGGTTGTCGCCGCGGCGGTGGCAGCCGCACTTGTTGCGGGAACGTTGGGCCTGCGCACCGCGCTGGAGCCGGCCGCGCACAGCGCCGTCGCGGTGGCGGACGCTCCGGCCGACCGGGTCGCCGCGGTCGCCGACGGCGGCGACGACGGCGGTCCCGGCGAGACCGGCACGGCCGAGGGCGGTACCAAGGCGCCCGCCGCCCCGAAGCGGGACGAGAAGGCCGCCCCGCCCAAGGCGATACCCAAGGACGAGCCGGAACGAGGGCTGGTCTACACGGGTTTGAACCTGCCGAGCAGCGACCGCTGCGGCAACATGCTGGAGGTCACCGGCAGCACCCAGTGCAGCCACGGCCCGGACGTGCCGCCCAAGGACGTGGACATCCACAAGGACGTCCAGCCGGTGGCCGCCCCGGCCGCCCAGGCGCCCGCGCTCACCCCGGCGGCGAACGCCCAACCGCCCGCCGCCGCCGACCTGCTGAAGGGCGGCGCGCCGGTCCTCGACGCGACGCAGAAGGCGCTGCTGAGCGACTCCGGCACCGCCGGTGCCCCGCAGGGCGCCCCGTCCCAGGCCCCGGCAGGGGGCTCGGGCCTGGTCTGCGAGGGTGACGGCAGCAGCGGCAACCGCGTCCAGGTGGTGTATGTGCACACCCCGGGCAACGACCGCTTCGCCCAGTACCTGTCCTCGTTCAAGAAGTGGGCCGCGGACGTCGACGTCATCTACAACGCCAGCGCCCAGGAGACCGGCGGCGTCCGGCACGTCCGCTTCGTCACCGAATCCGACTGCACCGCCTCGGTGTTGAACGTGCAGATCTCCGACTCCGAGATCCAGGACTTCAACGCGAGCAACCGGGCCCTCGCCGCGCAGGGGTTCAACCGCAAGGACCGCAAGTACATGATGTTCACCGACGCCAAGGTGTACTGCGGCATCGGCACCTTCGCCGGCGACGAGCGCCCCGGCCAGGACAACATCAGCAACTTCGGCCCCTCGTACGGGCGGACCGACTCCGGCTGCTGGAGCGGCTCCACCGCCGCGCACGAACTCGGCCACAACCTGGGCGCGGTGAACAACAGCGCACCCCACTCCAGCAAGGCCGGCCACTGTACGGACGAGTGGGACCTCATGTGCTACTCGGACGCCCCCTACTACCCGAAGATGCAGATCGTCTGCCCGGACCGCGCCCATGACGACCGGCTGGACTGCGGCCACGACGACTACTACAACACCAACCCCGCGCCCGGCAGTTACCTGGCCACCCACTGGAACGTCGCCAACAACCGCTTCCTCATCGCGGGCAACGGCACCGGCCCGACCCCCACGCCCACGCCCACGGCCACGTCCACGCCCACGTCCACCCCGACGGCTACGGGATCGCCCACCCGCACGCCCTCGCCGTCCCCGACGCCCACCGGCAGCCCCACCGCCACGCCGACCGGCTCCCCGTCGCCGACCGCGACCCCGACCACGGGAGGCAACGCCCCTGACGTCACGACGAGTCAGGTCACCCAGAACTCGGTGATGCTGAGCTGGACGGCCGTCCCGGCCGCGACCGGCTACGACGTCCAGCTGAACGGCCAGACCATCGGCACCGTCCGCTCGACCGTGGTCGGCGTGGTCCGACTGGCCCCCGGAACCTCCTACACCGTGGCCGTCGCCGTCCACGACGCCGCCGGAACGGTCGGCAAGCCCGGCCGCGCGACCACCTTCAAGACCCTCGCGGACGCGGGCCGCCCGCAGCCCAGCACCCACTACACCATGGTCAACGGCCTCACCGGCCAGGCCGCCGACCTGTGGGGCAGCTCGATGAACGACGGCACCGTCGCCATCGCCTACCAGCGCACCGGCTACGCCAACCAGAAGTGGGTCTTCGATGACGCCGGCAACGGCGCGGTGCGGATCAAGTCCGTGCGCTCCGGCAAGTGCCTGCAGCTCGGCGGCACGCCCGTCGCCGGACAGTACGTCGCGCAGCAGCCGTGCGGTGACGCCGCCGCGCAGAAGTGGCAACTCAACGCCACCGAGGGCGGGTTCACCGTCACGGCGGACGGCTCCACCCTGGTGCTCGGGCTCAGTGACCGTTGGTACTACGGTGGTTGGCTGTTGGAACTGCAGCAGCCGAACGGCCGGCCGTACCAGAACTGGTCGCTGCTGAAGACCACGTAAGCACGCTCGAACCCGCACAACACGGGTGCGGCCGCCGTCACCATCCGACGGCGGCCGCACCCGGCATCACTGTGCCAAGCACCCTCACCCCCCACCGCTCCGAGGAACGCCCGCCATGCGAACCCGCCCGCTTCTCGCCGCCCTCGCCCTCTCCGTCGCGGCCGTCCTGCCCTTCGCCGCGCCCGCCGCCGCCCACGGCGACTCCGTCCACCTGGACCTCACCGGCGAGCAGAACGGCCACGTCAGCACCGTCGCCACCTGGGAGAACGACCGCGACCCGGTCACCGAGGAGTTCGCCGGCACGCTCTCCGCGACCGCCGCCGACGGCCGTGCCGTCGGCCCCTGGCGGCTGGTCGCCGTCCCGGGCAGCAGGCCGGGGACGTACACCACCCGCGAGCTGCTGCCCGCCGGGCACTGGCGGGTGACCGTCGACTGTGCGTTCCCCTCCCTCGGCCACGCCGAGCGCGAATTCGACGTCGAGGCGGCCGCGATCACCGACCCGGCGCCGTTGGGCCTGAGCACGGAGTCCGCGCCCACCCCGGTGACGGCGGCGGCGACCACCGCCACCCCCGTCCACGAGACCACCGACAACGCCACCACCTGGGCCGCCATCGGCACCGCCACCGCGGCCGTCCTGCTGGTGGCCACCGGTTTCCGGCTCCGCCGCCGCACGCGCGGCTGACCGCAGCCGCAACCGACCGCAGGCGGGGTCTACTTCACGGCCTCGCCGGACTTCGCCCAGTTGTCGTGCAGGCGGTCGAGGTAGGACTGCGCCTGCGGACCGATCTTGACGCCCCGGGCGAAGGCCAGCATGTTGCCCGCGCCGGCGTTGTATCCGAGGGCGAGCAGTTCGTCCTTGTCGAGCGGCGCGCTCGGCCGCGCGGGCAACTGCCCCGCGAGGTCGTGCAGATGCCAGGCGGCGGCCTGGATGGCCAGGTCGCGGTCGTCCGGCAGTTCCTCCCACTGGCGGGAGGCGAACGGGCGGCCCGGCTTGGTGTCGTCGAAGGCGGCCCGGTGCATGTTGGCGATGCCGAAGGAGGCGTCGGGCTTGCCGCGCTGCCAGGCCCGTTCGAGATCCGGGTCGTGCGGCTTGTACGACTCGTTGTAGAGGATCGCCATCAGCAGCTGCGGATCGACCCCGGCCTCGGCGGCGTACCGGCGCACCGGCGCCGCGTAGTCGGCCGGCTCGTAGCGGCCGGAGGGCTTGGACGGCGCGGCCGAGGGCGCACCGGCGGACGGCGAGCCGGACGGGGCCGCGGCTACCGCGCCACCGGCGGAGGAGGGGGACGGCGAGGAGGGGGCCGCGGTGTCGTGCCCGCCCCCGCGAACGATGCCCCACCCGGCGGCGACCAGGACGCCGATCACGATCCAACGCGCCCAGCGCGTCTGCTTCCGCTCCTCGCTCACCGCTTCCGGCCCCTCCCCGTCAGCTCGTGCCCTCGTTCGATCGTGGTACAACCGATCGTGCCTCGCGGCGGGACTATTCGGCGGGCTTCTGGTCCCCGTCGAGGTTGCGCAGGAAGTCCTTCGCCTTCTCGACACCGGTGTCGATCTGCCCGCTGTACTTGCCGTCCGTGCGGTCGTCGATCACGTCGCCGACCTTCTCCAGACCCTGCCCGATCACGTCGCTGTGCTCGCGGGCGAGGTCGGTGGCCTTGTCCGCGAGGTTCTTCAGACTCTCAAACATGGTGACGCTCTGCTCCTCTGATGCGTTCCTGTTGGTGTGCCGACGTGGCGGGGATCATGGTCATCCTAACGACGGCCCACCGGGCGGTTCGCCCCTGCCGAACGGCGGCGGGTGACTTTGCTGAAATGGGTTTGTATGCTCCAGCCCAACCTCTACAGACCTGTAGAAGTTGGGAACGCCGCAGGACGGAAGGCGTCCCGGCACGTGCGGTGGCGTGGTCGCGCCGCCGCAGCCGAAACGACCGAGGGATGTGCGCATGGCCGGCCAGCGGGCGAGAACGCCGTACCAGGACGCGGGACCGCGCACCGAGGACCCCGCCGTGCCCGCCCAGCGCACCCGTGCGGCCGGCGGCGACGCCGAACCCGTCCGGGACACCCGCACCCAGCGCGCCGGGGCCGCGCGCCGCAGGCAGCAGGCGCGTCGGCGCGACGGACTGCTGGCGGCGCTGGCGGCGGTCGGCGTGCCGCTGCTCGGCGGGATCGCGGACGAGCTGGGCGGCCCCGGCATCGGCATCCTCTTCGCGGTCGGCGCGGTGCTCGGTACGGCCGTCGCGGCCGCGCTGTGCAGCTGGACCGGCCGCTGGTGGGTGGTCACCGCCGCCCCGATCGTGGTGCTGCTCACGGCCTCGGGCGTCGAGTACGTGTCGAACCCCGACAAATACCACGGCAAGGGCCTCGGCACCGGCGCGGTGCGCTGGGTGGTCGGGGCGTTCCCGGTGATGGCGGAGGCGGTGGCCGCCGGGCTGGTGGTCATCGTGATCCGGACCGTGCTGGACCGTCGCCGGCCCGGCCGGGCCGCCGCCCCCGGCGGAAGGAGTCGCCGTGGCTGAGCGCGGCACCTGCCCCCGCCCGCGCGGCCGGGCGCCGCGCCGCGGGGCCGCCCCGCTGACCGTCGCCGGCCGCACCCTCGCCTGCACCGTCTCGGCCGCCGTGCTCGGCGCCAGTGGCTTCACCTGGTACGAGTACCGCAGCCTGGACGACGGCATGATCAAGTCCACCGCGCTGAGCGAGGCCAAGAAGAACGCGCCGCCGCACCTGGACAAGTCCGTCAACCTGCTGCTGATCGGCCTGGACAGCCGCAAGGACATGGACGGCAACGACCTGCCCAAGCAGTTCGTCGAGGACGAGCTGCACGCCGGCTCCAGCGAGATCGGCGGGTACAACACCAACGCCCTGATCGTGCTGCACATCCCGGCCAACGGCGGCAAGGTCACCGCGCTGTCCGTCCCGCGCGACGACTATGTGCAGACCGTCGGCGCCGACGGCAAGACGCACAAGATCAAGGAGGCCTACGGCATCGCCAAGGAGGCCGCCGAGGCGAGGCTCGCCGGCAAGGGCCTCTCCAAGGCGGACCTGGAGCGGCAGAGCCGGGAAGCCGGGCGCTCGGCCACCATCCAGACCGTGCAGAGCTTCCTGGACGTCCCGATCGACCACTTCGCGGAAGTCAACCTGATCGGCTTCTACGACATCGCCAAGGCCGTCGAACCGATCCAGGTCTGTCTCAACCACCCGGTCGACGATCCGATCATCGCCCGCACTGCCACCCACGAGGGCGGCGGCACCGGCCTCAAGCTGCCCGCCGGGATCAGCTCGCTCGACGCCGCCCAGGCGCTCTCCTTCGTCCGCCAGCGCCACCATCTCACCAACGGCGACCTCGACCGCACCCACCGGCAGCAGGCGTTCATCTCCTCCGTCGAGTACAAGCTCAAACAGCACGGCATCCTCAACGACTTCGGGCAGATGCAGAAGCTGTTCGGGGTGGTGAAGAAGGACGTCGTCATCGACAACGAGTGGAACATCCTCGACTTCGCCCAGCAGGCGCCCAACCTCACGGGCGGCAACGTCGAGTTCAACACCCTGCCGATCGCCGGGTTCAAGACTATCGGCGGGCAGGAGGTCAACACCGTCAACCCGGACCTGATCAAGAAGATCGCCCGACAGCTGTTCAGCCGTGAACCGGCACCCGCGGCTCCGGCGGCCGCCCCGAGCCAGGCCCCGAGCGAGACGGCCGCCGCGGCGCCCTCGCCCAGCGCCGCGCCCAAGTCCGTGGTGGACGTCAACGCGGCGGCGGGCGCGGGCGCGGCCTCCACCGAGTCCAGGGCGCTGGTCGAACTCGGCTTCCAGGCGGGCAGGATCGGCGACGCACCGGCCAGGACCCGGGCGACGACGGTGACGTACGGCAGCGGCGCCAAGGCCGACGCCCAGCAGATCGCGGCGCGCTACGGGGGCACCGCCGTCCCGTCCGCCGCGGTCGCGGCGGGCCACGTCGTGGTCACCCTCGCCGCCGGCAGGACGCCGGCGCCGGCTCCGGCGGCGCCCACGGCGGGCGCCTCGGGCTCGACCGACGGCTCCACCGACCCGGCGGCGGGGCTGCCCATGCAGGGGCCGGCCGTGAAGGCGGGCGGGATTCCCTGCGTGGACTGAGCCGTTGAGGGGCGGGCGCCTACCGGCCGGTCCGGTGCGGTCGGCGGGCGCGGAGGTCCCGCGGGGGCTTAAGATCGAGCACCTCGACGCGGACGACCCGGCCGTCCACGATGTCACCGGCGAGGTGCGGCCGGTCAAGGGCGCGGGGCCTTCGCACCGTGGACGGCGGTGTACTCGGCGGCGAGCCAGGGGCCGAGGTCGTCGACGAGCGTGCCGAGGACCGTGCGGTCGGCCGTGGGGGTGCGGGTGATGGACGCGGCGAGGCGCATCTGGTCGGCGCGCTGCGGGTAGTAGCCGGCGAAGGCCTCGGCGGAGGCGGTCAGGTCGCTGGTCCAGCCGCCCCAGCGGGGCATGGCCAGGGTGAAGCCGGTGCGGACGATCCGGCGGGAGACCGTGCGGCTGAGCGCCTCCAGGTCGGCGTCCGAGTCGGCGGCGTCCAGCCGTTCGCGCCAACGGGGGAGGGCGAGGGCGAGGTCGCCGTTGGTCTCACGGGCGAGCAGGGAGGTCGGGCGGTAGCGGGGGAGCTGCCCGGCGAGGTCCCCGCCGAGCAGCGGGGTGCACAGGCAGGCGACGAACCAGCCCAGGTCGTGGCGCTCCAGCTCGCTGAGCAGCGTGCCGGTGGAGAACAGGAGCACGCCGACGCCGTCGATCTGGGGGAAGGTGGCGTCCAGCCCGGCCTCGAGTGCGTCGGCCTCGGCGCGGTCGGCGGGGGTGGGCTCGTGGCGCAGGGCCAGCAGCAGATCGAGGTCGGAGACGCCGGGGACCGCGGTGCCGCGCGGGATGCTGCCGTAGAGGTAGGCGCTGTGCAGCCCGGCAGGGTCGAAGGCGGCGGCGATGCGCTCCCGGGCGGTTTCGACCACCGGCGCGAACTCCGCGGGCACCCGCGCCAGCGAGCCCTCCCGTGCGATGTACCCGTCCTCGTCCAGTCCCCTGTTGATCATGACGGCACTCTGCCCGCCCGAAGCGCGGTCGGCCAGTGAATATCCCCGTCGACCGGCGCCGGATCCGACGCCGGGTCGAATTGTCAGCGGGGTGTGCGAACATCCGTCGTGCACGAACACGAGGGGGGATCGGTACGGACACCCGAGGCATCTGCCCTGAGACGTGCCGCTGCCACCGGCCGTGGTCGGACGGTGGCAGCGGGGGTCGGGCAGCGTCACTGAGCCGCGCTGGTCGTCGCCGTCCCGGCACTCGTGGTCGTGCCGGTGCTCATCGTCGTGGTCCTGCCGCTCGGCGACTGGGTGAGCGCCGAGGTGGTGGTGGACGTCCCCGTCGAAGCCGAGGAGGTGTTCGTCGTCGCGGTCGGTGCCGACGGTTTGGCCGAGCTGGTCGAGGCCGAGGCCGATCCCGCACCGGTCGAGGCTGCGGAGGAGGTGTTCGCCGTGGCGGTCGGTGCCGACGGTTTGGCCGAGCTGGTCGAGGCCGAGGTCGACCCCGCACCGGTCGAGGCTGCGGAGGAGGTGTTCGCCGTCGCGGTCGGTGCCGACGGTTTGGCCGAGCTGGTCGAGGCCGAGGTCGACCCCGCACCGGTCGAGGCTCCGGAGGACGTTGCGCCCGACGAGGTCGCGCCCGAGGATGTGGCGCCGGACGAGGTCGTGCCCGAGGGTGTGGTGCCCGGTGAGGTCGCGCCGGGGGATGTGGTGCCCGGTGAGGTCACACCCGACGAGGTCGCACCCGAGGTACTCGCCCCCGAGGTGGTCGCCGGCCTCGACCCGGACGTGGCGCCGGAGGCCGACGTCGTCCCCGACGGCGTGGCCGGCTTCATCGGTGCGGGCGGCGGGACGCCGGGTGCCAGCGGCCCCTTCGGCGCGTCGACGTGCCGGTCGACGACCTCGATCCGCCCGGTCTGGCGGGCGAACCAGCCGCCCGTCTCGACGTTGATCAGGATGATCTCGGTCACCGGTTGCGGCGCGGGGACCACGATGATCAGGGTGGTCGGCTGGAAGCCCGGCCACGGGTGCCCGATGTACTTGGCGTTGGAGACCAGCACCGGCGGCTTCATCGGGTTGCCGCACGAGCAGCGAACCCGGGGCACACCCTGCGCGTCCACCAGCACGGCGGTGCCGGCCTGGAGCGCCGACTGGTACTCCGTCACCACGCCGCTCTTGTAGTTGTGGTTGGTCACCCGGGTGTCCACCCGCAGGTACGCCGAGGTCAGCGAGCGCAGGTAGGACGGGATCGCGGACTGGTCGATGCCCGCGGCGGAGGCCCAGGCCCGACCGACGTCGCCGGCGGAGACCATCGTGATCAGCCGCTCGGTGTCGCAGCTCGGCTTGGACATCGTCCCGGCGTAGAGCCCGTTCGAGCTCCCCTGGACGCTGTGCAGGGCTGCCGGGGACGTGCTGTGGGCCGTCTGCCCGGGCTGCTGCGTCTGGGAGGTCGCTTGGGAGGTCCCCCGGGAGGTCGTCTGGGAGGTCGCTTGGGAGGTCCCCCGGGAGGTCGCCGGTGGGGTCGCCTGGGCGGGAGCGGGTGCGCTCACGGGGTTGGTTTCCACCGATGGGGTGAACGGGTCCGGGCCCGGGTCGGCCGGAGCCTGCAGGGCGACCTCGTTGGCGGTCGGCACCGTCTCGGTCTTGGTGCCGCCGCCCTGGTTGCTGACGATCAGCACGGTGGCCACCACGACCACCGCCAGTGCGGCGGCGGCCGCCGCCAGGCCCTTCCCTGAGCGCCACCACGGCGTGCGCGGCCCGCCACCCTTGCCACCGCCCGCGGGCGGGCCGGAGGGCGGTGGCGGTACGGACGGCGGTCCGGCCGGCGGTCCGGCTGTACCGCCCCCCGGCGGGGGCCCGGCGAGGGGGCCGGACGGGGGTCCGGCCGGCGGACCGGCGGGCGGCTCGTTCGGCGGGCCGGAGGGAGGCGGTTGGGAACTCATCGAGGCTCCGTTTCGCAGGCGGCCGGCGAGCACGGCCGGCACGGGAAGCTCCTGCCATTCGGGTTCCATTTCTCCCCCGCTGCCCCGTTCGCCGCAACAGCAGGTTTCGCGGTCGTCGCCGAGCGTGCCCACCCGCCGTCGGTCACGCTGGGAACCGACACCCCGGGGAACCGACCGCCGGGAACCGATCGGGCCCGCGGAGCCAGAGGAGGCGGCATGCAGCAGCCCACCACCCGGGCCGCGGGCCCGCCCGGTGCCGCACGCGGCTGGCTGGACGCGCTCGCCGTGGTGCTGGCCGGGCTGGTCTCGATGGCGGCGATGGCCGCGCTCGGCCTCTGGCTGGCCGGCGCCGACGACCTCCCCGAGGGCGGCTTCCCGCCCGTCCTCGCCGCGACGATGGCGCTCGCCGTCGGCGGATCCGTCCAACTCGACGGCGGCGCGGGCAGTTTCGCCGCCGTCGACGCCGGCATCACCGCAATGCCGCTCACCGTCTCGCTGGTCGGCGCGGTCGCGATGGCCGAGGTGTTCCTGCGTCAACTGCGCTTCCGAGCGGTGGCCGGGGGAGGCGAACTGCTGGGCCGCATCGCCCGGACGGTGGTGCTCTGGGTGCTCGCCCTGGTGCTGATCACCGTCGTCGCCAAGCACACCTTCGTGATCGCACTCGGCGGCGGCCTGGTGCAGTCCATCGGGGGCGCGCTCGGCCTCACCCCGGAGGTCGGCTTCCACGCGGACGGCCTGACCACGATCGGCATCGGGCTGGCCTGGCTGCTGTTCGTCCTCGCCGCCGTCTTCGCGGTCTCCCGGCGGGCGCCGCTTCCCGGCGTCCTGCTGCGCTACCAACTCGCCGTCCGCCCGGCCGCGTTCGCGCTCTGGATGGTGCTACTGGCGTATGTGGCGATCGGCGCGGTGGCCGGGGTGCTGACCGCGATCGTGCACGGCAACGCCCGACAGACCCTGGCCGTGGTGGTGCTCGCCCTGCCCGACCTGGTCTGGCTGGCCTTCGGCATCGGGCTCGGCGCCCGGTGGCACGGACAGTTGGTCGGCGCGCTCGGCCTGCCCGTCCCCGAACCGCTCAGCGCGGTGCTGCGCAGCCCGAACGGGAAGGAGGCGACCGTCGACCTCGGCACCCTGGCCGAACACGACGCCCGTAGCTGGTGGCTGCTGGTGGTGGCCGCCGTGCTGCTGCTCGCCGCCGCCTTTCTCGCCGCCCACCGCTCCCCGCGCACCGTGCGGTTCTGGCAGCACGCCGTCCGCTTCGCGCTGGCCACCGCCGTCACCGTGCTGCTGGTCGGCCTGTGGGTCCGGATCGACGCCGACTACGGGCTCTCGGTCCTCGGCGTCGGCCTCGGCCAGGGTGGTCTCGCCGACCTCCTCGACACCGTCCTCGGCGGCAACAACCCGGTGGCCGGGCTCGGCAGCGGCAGCCTGACCCTGCGCCTGGAGTTCTGGACGGCCGTCCTGCTGGCGGCGGGCTGGGGGCTGCTCACCGGAGCGCTCGGCGCGCTGCTCGCGGCCCGGTTCCGGCATCGCGGCGAGGTGACGGAGAGCGGCGGCTGAGACCGCCCGCCGAAAGGTTCAGGCCGCCGCGGCGATCAGGATGATCGCCGCCGGGACGGCCTGGCCCAGGGCGCCGCGCCACAGCTTCGGCTCCGACACGAACAGGGTGATCCCGCCGGCCACCATGAACGCGCCGATGTAGAGGATCACAGGCCGTCCCGACCCGGCGTGCCCGGTGTGCAGCAGGACCAGGCCCGCGACCAGGCCCAGGGCCAGGAACAGGTTGTAGAAGCCGACGTTGAAGCGCCACAGCCGGACCTCCGGGGCGTCCGCCGTGCTGCCGGTGAGCAGGTAGCGCACCCGTGGGTGCCCGTACAGGTAGCTCTCCAGCGGCCACACCACGAGGTGGATCGCGGCGGCGAGCATGGCGAAGACCTGGCTCACGGCGTTCATGGTCGGCGGCTCCCTCTGGGTCTCGGGGCAGGACGGTCCCGGCGGTTCAGTTCCGGGGTGGTGGGTGGACCGCCGGTACGGCCCAGGCGGGCGGCTCGGGGATCCGGACCAGGCCGGGGTCGACCACCGGGACGACCTGGGTCGGCGGCCCGCCACCGGCCCACGGGGCGGGGACGATGGCCGCCCGCAGCTCGGCGACGAACTGCAGACAACTGGCGTACCGCTCCCCGGGCACCTTGGCAAGGGCGCGGGAGACCACCGCCGCCACCGTCGCCGGGAGGTCCGGCCGGTGCTCGCTCAGCACCGGCGGCGGGTCGTTGAGGTGGGCCCAGAGCAGCGCGAGGTCGCTCTCCCGGCGGAACGGTGGCGTGCCGGCGAGCATCTCGAACACCACGCAGCCCAGGCTGTACTGGTCGCAGCGTCCGTCCAGCGGTTTGCCGGAGATCTGCTCGGGCGCCGCGTAGTCCAGCGTTCCGACGATCTGGCCGACGCTGGTCAGCCCGCTGAGCGACAGGGACTTCTTGGTGAGCCCGAAGTCCGCCAGGTAGAGGTGCTCGGGGTGCTCGCTGTCCGTCCCGGCGGCGACCAGCACGTTGCCCGGCTTGACGTCCCGGTGCACCAGGTCGTGGTCGTGCGCGGCGTCCAGCGCGGAGGCGATCTGCAGCGCCAGCCGGGCGGCGCGTTCGACGGGGAGCGGGCCCGCCCGGTTCATCAGTCCGCGTAGGTCCCCGCCCTCGACGTAGCGCATCGCGAGATAGAGGATGCCGTCGTGCTCGCCCGCCTCGAACACCGGGATGATGTGCGGGTGGTCGATCGCCGCGGCGGCCTCGGACTCGTGCATGAAGCGCTGCCGGAACACCTCGTTGCGGGCCAGCTCGGGGGCCAGCAGCTTGACCGCGACCGTCCGGCCGAGTCGCAGGTCCTTGGCCCGGTAGACCACGGCCATCCCGCCGCGCCCGATCTCGCCCTCCAGCCGGTAGCCCGCGACCTTCCGTCCGACCAGTCCGGCGGGCAGGCCGGTGGTGGTGGGCGGCTGGGCGGGGATCACGGCTCGCCGGTCCGGGTGGGCGCGTACGGGCTGCGCACCGACGGGGTCGGGGAAGCGGGCGCGGGCGCTTGCGGAGGCGAGAGCGCGGGCTGTGGCGAGGGCCGGTCGGTGGCCGCGTAGGTCTGCAGCTGCAGCCCGTCGCAGTAGCACCAGCGGTCGTGCACCGGGTCGAACACCCAGAGCTCCTCGCCGTCCGCCACCAGGCCGATCCGCAGGCCGCGGGCCCGCTCCCGGAAGGACTCCAGGTCCAGGACGCCGGCCGCGAGGTCCTCCAGCAGGGAGCGGTAGCGGGCCAGCGCGGCCTCGGCCTCGGCGAGTGCCGGGCGCGGGTCGGCGGTCCGGGCGGGCGGGCCCCCGGCGGCGGGCGGCGGCTGGGGGAGGGCCACCAGCAGGCGGCCGTCCACCCAGGTGGTCCAGCCGTTGGCGCAGAGCACCTGGGCCCAGTCGCCCTGGCCGGTGATCAGCCGCAGCGGGAGCAGCGGGTCCAGCCGGGCGGAGGGTCGTGCCGGATCCGGCGCCGCCCAGGTCGCCATCCCGGTCGGCGGGGCGACATGGGTGGGGCGGAACGCGAACTCGTCCATCGGCGGCTCTTCCTCCGCCGCGCGAGCCGGAGCCGGGGGCAGGGGCTACGTGCGGCACTCGCACCACAGTTCGGCTCCCACTCTACCGGCGGGGGCCGGGGCGGCTACTTGCGCATGATCGCGGGCTCGTGCCGCCGCAGCAGGGCGAGCACCGCCAACCCGTACGCCGCCGCGAGGACGGGCAATGCGACCATGCTGATCACCCACCCGGCGCGCTCGTGGCGGAACATCGGGTCCGTGGTGATCGGGGTCGGGACGGTGAGCCGGCTCAGGTCGACCGTGCGGGCCATGGCTGACAGGCCCCACCGGGACGGAAACAGCCAGGCGAACTGCTCCAGGCCGGGCACGCCCTGCAGCTTGAGCATCAGGCCGCTGAAGACGATCTGGACGATGGCGAGGAGCACCAGCAGCGGCATCGTGGTCTCCTCCTTGTCGACGAGCGCGGAGACCACCAGGCCGAGCGTCATCGCCGAGAACGCGAGCAGTGCGACCGCGATGATCAGTTCGGGCAGCTGGGGCATCAGCACGCCGGTCGTGACCGGGGGCGGGGCGTTCGGCCGCGCCTGCGCGGTGAGCGTGACCCCGGCCAGGCCGACCACGGTCAGCACCGTGGCCTGACCCACCGTGATCGCGCCGAGCACCACCACCTTCGAGGCCAGGTAGGCCGAGCGGGACAGTCCGACCACGCGTTCCCGCCGGTAGATCGCGCGCTCCTTGACCACCTCGCGCACCGCATTGGCCGAGCCGGTGAGTATGCCGCCGAGGCAGAGCGTGAGCAGACAGTTGATGGCGTTCTCATCGGTGAGCCGTGAGCCGGCCATCACCCGGCACATCAGGCCGATGACGAACGGCAGCGCGACCATGACGGTGAGGAACATGCGGTCGGCGGCGAGCGCCGCGGTGTACCGGCGCACCAGGGTGCCCAGCTGGGCGAACCAGCCCTGCGGCTTCTCGTGGCCGATCGTCGGAGCGGACGTCACAGGATCGTGCAGCGGGTGCGCCGCTTCGGCCTTCACGTACCGCTGGTACTGCGGCGAGGCGCGGAACCGCTGTCGGCAGATCCCCTCGGCGTCGTTCTCGAACGCCTCGAAGGCCTCCGGCCACTCCTCGTAGCCGAAGTACGCCAGCGCCTCGGTCGGCGGCCCGTAGTAGGCCGTCCGGCCGCCGGGGGCGAGCACCAGCAGGCGGTCGCACACGTTGAGGCTCAGCACGCTGTGCGTCACCACGACGACCGTGCGGCCGTCGTCGGCCAGCCCGCGCAGCAGGTGCATCACCGAGCGTTCCATGCCCGGGTCCAGGCCGGAGGTCGGCTCATCGAGGAAGAGCAGCGAGGGCTTGGTGAGCAGTTCGAGGGCGATGCTGACCCGCTTGCGCTGGCCGCCGGAGAGACTGGCGATCACCTGCTCCTCCCGCTCGTCCAGGCCCAGCTCGTGGATCACCTCGGAGACCCGGGCCTCCCGCTCCTCCTTCGCGGTGTCACCGGGGAAGCGCAGCTCGGCGGCGTAGGACAGCGCCCGGCGGACGGTGAGCTGGGTGTGCAGGATGTCGTCCTGCGGGACGAGACCGATCCTTCGCCGCAGCTCGGCGTAGTCGTGGTAGAGGTCGCGCCCGTCGTACAGCACGGTGCCCTGGTCGGCGGGGCGCAGCCCGGTGAGCGCGTTCAGCAGGGTGGACTTGCCCGCGCCGGACGGGCCGGCCACCGCGAGCAGCGCCTTCTCGGCGAGCGGGAAGCTGACGTCGTCCAGCAGCACCCGGTGGTCCGGGCCGACCCGTACGACCAGGTGCTGGACGTCGAGCGAGATCTCGCCGGTGTCGGTGTACTCGACCAGCCGGCCGTCGACCAGACAGAGCGCGGAGTGGCCGATGCCGACGATGTCGGCCGGCCCGACCGGGGCGCGCTCGACCGGACGGCCGTTGAGGTAGGTGCCGTTGTGGCTGTCCAGGTCGACGATCTCGTGGCCGCCGGCCGGCAGTTCCCGCAGCTCGGCGTGGTGCCGGGAGACCACCAGGTCGTCCAGCACCAGGTCGTTGTCGCCCGAGCGGCCGATCCGTACGGTGCGGCCGGGGAGTTGGAGGACGGTGCTCGGGCTGCGGAAGACGCCGGAGGACTGCGGGGTGAGCAGGGCGGTGTGCTCGCCCGGGGCGGGGCCGGGCAGCTCGGTGAAGGTCGCGGAGGGGCCGGTGGCCGGATCGCCGAAGTGCAGCCGGGTGCCGGGGCCGACGTCCTCGCGGCTGATCCGCTGGCCCTGGTCGTAGGTGCCGTTGGTACTGCCGACGTCCTCCAGCAGCCAGTGGCCCTCGGCGGCGCGCAGCACCGCGTGGTGCCAGGAGACCCGGGGGTCGTCCAGGACGATCTCGCTGGTCGGGTCGCGGCCGAGGTGGTAGGCCCGGGTCGGGTCGACCAGCTGGGAGTCGCGGTCGGTGACCAGGACGAGGGGCGGCGCGGTGGGTGCGCCGGGGCGCTCTCCCATGCTGGGCAGTCTATCGCCGCCTGGGGTGAACGGCCTTTCCGGACTGCCTTTTCGGATACGGGGATTGGGGGATTGGACTGGACCACATCGAAAAGGGAGAGTTGACCGCCGAGATCACCACCGCCGACCCCAGGCTCACCCCGTCGCCCGACTGTCCGCGCTCACCTGGACGGGGGAGCGCGGGCCGGCGCGATCAACTCACCCCGGCGAGTCCTCGTGCCCCTCGGTGTGCCCCCATGGAAGGTCCCAGGAGCAGGCCGAAGTCGCCCCCGAGGTGAGCCCCCACGGGTTCGGCACCTCCTCCTCGTCCTCGCTCTCGCCGCCCTGCAGCGGCAGCCGGTCGATCACCGCGACCAGCATGGGCGGCAGTTGCGGCGCCAGCCCGTGGTGCACCCGGGCGAGGATGTCGCGCCGCACGCCCTCCGGCAGCAGTGGCCTGCCCATCAGCAACGGCCTCGGCGCGGGCGGGCGTTCGGCCGTGGAGAGCTGTTCCGACCAGGCCCGCCAGTAGTCGGCGTCGTCGGTCTCGCCGAGCTTGAGGTGGTGCAGGTGCAGGCAGTACGCGGCCGTCCCGCTGCCCGAGCCGGCGGCGAAACGCCACCAGAACTCGGCGCCCTCCTCCTTGCCGGTGGCGTACAGCAGCGCGCCGAACACCTCCGCTCCCTCCGGTTGGATCCGGCGCGCGTTGACCAGCAGGTCCAGTCCCCGGGAGGCGCACGGCGCGCCCAGCACCAGGGCGACCACCAGGCCCAGTTCGAAGGCGGCCTGCTCGTGCTCGGTGGGCAGGTGGGCCGGGGCGGCCGTCAACCGGGCCTGCCGCAGGGCCGCGATCCGCTCGGCGTGGGCACGTTCGGGTCGGGGCACATGGAACACCACGCGCCCCCCGCTCGCGGTGCACGCCCCGTTCGGTGCCCGCTCCTCGTGGTCGGTGGTCACAGTTCCCCTCCCCGGTCCGGCAGTTCGCGCACGCCGAGCCGGCGCGCCAGCCGCTCCCGGGCGTGCCGGAGGTTGGAGTGCACCGTCGCCACCGGTCGTCCCAGGTACGCGGCGATCACCTTGGCGTGCAGACCCAACAGATAGCGCAGGATCACCACATCCCGTTGCCGGTCCGGCAGTTCGAGGATCGCCGCGTACAGTCGCACCTCATCCGCCTCGCTGTGCAGCAGCCCGTCGGCGACCCGCTTGAACGCCCCGATCACGGCGGCGAAGGTGACCGCTTCCACCTCGACCGGCTCATCGGCGGCCACCCAGTCCGCGACGTGCCGGGTGGCCAACCGCCAGGCGTACGCGGCGGGTTCCTCGAACCGCAGCACCTGCGGCCAGCTGCGGGCCAGGTCGGTCTTGACCGCCTCGACCACCAGCGCGGCGTCGGCCTGGCTGCCTATCCGGGTCAACGCCAGGGCGTGCCAAGCCGGTTGGTGGGTCTCGCAGAACGCGGCGTAGGTGAGGTCCAGGCGCAGGCCGACGTTGCTCTCGGTCACCCACTGCGTCCCGGTCCCGCCGGTGTGCTCCACCGCCGCCCCTCCCCGGTACCCGCGTACGGGGGCACCCCTGTCGATCGTCATCGAGCCTGCTTTCCGTGGCCGTCGGCCGCTCACCGCGCCACCCGAGGGTCGGGCTGTCCGTGCCCATCCTCATTCCATCAGGCCTGTCACTCCAGGCTGCAAACCGAATACAGATTGTCATCTCATGGGATGTAGCGATTCGTTGAGCCTCGGTTGAGCCCCAGTGGAGACGATTGGCCCCTGGACGGCGTGGGCAGCAATCGGACCGTGTCCGCGATGCCGAGGGGGAGCGCGATGAGTCTTTACGACGGAGTCGACCTGCGGTTGAACGTGCCGCATTCAGCCCGGATGTACGACTACTACCTCGGCGGCTTCACCAACTTCGCCGCCGACCGTGAGGCGGCCGGGCACGTCCTCGCCATCGCGCCCTGGGTGCGCGACGCCGCCCGGGCCAACCGCTCCTTCATGCACCGCTCGACCCGCGCCCTCGCCCTGGCCGGCATCGACCAGTTCCTCGACATCGGAACCGGCATCCCCACTTCGCCCAATCTGCACGAGGTCGCCCAGAGCGTCGAACCGTACGCCCGGGTCGTCTACGCCGACAACGACCCGATCGTCCTGACCCACGCCCAGGCCCTGCTCACCGGCACCCCCGAGGGGCGCACCGCGTACGTCGAGGCGGATGTCACCGACCCCGTCGGCCTGCTCGCCGCACCCGGCCTGCGCGACGCCATCGACTTCAGCCGACCGGTCGCGCTGTCCCTCAACGCGCTGCTCCACTTCGTTCCCGACGCCCACGGGGCGTACGAGCTGGTCGACCACCTCAAGTCCGTCCTCGCCCCGGGCAGCGCCCTGGTGATGACCCACGTCACCGCGGAGTTCGCCCCCGAGGAGATCGGTCGGATCGTCGCTGTCTACGAGGCCGTCGGCACCGCCGTCCAGGCCCGCACCCGCGCCGAGTTCGCCCGCTTCTTCGACGGCTGGACCCTGCTGCCCCCCGGCGTGGTCCCCATCCCGCACTGGCGGCCCGCGGCGGACGGGCCACCCCTCTCGGCCTCCGACTCCACCGGGTACGCGGGCGTGGCGTTGCGGCCCTGACCCGCCCGACAACCCTGATTGTTGACGAACCATCGGAGCGGCCGCCGCGTCCTGTCGTTCAAGGACGCGGTTCGCACCGCGCGATTCGGACAGAGGGGAACCATGTACGCGCAGTCTTCGGAGTCCCGGCACAGCCGCCGCTCCGTTCTGGCCCTCGGCGTGGGAGCGGCGGCGGTCGCCGTCGCGGCGTCGACCGGCGGAACGGCACGCGCGGCGGACGGGGTCGACACCCACCGCTCGCTGGCAGAGCTCGAACAGGCACACTCCGCCCGGCTCGGCGTCTACGGACGCAACCTCGCCACCGGCCGGACCGTCCGCTACCGGGCGGACGAGCGGTTCCCGATCTGCTCGGTGTTCAAGACCGTCGCCGTCGGCGCCGTCCTGCGCGACCTCGACCGCGACGGCGAGTTCCTCGCCAAGCGCATCCACTACACCCAGGCCGACATCGACCGTGCCAGCGGGGCACCCGTCACCGGCCTGCCCGCCAACCTGGCCGACGGCATGACCGTCGGCGGGCTCTGCGCGGCCGCCATCGACCACAGCGACAACACCGCCGCCAACCTGCTGCTCCGCGAGCTCGGCGGGCCGACCGCCGTCACCCGCTTCTGCCGCTCGATCGGCGACCGGACCACCCGCCTGGACCGCTGGGAGCCCGAACTCAACTCCGCCGAACCGGACCGGACCACCGACACCACCAGCCCGCACGCGATCGCGCGCACCTACCGCCACCTGGCCCTCGGCCACGTCCTCCCGCCCCGGCAGCGCGAGCGCCTGCTCACCTGGCTGCGCGGCAACACCACGAGCACCCACCGCTTCCGCGAGGGCCTGCCGCAGGACTGGACACTCGCCGACAAGACCGGCACCGGCAGCTACGGCACCACCAACGACGTCGGCATCGCCTGGACGCCGGCCGGCCACCCGGTGGTCCTCGCCGTGCTGACCACCAAGCCGACCGACCCGGCCGCCCGAATGGACGAACCGCTGGTCGCGAAGGCAGCCGCACTGCTGGCCACCGCGCTCGGCTGATCCCGGCCTATCGCGCCCTCGCCTGTCCGACTCGGGCCGGCGGCTCGGACCGCGGGCATCCGTCGTCCGACCCGCCGGACCCGCTCGGCCCGCCGAGCCCGGAACGACCGTCACGCCCACCCGGCTCACCCGTGCGCCCCCGCCACCCCGGGCACAGACTGATGGTGAGACCGATGCCGCCCCGCGAGGCTGGAGAGGCATGCTGCTGGGACTCACCACCGCGCTGGTCGCCACCGTCTGCTTCGGCTTCGGGGCGGTGTTCCAGGCGCGCGGGGCGCGCTCGGCGCCGCGGGCGGACCGGGTGCGGGCGGGCTTGCTGGCCGCGCTGCTGCGGTCCTGGCAGTTCATCGTCGGCACCCTCCTGGACATCCTGGGCTTCATGCTGAGCATCGTCGCCCTGCGCAGCCTCCCGCTCTTCCTGGTGCAGGCCGTCACCAACGCCAGCCTCGCCGTCACCGCCCTGGCCGCCGTCCGGCTCCTGGGTGCCCGACTGCGCCGCAGCGACGTCGCGGGCGTCCTCGCGGTCGCCATCGGCCTCACCCTGCTCGCGCTCGGCTCCGGCAAGGAGGGCCGCGAGTACGCCCCGGCCGCCTTCCACTGGGCGCTGCTGGCCACCACGGCCGCCATGCTCCTGGCCGTCCTGGTCCTGGTCCGCCGGGACGGCACCGCGGCGGCGGCCGGGCTCGGGCTGCTGGCGGGGGTGGGCTTCGGGATCACCAGCTTGGCGGTGCGCGTCATGCACACCTCCGGCCTGGTCGGCGTCCTGACCGATCCCGCCGCCTACGCCCTGGCCGTCGGCGGGCTCGGCGGCTACCTCGCGTACGCCCTGGCCCTGCAGCGCGGCACCGTGACGGCCGCGACCGCCGCCGGGACGGTGGCCGAGACCTTCGGCCCGGCCCTGGTCGGGGTGTTGTCGCTGGGGGACGCCGCACGCCCGGGCTTCGCCTGGTGCGCCCTGACGGGCTTCGCCGTGGCGGTCGGCGGAACGTTCCTGCTGTCCCGGTTCGGCGAGCTGGAGGGCGAGTCGGCCGAGCTGTCCGCCCCGCAGGCGGACGCCGAGGCGCAGCCCGCCGTCCCGCCCCGGTAGCCCGGACGGCTCTGCCGTGCGAAGGTGACTTGCCGGACAAATCGGACGGTGGAACGCCCACGGAGCGGAAGGTGCACGATGGCGGAGGAAGTCCAGCCCCGATCCCGGCGGTCGGAACCGACCGACCGGCCCGTCGTGCTGATCACCGGCGCCTCCTCCGGCATCGGACTCGCCACCGCCACCCGTCTGGCCGACGCCGGCTGGCGGACCCTGCTCTCCGGCACCGACCGCGCCCGCCTGGACGCGCTCGCCGAACGCACCGGAGGACGCGCCCTGCCCGAGGACCTCGGCAAACCCGACGGTCCCGCCCGCCTCGCCGAGGCCGCGATCGCCGAGAGCGGCCGGGTGGACGCGCTGATCGCCAGCGCGGGCCTCGGCTGGCGCGGGCCGTTCGCCGAGACTCCCTCCGACACCCTGGACCGGATGATCGAGGTCAACCTCGCGGCCCCGCTGCGCCTGGTCCGCCTCCTGCTGCCCGGCATGCTGGAGCGCCGCCACGGCCGGATCGTGCTGCTCGGCTCCATGGCCGGGCAGGTCGGCGTGCGCGACGAATCCGGCTACGCGGCCACCAAGGGCGGCCTGGCGATGTTCGCCGAGAGCCTCTGGTACGAGCTGCGCGGCACCGGCGTCGGGGTGCGCCTGGTCCTGCCGGGAGCGGTCGACACCCCGTTCTTCGACCGGCGAGGGACGCCGTACCACCGCGAGCGGCCGCGCCCCGTCTCGGCCGAGCGGGTCGCGGACACGGTCGTCGCCACCATCACCACCGAGCGTGACCGCCTCTACGTGCCGCACTGGCTCGGTTTCCCGGCCCGGATCCACGGTGTCGCGCCCAGCGTGTTCCGGCGGATGGCCTCCCGCTTCGGATGAGCCTTCGGGTGACCACGGCCCTCGCCACCGCGGCGGGCCTGGAGTTCCTGCACCTCGCCCCGGCGGCGGTCCGCCTCCCGCCGGTGCGCCGCACCCTGGCCCGCCGCACCGCCGGGTACGGCTCCGACCCGCGCCACCTCGCCCTGACCTTCGACGACGGCCCCGACCCGCGCAGCACCCCGTACGTCCTCGACGCCCTGGACGAACTCGGCGCCCGCGCCACCTTCTTCCTACTCGGCGCGATGCTGGAGCGCGCTCCCGTTCTCGGCCGCGAACTGGTGCTGCGCGGCCACGAGGTCGCCGTGCACGGCTGGCACCACCGGCAGCAGTGGTACCCGGCCCCGGCCCGCGACCTGCGCGAACTGCGCCGCGCCACCGAGGCCGTGACCGAGCTGTGCGGCGCCCGCCCGCTCTGGTACCGCCCGCCGTACGGCGTGCTGACCGCCGGCCCGGCCCTGGCCGCCCGCCGCCTCGGCCTGCGCAGCGTGCTGTGGACGGCCTGGGGCCGCGACTGGACGGCCGAGGCCACCGGCGCCTCCGTCTATGCCACCGCCCGCCCCGGTCTCACCGGCCGAGCGACCCTCCTGCTGCACGACTCCGACTGCACCTCCGCCCCCGACTCCTGGCGCGCCACCCTCGCCGCCCTCCCGTTGATCGCCGCCCACTGTCGGGACCGCGCCCTCACCCTCGGCCCGCTGCGTGACCACGCCGTCCCGCCTCTTGCCCACCGCCAGGGCTAGGGCCGGTCGGCGCGCCGCCGGACCAGGGTCAGGTGGAACCGGGCCGCGCGGCGGACGTGTCGTCAGGGCGACAGTGCACTGCCCGCACCCGGCAAGGGCCCGCGCCGGGCTTCCGGGTTACCCCAACCCCACCCGGTCCATCGCCGCCCCGAAGCCCTTGCGCCACCCGTCCGGCGAGGCCCCGACCGACGGCCGCGGCTCCGGCCGGCCCAGTGCCGCGAGCGCGTTGCGGACCACCTCGGCCGGACGGGCGGTGGCGACATCGGCGTGGCCGAGCTCCAGTTCGTGCTGGAGGTTGTCCCGCCCGTGGCCCTGCACCACGTCGAGCAGCAGCAGCCGCCGCCCGAGCGCCCGGGCCTCGCTGCAGGTGTCGCCGGAACTGGTGACCACCAGGTCCGCGGCTGCCATCAGTGCCGGGATCCGGTCGGTGTAGCCGAAGGGGTGCAGCCGGGGCCGGCCGCGCGCGGCCGCCCGCAGCCGCCGCTCCAGCTCCTGGTTGCGCCCCGCCACGGCCAGCACGTGCGGCCCGGCGGCGGCGAGCGAAGCGGCGGTGCGGGCGATCGGCCCGAGCCCCCAGGAGCCGGACATCAGCAGTACGCACTCGGCCTCCGGTGGGACGCCCAGCTCGGCGCGCGCCTCGGCCCGGCCCGGCGCCCGGTAGAACGGCTGCCGCAGCGGGGCGGGTACCACGGCGATGTCGGCGTCCGGCCGGTAGCGGCGCACCGCGCAGGCGGCGACCTCGGAGGTGACCAGGAACACGTCGGTGCCGTCCTGCACCCAGATCCGGTGCGGCGTGACGTCCGTGCAGAACACGAAGTGCGGGAAGTCCCGGTCCGGCAGCTTGTTCACGGCCGAGGTGGCAGTGGCGAACACCGAGACCACCAGCTGCGGCCGCTGAGCCCCGACCAGCTCCCGCAGCGCGGGGACCAGCCGGGTGCGGGCGGCCGCGTCGATGAGCAGGGCGAGCCGCGCGCCCGGGCGAAGCGCCGAGAAGTGGAAGGCGTCGTAGGCCCCGGGCAGGTCGAGCAGCCGCCGGAAGACGGCCTCCCCTGCGGCGCCCGAGCGCTGCCCGAGCAGGGCCATCGCGTCCACGGTGCTGGTGGTCCAGCCGCGTTCCCGCAGGGTGTCCGCGCAGGCCTGTGCCATCACGTCGTGGCCCTGGCCGAGCGAGCCGGAGACCAGCAGGGCGTGCGGCATCGGGCGGCCCCGGTCAGCCGGCGGCGGACGCGGCGGCGGAGGTTCGGTACCAGTCGGCGTACCGGCGCACGCCGTCGGCGAAGTTGGTGCGCGGCGACCAGCCGAGCAGCCGCTTGGCCTGGGCGGAGGAGATCCGCCGCCCGGTGTAGTCGGCCTTGCGGCCGCCGATGTGCTCGATGGTGACCGGTCCCAGCAGTCGGTCGACGGTGTCGGCGATGTCGCGCACCGAGACGGCCGTCGAGCCCTCAAGGGCGAAGGTCTGGTCCTCGGCGTCGGGGGAGAGGGCCCGGACGTGGGCGTCGGCGAGGTCCTCGACGTAGACGAAGTTGCGGCTCTGCCGGCCGTCCCCGGCGATGGTGATCGGCCGCCCGGTCAGCGCCGCCTGGACGAACCGGGCGACGACCAGCTCGTCGCGCATCCTCGGGCCGTACGGGATGCCGTAGCGCAGGATGGTGAAGTGCTGCCCGTACAGCTCGCGGTAGCTGTGCACCAGCATCTCGGCGGCGAGCTTGGTGGCTACGTACAGGTGCCCGCTGTGTTCCAGCTCGATCGGCACGTGTTCGTCCAACTCCTGTTCCTCGCCGTCGAGTTGCCCGTCGGTGAGGGCGGCGCCGTAGACCCACACGGTGCTCGCCAGGACGGTACGGCTCAGGCCGCTGCGCCGGGCGGCCTCAAGGACGGCCTCGGTGCCGTCGATGTTGGTGCGCACGGCCCGGACCGGGTCGGCGAAGACCTGCTCGACGTCGGCCATCGCGGCGAGGTGGTAGACGACCTCGCTGCCGGCCAGCGCCGAGGTCAGGGCCGGCAGGTCGAGGACGTCGATCCGGGCGTGCTCGGCGTCGGGGTGGAGGTACTTGTCGTTCGGGTCCACGGCGAGGACCTCGTGGCCGGCCGCGATCAGATGGTCCACGACGTGTGAGCCGATGAACCCGCAGCCACCGGTGACGGCTATCCGCACGGTCTTGCTCCCTTCGCTCCGGCTACCCGGCCATCCGCCGGTGCACCGCCGAGACGGCCTCGATCACCAGCTCCGCCTCGTCCTCGGTCATGTCGGAGTGCACTGGCAGGCAGACCTGCCGGGCGCAGACGTCCTCGGCCGCCGGCAGCGGCCCGCCCCGGTACGGTTCGAGCACCGGCTGCAGGTGCAGCGGCAGGTCGTACACCTCGCCGGACAGCCGTACGCCGTACTCCTCGGCCACCGCCCGCTTGAACGCGGCGCGGTCGACGCCGGTCGGCAGCAGCGCCACGTACTTGTAGTAGTTGCCGCGGCAGCCGGCCGGTTCGAGCACCGGCTCCAGCCCGTCCAGGCCGGCCAGTGCCGTGTCGTAGCGGCGGGCGACGGCGCGGCGGGTCTCGATGAACTCCTTGAGACGGCGCAGGTGCACCGTTCCGACGGCGGCGTGCAGCTCGCTCATCCGCCAGGAGTAGCCGAGCCGGAGGTGGTGGTTGGTGCCGAAGGAGCCCTTGCCCTGGTCGCGGTAGATCCGGGCCTCGTCGCGCAGCTCCGGCGACTCGGTGAGGATCATGCCGCCCTCGCCGCTGGTGGTGACCTTGGTCGGGTAGAAGGAGAAGGCCCCGGCCAGGCCGAAGGTCCCGGCGGCACGGCCGTCGTAGCTGCTGCCGTGGGCGTGCGCGGCGTCCTCGATCAGGGGGATGCCGCGCTGGTCGCAGAGGGCGCGCAGGGCGTTCACCCGCGGGGTGACCAGCCCGCCGATGTGGACGAGTACGACGGCCGCGGCATCCGGGGTGAGGGCCGCGGCCAGGGTCTCGGGGGAGAGCGCGAGGGTGGCCGGGTCGACGTCGGCGAACACCGGGCGGCCGCCCGCGTGGACCACCGCGCCGGCCGTGGCGTAGAAGGTGACGGCGGGGACGACCACGTCGCGGCCCCGGACGTCGACCGTGCGCAGGATCACCTCCAGCGCCGCCGTGCCGCTGCTCACCGCGACGGCGTGCGAGGCGCCGTGCTCGGCGGTGAAGGCCTGCTCGAAGCGCTCGGTCCACGGACCGAGGGTGAGCGCGCCGGTGGTGAGCATCTCGGTCACGGCGTCGGCGACGGCCGCGCGGTCGTTCTCGTCGAACACGATGCGGGCGGCTGGAACGCCCATGGGGCACCTCCGGCGGCGGGCTGGGGTCAGCACCGATCGGGTCGGATCAACCCGAACCGTACGGAAACGGTCGGGCCAGGCACATCACGCTACTTCGCCCGGGCGGCCCCGGCCCGTCGTCGCCGCCCGCCCAGGTGAACCGGGACTGCTCCCGCCGCAGGCCACCACCCTGCTCCCGGCCGCTTCCGGGCGGGCCTGCGGTTGCTTCCGCCGCGGGGCGTGCGCTCCTCCGTACGGGGGAGGGGCGTACTGCGTCCGCAGTACGCAAACGGCCTGCGCAGGGACGACGACGGAGCAGGGGGCCGCGATCAAGGATTGGTCATGCTGCGGGCGGACCAGGTCCGCCCTCGTTCACCCGTCCCCGAACCCGAACCCGAACCCGAATCCGAAGGAGTCCGCTCTCCCGTGGCCACGTTCCTCTACCGCCTGGGCCGATGGGCCTTCGTCCGGCGCCGGCTGGTGACCCTGCTCTGGGTCGCCGTGCTGGCGGTCTGCGGAGTCCTGGCGGCCAAGGCGCCCGCCGCCCCTGACGACGGCTTCTCGATGCCCGGCACGGAAGCGCAGAAGGCCTTCGACCTGATGAACGAGCGCTTCCCCGGCGGGCACGCCGACGGAGCCTCGGCCCGCCTGGTGTTCGTCGCGCCCTCCGGCCAGAAGATCACCGCGCAGTCCAACCAGAAGGCCGTGGAGAAGACGGTCGCCGAGCTCGCCCACGCCGAGCAGGTCACCGGCGCGGTGGACCCGTTCAAGATGCAGGGCGCCGTCTCCAAGGACGGCACCACGGCGTACGCGACGGTCAACTACTCCGTCAAGGCCGGCGAACTGTCCAAGGGCGCCACCGACGCCCTCCAGCAGGCCGCCCAGCACGGCCGGGACGCCGGGCTCAAGGTCGAGATCGGCGGCAACGCGCTGATGGCCAAGCCCGAGACGGGCGGCAGCAGCGAGGCGATCGGCATGGCGCTGTCCGCCGTCGTCCTGGTGATCACCTTCGGCTCGCTGGTCGCCGCCGGCCTGCCGCTGCTCACCGCCGTGATCGGCGTCGGCCTGGGGATGTCCCTGATCGCCGCGCTCGGCAGCACGCTCGGCCTCTCCTCGACCACCGGCACGCTGGCGATGATGCTCGGCCTCGCCGTCGGCATCGACTACGCCGTGTTCATCGTCTCCCGCTACCGGGCCGAGCTGTCCGAGGGCCGTACCCCGCAAGAGGCGGCCGGCCGGGCCGTCGGCACCGCCGGCTCCGCGGTGGTCTTCGCCGGTCTCACCGTGGTGATCGCCCTCGCCGGGCTCTCCGTGGTCGGCATCCCGCTCCTCGCCAAGATGGGCATGGCCGCGGCCGGTACCGTCGTCATCGCCGTGCTGATCGCGCTCACCCTGGTGCCCGCGCTGCTCGGTTTCATCGGCCGCAAGGTGCTGCCCCGCAAGGTCCGCAAGGCCGAGGGCCCCGCCCAGCCGGCCGGGGCCAAGGAGAACGGCGGCGCCCGCTGGGCCCGCTTCGTGCTGCGCCGCCCGCTCGCGGTGCTGCTGCTCGGCGTGATCGGCCTCGGCGCGCTCGCGGCCCCCGCGCTCGACCTGCGGCTCGGCCTGCCCGGCGACGAGGCCAAGCCCACCTCCACCACCCAGCGCCGCGCCTACGACCTGCTGTCCGAGGGCTTCGGTCCCGGCTTCAACGGCCCGCTGACCGTCCTGGTGGACGTCAAGGGCACCGCGGACCCGAAGGCCGCCGCGGGCGAGGTCGCCAAGACCGTCTCCGGCCTGCCCGGCGTGGTCACGGTGACGCCGCCGATGTTCAACAAGGCGGGCGACACAGCCCTGCTGAACGCCATCCCGGCCACCGGCCCGGCCGAGGCCGCGACCAAGGACCTGGTCCACACCATCCGTGGCCACGCGGCCGGCCTGAAGGCCTCCACCGGGGCGACGGTCCTGGTCAGCGGTACGACGGCGATGAACATCGACGTCTCGCAGAAGCTCACCGACGCGCTGCTGCCCTACCTCGCCGTGGTCGTCGGCCTCGCCGTCCTGCTGCTGCTGGTGGTCTTCCGCTCCGTCCTCGTCCCGCTCAAGGCCGCGCTCGGCTTCCTGCTCTCGGTGGCCGCCGCGCTCGGCGCCGTGGTCGCGGTCTTCCAGTGGGGCTGGCTGGCCGACCTGATCGGCGTGGAGCAGACCGGCCCGGTGATGAGCATGATGCCGATCTTCATGATCGGCGTGGTCTTCGGCCTCGCCATGGACTACGAGGTGTTCCTGGTCACCCGGATCCGCGAGGGCTACGTGCACGGCGAGCAGCCCGGTGAGGCCATCGTCACCGGCTTCCGGCACAACGCCCGGGTGGTCACCGCCGCCGCCTTCATCATGATCGCCGTCTTCGCGGGCTTCATCGGGATGAGCGAGCCGATGATCAAGATGATGGGCCTGGGCCTCGCCGCGGCCGTCGCCTTCGATGCCTTCGTGGTCCGGATGACCGTCGTCCCCGCCGTCCTCGCCCTGCTCGGCCGCCGCGCCTGGTGGCTGCCGCGCTGGCTCGACCGGCTGATACCGGACGTCGACGTCGAGGGCAGCAAGCTGCACGCCGCCGCCCCCGAGGCGGCGGCCCCGGTCCGCGAGTCGGTCACCGTCTAGTCCCGGCACCGACCGGCACCGCCCGGCACCGACCGGCACCGCCCGGCGCGAACCGGCACCGCCCGGTCCGGCGGCGGTCGGCTCGGACACCGGTTCGACCGCCAACCGTTACCGTTGCTGTCGGGGCGCCGCCCGCGCGGCGGCCCCCGACCCGGCGCGGGGGGGGCCCCCCCCCGGGGGGGGGGGGGCCCCGCCAGGCCGCCCCCCCCCGGGGGGGGGGCGGGGGGCCGCCCCCGCGCGGGCCG
>NZ_JBEXKB010000069.1:0-44964 GCF_040609455.1 Kitasatospora sp. NPDC004669
GTCGGCATGGTCAGCGGAAGCCTCGACGTGGGCCCCCGCCCCGGCGGCGGCTTCCGCATCCGCGCCATCCTCCCGCTCAAGGCCGCACACTGACCGGCCTCAAGGCCCCGTCCTGACCGATCCGGTGCGGCCGCCGGGACCGCCGCACCACCCCCGCGGCCCCTACCGATGAACCTCGACCGGGCCGCGTGCCGGGATCACTGGCCCCGGGGGCGGCGGGCACGGCGGACGGTGCGGTCGCTCTCCACCGGCTCGGCCAGGTGTCCCTCCACCAGGCGGGTGAGGGCGGAGACGAACATGTCCTGCTCGGGCTGCGGCAGCGACTCCAGGAGTTCACGGTGCACCCGGTCGGCGATCGCGGTGCCCTTCACCACGGCGCGGGCGCCGTCCTCGGTGACCGAGATGATCCGGGCCCGGCGGTCGGTCGCGGACGGGCGGCGCTCGGCCAGGCCCGCCTTCTCCAGCTCGTCGACGGTGACCACCATGGTGGTCTTGTCCAGGTCCGCCAGCTCGGCCAGCTGGATCTGGGTGCGCTCGGCCTCCTGCGCGTGGAACAGCACGCAGTACGCGCGGGGGGTGATCCCGAGCTCGGTGAAGGCCGCCGCCATCCGGGTCGCCAGCACGTGGCTCGCGTGGTCGAGCAGGCCGGAGATGTCGCGGATCTGGCGCACGGGCGGGGTCGTCGTCATACGTCCGAGATTAGCAACGGCCCGTCTGCTGCCGGATGATCCCGTTGCCAACCAACACCGGGGTTACGGAATACCCAACTCGAACAGCGCATACCCCGCGTACCAGCCCGCCGCGATCACCGGCATCGCGAACAGCCCGACCAGCGAGGAGGTCCGCACCCGGCGCAACACCACCGCCAGGCCGATGAACAGCGGGAAGGCCGGCAGCAGGTAGCGGGAGATATTGCCGAAGATCTGGTTGCTGCTCAGCGCGGTGAAGAGGGTCAGTGCGGTGTAGACCCACAGGACCAGCGGCGGACGGACCCGCCAGAGCAGCACCAGTAGGCCGGGCAGGGCGATCAGCAGGGCGATGGCGATCAGGTCCGGCACGGGATTGGACTGCCAGAAGTCCCAGTGGCCGGTGATCACGTCCATGATGGTGCGGACGGTGGAGGCACCGAAGTCGAAGTAGCGGTTCCAGGCGCCGCGCTGGAGCTTGAAGTAGCCGCCCCAGTCGCCCATCCGCCAGCCGACCCAGGCGACGTAGCCGATCAGACCCCACGGGGTGATCAGCATCGCGGTCAGCGGGCGGGCCACCCCGTCGGTGCGGCGGATCAGCGCGACCAGCGCGGCGATCGAGACGGCGGCGATCAGCGCGGCGGCGGTCGGCCGGTTGAGGCCCGCCACCAGGGCGATCAGGCCGGCGGCCAGCCAGCGGCGGGTCATCACGCAGTAGCAGGCCCAGGCGGACAGCGCGACGAACAGCGAGTCCGAATAGACCGCCCACTCCACGCCCGAGCCCGGGAACAGGCCCCAGATCACCGCGGCGATCACACCCGCCCGGAACCCGCCGAGCCGCTCGGCGATCGCGAAGATCCCGGCCGCGGCGACCAGCGAGGCGAGCACCGAGACCACGATCCCGGAGCCGTACGGGCCGAGCCCGGTGACCGCGCCGACCAGCCGCATCAGCCAGGGGTAGAGCGGGAAGAAGGCGGCGGAGTTCTCGTAGTAGGTGGCCAGCGGGAAGCCGTGCAGCGGGATCAGCTGCGGGTCGTAGCCGTTCTCGGCGATCCGCTGGTACCAGACGCCGTCCCAGGTGCCCAGCACGTCCCACGCATGGGTGCCGCCGCCCCGGCCGGCCTGCTTCTTCAGGTAGTCCCCGGTGTGCTCCAGCAGCATCAGGAAGACGGTCAGGCCGATCGCCTTGACCACCGCGTACGCGCCCAGCGCGGGCGCGAAGCGGTCCACCAGCTCCCCGAACCGCCCGGGTGCCCGTCCCGTCCCCTCCTCGGGCTGCTGCGCCGTCTCCTGCGTCGTAGGTGCGCCGGGCTCCGCGCTGGACGACGCGGTGCTCGATGCCGTGCTCATCTGATACCTCCGAGGAAACCCCCAGCTTTGGCCGGGGGTGAGGTGCCCGCTTGCGAGGGCGTATCGGACTTCCCGTGGAGCAGGTTCAGAACCGGCGTTCCGCTTACAAGGCAGAGCGTCGCACCCGACCCCGAGGAGTCACTCATCGTGATAGTCTGACTACGCCGGAACGGGCGATGACCAAGTTCCGAACCGGCCTACCGCCGGGCTGGCGGGAAGTCAGGTCTGTGGAACTGATGTAAGACCGATGGGCGGCACACCGTCCCTTTGCTGGTAGCCCCAGGTCGGCAACCGGCCGTGAAACAGAAAGCCCGACCTGTGAGGGTTGGAATCCTCCGGCTTCAGCCGGAGAAGGATGTCAACTGCTCTGGGTACTCCCGCGTCTGTGGTCCGTGCGGCTTCGGCGCAACGGCTTTCCCGTGAGCCTACGGCACGCCCCGCCGGGCCCGGCGCCCCCGTAGCTCCCTTGCCGGAGCACGGGTCCGCCGCCGCCCCGGTGGGGCGGCGGCGGACCGCATCATGCCCGGTGTCAGCTGTGGACGTAGACGATGCCGAGCTTGGTGAGCTGCCAGAGTTGGGCGGGGGCGCCGGTGTCCTGGGCGAGCTCGATGCAGGGGTTGCCCTTGGCGTCGAGGGTGGCGCCGGCGGAGAGGACCTTGGCGGGGTCGGCCGAGTCGGCGATCTTGTAGCCGCCGTTGCCGGCCGGTTTGAAGACCCAGTGCTGGTTGGCGCCGCCGTTGCAGCCCCACTGCTGGATGCGGGTGCCGACGGCGGTGGACGCGGCGTTGGCGTCCAGGCACATGTCGCGGTTGCCGCTGAAGTCCAGCTCGTAGCTGCCGCCGGCCTTGGCCTCCAGGACGAAGGACTGGTTCAGCCCGCCGGTGGCCGGGTAGCTGATCGCGGCCCGCCCGTCGGTGGAGTCGCCGTAGGTGCCGCCGCCGGAGAGGTCGAGGGCGTTGCCGGTGGCCGCGTTGGTGAGCTGGTACCAGGAGCCGTCCTCGGGGACGTCGCCGAAGGGCTTGCCCGGGGTGAGCGGCTGGATCGAGGTGGTGTTCTGCTGGTTGAGGGTGCAGTACGCCTGGGCGAGGTCGGGGCGGGCGAAGAACTGGCCGAGGCAGACGCCCTCGCCGCGGTAGCCGGCCACCCGCAGGTGGTACGACTGGCGGACCATGTTCATGCACAGCCCGGGGATGCCGATCTGCGAGTCGCAGCCGTTGCGCGCCCACTCGGAGAGGTTGATGACGTCCCCGTTGCTGTACTCGTACGGGGAGCTGGTCCACTCCGCGCACACCTCGTGCCCGAAGGCGACCCGCCGCTGGTCCAGGTACCGCACGCCGGGCACCTGTTCGGCCGCCCCGCGGAGCGCGTCGCTGAACGTCGGCACCACCCAGTTGTGGCCCCAGGCGAGGTCCTCCGGGAAGGCCGGACAGCCGTCGGCGATCTTTCCGAGGTAGTCGTTGCGCCGGATGTCCGGGGTGATCGGGTTGAAGTACGACTGGTACACCAGTTGGTACGAGGAGTCGGCGTAGCCGGCCTTGCGCATGGTCTGCCGGATGTTCTGCAGCGCGGCCACGACCTTGGGCTGGACCCGCTTGGCCCGCTGGCGGATCTCGTCGCTGCCGATGGTGTCCCGGCAGCCCTGGTCCTTGGGGATCGGGAAGTACTGCGCGAGGCAGTGCATCATGATGCCACTGAAGTCGAAGTCGTCATTGGCGCCGATCGTGACGACGACCAGCTTGACGTCGTACTTGCCCGCCACGTCGGCGAGTTTGACGTCCTGTTTGGGCTCGCCGAAGTCGCCGCTGCCCGAGCCGGTGATCTTGGCCAGCTCGGGGTCGCTCACCAGGTCGCCGGTCTGGGCGCCGGAGCAGGCGAGGTCGATCGGGGTCACCCCGGGGATGTCGGTCACGAAGATCTCCGACTTGGGGTGCCGGTGGCAGTAGTTGGTAGGGCTGTCGGTCTCCGGGAAGTAGCCGTCGTTGGTGTCGGTGCCGGCGCCCTCCCCGGAGATGGCGCTGTCGCCGAGGGCGACGACGGCGGCCGGGCGGACGGCGTCGGGCGCCGGGGCCGGAGCGGTGTCGGCGAGGGCGACGGGGGCGCCGGCCAGGCCGAGGGCGGCGACGAGGACGCCGGTGGCGAGCAGCGCCGCGGGCCGGGAAGCGCCCGTTCGCGTCCGCCGCGCCGCTGGGATGCGGAACCTGATCACACGCGACTCCTTGCGGGGGGGTGGGGAGCCGCCCGGCCGGGGGCGCCGAGCGGCGCGGAGCAAGAGAGGAGCAGGAAAGGTGAGCAGGTCTCACATTCTAGGTACTGACAAGTAGTGCAACAAGACTCGTGACATCACCACGAATTGACGCGGCGACAGCGGCGACAGCCGCGACAGCCGCACGGACGGGAAGAGAGCCGCCGTTCCGCGCCCCAGGAGGGAAGCGCGGAACGGCGGCTCTCACCGGCCGAACCGGGTGTGGATTCAGCCCACGTTGGCGCAGTGGTTGCCGAACGCCGGGTTCAGCAGACCGGCGGCGTCGACGGTGTTGCCGCACAGGTTGAGCGGAATGTGCACCGGGATCTGGACCTGGTTGCCCGAAATGACACCGGGGGAACCGGCGGCGACGCCCTCGGCGCCGGAGCTGGCCATGGCGGTGCCGGCGCCGGCGGCCACGATGCCCACCACGGCCGCGCCGACGGCGGCGGTCTTCTTGATGCTCATGCGAGCCTCCTGACTGTTCAACAGAGATGCACGGGGAGTGCGACATCTAGAACGACACCCGTCCGGACCGGTTGCGACGGCGTGCACACAGTCACCCGCCTGGAGCAACGGGGCCACTGACCGGCATTCGGGTGATCGGCGGGCCGGACCGTTTCCCCCCGCGCACCGCCTCGTTCTCCCTGGCGAAGACGATCCACCCGGCCCTGCTCAACGAATCGAGTACCGCCCATGCGCAGCTCGCCCACGGCCTCGTCGGCACCGAGGCCACCGGCGAGTCGGTCGACGTGGCGGGCCCCCCGGAATCCGGCGTCCGGCGACACCGCCTGAGCGCCTGACCGGGAATTCCTGGTCGCGCCTCGCCCGAACCGTTCCCGGCCGTGCGGGAGTTGTTCGCGGGGCGCTGGAACGACGCGGCGGCTGCGTCGACGCCCGAGCCATGGGCGGAACACGCCGGTGTGCGCCGTCGGAGTGACAATCACGGCAATCCCTGAAGCCATCGGGCCGGCATTCCCGCTCGCCCGGCTCCCGACATTTCCGTTCCGTCGGGCAGAAACTCGGAGGAGAATCATGCGCAACCTCAAGAAGGCCGCCGCCCTGTCGCTGGCCACCACCGGCCTGGTGCTCGGCGCCGCCGGTGGCGCGTTCGCCAGCTCAGGCGCCGAGGGCGTGGCCGCCGGCTCTCCCGGCGTGCTCTCCGGCAACCAGATCCAGCTCCCGGTGCACATCCCGATCAACCTGTGCGGCAACACCTTCGGCGCCACCGGGGCGCTGAACCCGGCCTTCGGCAACAAGTGCGCCAACCTCGGCTGACCCGGCGGTCGCCGCTCCGGCGACCGCCGACTCACCGAGCCCGTGCCGCGCTCCGCAGCGCCGGGGCGCGGAACGCTCCACCCGCGTGTGATCGAGGAGATCAACCCCCATGCAGAACGTGAAGAAGGTCGCTGTCCTCTCCGCCGCCGCTGCCGGCCTGGTGCTGGGCGCGGCGGGCTCCGCCGCCGCCAACTCGGGCGCCCAGGGCGTGGCCGCCGGCTCCCCCGGTTTCGTCTCCGGCAACCAGGTCCAGATGCCGGTGGACATCCCGATCAACCTGTGCGGCAACACCCTCGGCGCCGCCGGCCTGCTGAACCCGGCCTTCGGCAACAAGTGCGCCAACGTAGAGGTGCACCACCCGAAGCCCGCGGACGACTGCTGATCCGCGATCGGCACGTGTTCCGGCCGAACTGCCCCCCGACCCGCCGGCCGGGGGGCAGTTCGGCATCCCCGGGCGGGCCGTCCCGGGGAACCCCGATCCACCGAAGGGTGATCCGTATGGTTTCGATGAAGAGCGGTGCGGGCCTGGCCGCCGCCGTGGGCGCGGCGGTGCTGCTCGGCACCGGTTCGGCGCAGGCCGCCACCACCTCGGGCCAGACGCCCGCGGCGGGCCCGGCCTCGCTGGCCAAGACCGATATCAGGCAGGCGCTGAACGGGACGACGACCGGCCTCGGCCACGGCGTCGCGCCGATCAAGAGCCTGCGTCTGGACCCGTGGGCCAACTCCTCGGCCGACGTGCTCAACAACGGCGCGACCGTCCAGCCGGACCAGGGCCTGGCCCCGGTCGGCACCGGCACGCTGACCGGCCCGCTGAGCGCGGGCGGCGGCGTCAAGGACCTCCCGCTGGTCGGCGGGCTGACCGGCGCCCTGCCGGGCTGAATCGCAGCGGAGCCCGGCATCCCTGACGGCGAACGGGGTGCCGGGCTCCGCCGTGTCCGGCGCCGGAGCTCAGAGCCGGGTCAGCCCGGCCAGCCCCGACTGCTGCCCCAGACCGGTGACGGTCGCGGTGGTGGTGTCGGCCAGGTCCGTCTGCCGCAGGACGCCGGTGGCGGTCGCGGTGGTGGTGTCGGCCAGGTCGTTCACCTCGTCCGTGACGGAGAGCCGGCTCTCGTCGCCGCCGAGGCTGGCGGTGGCCCCGGGGACGGTCTGCACGGCGCCGGGCACCAGGTGCGGGTCCACCTCTCCCACCTTGAGCCGGCCGTCGGCGAGCTGGCCGGTGCCGTTGTGGACCAGGGCCAGCGGCTTGCCGACGTCCAGGCCGGGGGTCTTGGCCTGCAACGGCGCGGCCGGGGCCTCCAGCAGCACCTCGCCGAGGTCGGCGCCCTGGTCGACCAGCGGAAGCGGCAGCTGGGCCTTGGCGCTCGGGCCGACCTTGCCGGTGGCCAGCTGGGGCACCAGGTGGTCCGGAATCAGCCCGTTGTCGGTGGTCCGGCCGGACACCGGCGGCATGAGCAGCGAGGTCGGGACACCCGCCGTGAGGTGGCTGCCCAGCGGGGCGAGCGGCACGTCGGCCGGGACCTGCTGGGTGGCCAGCCTGTCCTCCAGCGCCCCGACCTGGTCGGGGCCGACCGGGGCGGCAAAGGCCGGTCCCTGGGAGGCGAGCATGCCCGCACCGACCGCCAGCAGCATCGTGCCGGCCCGCTTGGAGAACTTCATGCTTTTCACCGTTCTGCCTGTCCGTACTGGAGATCTCTTGTGGGGTGCGGCTGCGGGGCGCAGCCGGAAAGCAATCTGCCAACGAGCGACCGGGAATGCGGATTGCGGCGGTTAACCAATTCGGCCTAATAATCCGACAGAAAACCACCCGTGGACGCGCCTCCGGGACTCTTTTCAAAAATGCCCGTAACCTTCCGTGCCGTCATTCTTTGTTCTGGACGTCAGTGACTGCAGACCGGGTCTGAGCGTTCTACGCGTTGTACGCACGGAAACCAAGAGCATTTCAGAGAGGGATCTCCCCATGATCCAGAAGTCCTTCGCCGCCGTCGGCCTGGCCGTCGCCGCGCTGGCCGCCGCCGCCGCGCCCGCCTCGGCCATCGGTGACGCGGACGGCGCCGCCGCCTCCATCGAGGGCAACGGCGGCACCAACTTCACCGGCACCGTCGGGAACAACAGCCCGAACTTCCACTTCCTGGACAACGCGAACATCTGCCTGCCCGAGATCCACAACATCGCCGTGACCGGGGCCGGCCTGGCCATCCCGGTCGAGATCCCGATCGCCAACAGCGGCGGCAGGCAGTACTGCACCCAGGGCCAGGGCACCCAGAGCCACGGCGACGCCGGCGTGTCCCACCTGGTCGGCTAACCGCTCCTAGAGCCACCCCGCAGAACCCCCTGAACCACCCTTCGAATCGCTCCCCGATTCACCCCCGAGAGGAAAGCCAGAAATGATCAAGAAGTCCCTCGCCGCCGCCGGCCTGGCCGCCGCCGCCCTCGCGATGTCCGCCGGCTCGGCTTCCGCCATCGCCGACTCGGACGGCGCCGCCACCACGGTCCAGGGCAACGGCGGGACCAACCAGACCGGCACCCACGGCAACGGCAGCCCGAACTTCCACACCCTGGACAACCCGAACGTCTGCCTGCCGGAGATCCACAACATCGCCGTCACCCTCGCCGGTGCCGCGGTTCCGATCGAGGTGCCGATCCTGAACAGCACCCCGAAGCAGATCTGCAACGTCGGCCAGAACACCCAGTCCTCGGGCGACGCGGGCATCTCGCACGTGATCGGCTGATCAAGGGCATGGCACGGACGGAGGGCCCGGGGAGGAAGGTCTCCCCGGGCCCTCCGGGCTTGCGGGACGAGGAGTCCGGCCGGGCTCACCGCTCGGCCGGGTGACCGTCCGTCCGGCTCGACGCGTGGGGCGTCGGGCCGGACGGACGGGATGTGATCACGAGTCAGAGCCAGAGCGCCCGCGGGGGCGCTCCCACAGAGAGGGCAGATCCATGAAGAGCAAGCTGGCCAAGGCCGCCCTGACCGCCACCGCCGCGCTGGCGCTCGCCGGTGCCGCCACTCCGGCGTTCGCCCACGTCGGCCTGGAGGGCGGCGGCGCCATCGCCGCCACGGCCGACGAGCCGTTCGTGGCCGGCAAGGCCTTCGGCGTCGCCCACACCTCCGACGTCGTCGCCGGCGGCTTCGGCGGTGGCGCCGCCACCTCCACCGACCTGGTCGGCGGCGGTGCGGGCTTCGCCCACATCGACGGCTGGAAGTAGTGAACCGGAAGGCCGGGCCGCCCCCACGGGAGCGGCCCGGCCTTCCGCCTGCCGTGAGGTGCCTACCGCTTGAGCAGCACGGCGGCCTCGGCCGCCCAGTACGTCAGGATCTGCTCGGCGCCGGCCCGGCGGATCGAGGTGAGCGTCTCCATGATCATCCGCTCCCGGTCGATCCAGCCGTTGGCGGCGGCCGCCTCGACCATCGCGTACTCGCCGGACACCTGGTACGCGGAGACCGGCACCGGGGAGGCGTCGGCGACCTGGCGCAGGATGTCCAGGTAGGCCATGGCGGGCTTGACCATCACCATGTCGGCGCCCTCGGCGAGGTCCTGCTCCAGCTCGCGCAGCGCCTCGCGGGCGTTGGCCGGGTCCTGCTGGTAGGTCTTGCGGTCGCCCTTGAGCGAGGAGCCGACCGCCTCGCGGAACGGGCCGTAGAAGGCCGAGGCGTACTTGGCGGTGTAGGCGAGGATGCCCGTGTCCTGATGCCCGGCCTCGTCCAACGCCCGCCGGACGACGGCGATCTGACCGTCCATCATGCCGGACGGGCCGACCAGGTGGACGCCTGCGTCGGCCTGCACCCGGGCCATCTCGGCGTAGCGCTCCAGGGTGGCGTCGTTGTCCACGCTGCCGTCGGCGGCCAGCACGCCGCAGTGGCCGTGGTCGGTGTACTCGTCCAGGCAGAGGTCGGACATGACCACCAGGGAGTCGCCGACCTCGGAGACCACGTCCCGGGTGGCCTGCTGGAGGATGCCGTCCGGGTTGGTGCCCTCGCTGCCGATCGCGTCCTGCACGGCCGGGACGCCGAACAGCATGACGCCGCCCAGGCCCGCCTCGGCGGCCTCCACCACGGCCTTGCGCAGGGTGTCCCGGGTGTGCTGGACCACGCCCGGCATCGAGCTGACCGGGACGGGCTCGCTGACGCCCTCGCGGACGAACAGCGGCAGGATCAGCTCCGCCGGGTGCAGCCGGGTCTCGGCGACCAGGCGGCGCATCGCCGGGCTCTGGCGCAGCCGGCGGGGGCGAACGTACGGGAATTCAGCGGACACGGCTTCTCTCTCCGAACGGTTGTGCCGTGCCGGGGGCGGTGGACTTCCGCCCCCGGCACACTGGTTGGGGGCCTCAGCGGGCCTTGCGGCGCGAACCCGGACGGCGCTCGCTGGGCCGGTAGACCGGCTCGCCCGCGGCCGTCGCGGTGTCGCGGCGCTTGGCCCCGAAGTCTGCCAGCGCCTGGGCCAGCGCGGCCGCCGACGGCGCCGGGGCCATCACGTCGACCCGCAGGCCGTGCTCCTCGGCGGTCTTGGCGGTGGCCGGGCCGATGCAGGCGATGACCGTGACGTTGTGCGGCTTGCCGGCGATGCCGACCAGGTTCCGGACGGTCGAGGACGAGGTGAACAGCACCGCGTCGAAGCCACCGCCCTTGATCGCCTCGCGGGTCTCGGCCGGCGGCGGCGAGGCGCGCACCGTCCGGTACGCCGTCACGTCGTCGACCTCCCAGCCGAGCTCGACCAGGCCGGCCACCAGGGTCTCGGTGGCGATGTCGGCGCGCGGCAGCAGCACCCGGTCGATCGGGTCGAACACCGGGTCGTACGGCGGCCAGTCCTCCAGCAGCCCGGCCGCGGACTGCTCGCCGGAGGGCACCAGGTCCGGCTTCACGCCGAAGTCCACCAGGGCCTGTGCGGTGGTCTCACCGACCGCCGCGACCTTGATCCCGGCGAACGCGCGGGCGTCCAGGCCGTACTCCTCGAACTTCTCCCGGACGGCGCGGACGGCGTTCACCGAGGTGAAGGCGATCCACTCGTAGCGGCCGGTGACCAGGCCCTTGATGGCCCGCTCCATCTGCTGCGGGGTGCGCGGCGGCTCGACCGCGATGGTCGGCACCTCCTGCGGCACCGCGCCGTACGAGCGCAGTTGCTCGGACAGGCCGTGGGCCTGCTCCTTGGTGCGCGGCACGAGCACGTTCCAGCCGAACAGCGGCTTGGTCTCGAACCACGAGTGCGAGGCCCGGTGGGCGACCTGCTCGCCCACCACGGCTATCACCGAGGTGGCCGGGTCCACCGGGGCGGAGACCGGCGAGGGCAGCACCCGGGCGGCCTTCAGGTCGGCCGCGATGGCGGACAGCGTGGAGGTGAAGGTGCGCTGGCGGGTGGTGGTGCCGGAGAGGGTGGCGCTCAGCGCCGACTCCGGCTTGCGGCCGTTGGAGACCAGGGCGTTGGCGGTGGCCGGCAGCTGGCCCAGGGTGGTGCGCACCACGAGGGTGGTCTCCGGCGCGCCCAGGTCGACCGGGCCGCCGGACAGCAGCTGGGCGCCGTCCACGAAGCGGACGTCGGCGCCGGCCGCGCCGCGCAGCGGGACTCCCGCGTAGGCCGGGACGCCGACCGACTGGGCGACACCCGGGATCACCTCGAAGGGGATCCCGTCGCCCGCGCAACTGAGCATCTCCTCGGCGGCGCAGCCGTCCAGGCCCGGGTCGCCGTCGACGGTGCGGACCACGTGCTTGCCGGACCGGACGGCCTCGGCGACCAGCTTGGTCAGGTCGAACTCGGCGCCCTCGGCGCCCGGGGTGTGCACCTGCACACCGGACGGGCAGTGGGTGCGCACGGCCGCCGCGGTCAGCGGGTCGGCCACCAGGATGTCGGCCGAGGACAGCACCTCGACCGCGCGCAGGGTCAGCAGGCCCGGGTCCCCGGGGCCCGCGCCCAGGAAGGTGCACCGTCCAAAGGGCTGGCCTGCCGGGAACAGGGCGTCGGTGGCGGCGGTGGGGCTCATCGGGCTCGCTCCCCCATCAGGGCGGCCGCGCCCGCGTCGAGCAGCCGGGCGGCCAGGGCGTGGCCGAGGGCCCGCGCCTGCTGCTCGGCGGTCTCGTCGAGGACGATCGGACCGTTGGCGGACATCTTCAGCAGGGCGGTGCCGTCGGGGTTGCCGACCACACCGTCCAACTGCAGTTCGTTCTCCCGGCCCCAGGTGGCCAGTGCGGCCACCGGGGCCGAGCAGCCGGCCTCCAGGGTGGCCAGCAGGGCGCGCTCGGCTGCCACGGCGACCCTGGTGGGGGCGTGGTCCAGCAGGGCGAGCGCGGCGGTCAGCGAGCCCCCGTCAGGAAGCACAGCCGCGGTGGTGCACTCGATCGCGAGCGCGCCCTGGCCGGGGGCCGGGATCATCAGCTCGGGGTCGAGGTGCTGGGAGATCTCGGCGCCGCGGCCGAGCCGGTTGAGGCCGGCCGTGGCCAGCACGACCGCGTCCAGCTCGCCGCCGGTCACGTAGCCGATCCGGGTGTCCACGTTGCCGCGGATCGCGACGGTCTCCAGCTGGGCGCCTCGGGCGACCGCCCAGGCGTTCAGCTGGGCCATCCGGCGCGGCGAGCCGGTGCCGATCCGGGCCGGGCGGCCGGCTCCGGCCAGCTTCTCCACCAGCTCGTCCAGGTTCAGGCCCTCGGCCGCGACCAGGGCGTCCCGGACGTCCTCGCGCTCGGGGACGGCGGCCAGCACCAGGCCCTCGGGCGAGGCGGTGGGCAGGTCCTTGAGCGAGTGCACGGCGAAGTCGATCCGGCCCTCCAGCAGCGCGTCCCGCAGTGCGGAGACGAACACGCCGGTGCCGCCGATCTGCGCGAGTGCCTCCCGGGAGGTGTCGCCGTAGGTGGTGATCTCGACCAGCTCGACGGGGCGCCCGGTGAGCCTGGTCACCTCGCGGGCGACCATGCCCGACTGGGCCATGGCGAGCGCGCTGCGCCGGGTGCCGAGCCGCAGGGCGGGGGCTCCCGGGGCCTGCTCGGTGAGCGGTTGACCATTCATGAGGTGATCGTCCCGGTGGTACTCGTGGGATGGCTGACGGTTCATCTGGCGCCCCCGCCCGAGGGCTGGGGCCGGCCGCCGACGGGCGTGCCCGACACGGCGTGCACGGCCGCCGGGTCGAGGTCGAACAGCTCGCGCAGGGCGTCCGCGTAGGAGGCGCCGCCGGGCTCGGCGGCCAACTGCTTCACCCGGACGGTCGGGGCGTGCAGCAGCTTGTCGACGACGCGACGGACGGTCTGGGTGATCTCGGCGCGGGAGCGCTCGTCCAGGTCGGGCAGCCGGGAGTCCAGCCGGCCCAGCTCGGCGGCGACCACGTCGGAGGCCATCGCCCGCAGCGCGACCACGGTGGGCGCGATCCGGGCGGCCCGCTGGGCGGCACCGAAGGCGGTCACCTCGTCGGCGACGATCCGGGTGACCTGGTCGACGTCGCCGGCGCCGGGGCTGGCGGCGTGCGCGTGGGAGAGGCTCTCCAGGTCGACCAGCAGGGCGCCGGCGAGCTCGTGCACCGCGTGGTCGACGTCGCGCGGCATGGCGAGGTCGAGCAGGGCGAGCGGTTCAGTGACCGCGCGACTGGCGACCGCGGCGGCCACGTCCTCGGCCTTGATCACCACGCCGGCCGCGCCGGTGCAGGAGATCACCAGGTCGACGTCGGCGAGCGCCTGCGGCACCTTCGCGAGGTCGAGGGTGCGGGCCACGTCCGGGCCGAGGATCTCGACCAGGCGCTCGGCCCGGGCCGGGGTCCGGTTGGCGATCAGCAGGTCGGTGACGCCGGAGCGGACCAGGGTGGCCGCGGCCAGGGAGCTCATCGAGCCGGCGCCGACCACCAGCGCGCGCTTGCCGGCGATCTCGCCCGCGCCCGCCGCGACCTGCTCCAGGCCGAAGGTGACCAGCGACTGGCCGGCCTTGTCGATGCCGGTCTCGCTGTGCGCCCGCTTGCCGACCCGCAGGGCCTGCTGGAACAGCTCGTTCAGGCCGCGCCCGGCGGTGTGCTCGTCCTGGGACTTGGCCAGCGCGTCGCGCAGCTGGCCGAGGATCTGGCCCTCGCCGACGACCATCGAGTCCAGGCCGCAGGCCACCGAGAACAGGTGGTGGACGGCGCGGTCCTCGTAGTGGACGTACAGGTGGGAGGTCAGCTCCTCCAGGTCCACCCCGCTGTGGTGGGCCAGCAGCAGCGACAGCTCGGCGACGCCGGCGTGGAACTTGTCCACGTCCGCGTACAGCTCGATCCGGTTGCAGGTGTTGAGCAGCGCGGCCTCGGCGACGGTCGAGGAGGCGGCCGCGTCGTGCAGCAGTCGGGTCGGGACCTCACCGGTCAGCGCGGCACGCTCCAGCACGCCGACCGGTGCCGTCCGGTGGCTCAGTCCGACGACGAGAAGACTCATGCCCGCCCCCCACAGCTCTCGGTGTTCATGCGGGCATCACCGCGGACAGCTCGCCCTCGCCGCCCTTGGCGGACTTGCCCTTGGCCGACTGCTCGGCCTGGTCCTTGCCGCCCGCCTCGTCGGAGCCGCGGCCCTTGCCGCTGCCGCCGCCGGCCGCGCGGCGCAGCTTGGCGGCCGCCGCCCGGACCGGTCCGGGGGCACGGTCGAGCACCGACTCGGTGCGGTCCGGCTCCTCGCCCGCCTTGCGCTGCTCGTGGAAGGCCAGGATCTGCAGCTCGATGGAGAGGTCCACCTTGCGCACGTCCACGCCGTCCGGGACGGTCAGCACGGTCGGGGCGAAGTTGAGGATGCTGGTGACGCCGGCCTCCACCAGCCGGTCGCAGACCTGCTGGGCGGCGCCGGGCGGGGTGGTGATCACGCCGATCGAGACGTGCTGGCTCTCGACGATCGACTCGAGCTCGTCCATGTGGCGCACCGGCAGTCCGGCCGCGGTGGAACCGACCACGTTCGGGTCGGCGTCCAACAAGGCGGCGACCCGGAAGCCGCGGGAGGCGAAACCTCCGTAGTTGGCGAGGGCGTGCCCGAGGTTCCCGATGCCGACGATGACGACCGGCCAGTCCTGGGTCAGACCGAGCTCGCGGGAGATCTGGTAGACGAGGTACTCGACGTCGTAGCCGACGCCGCGGGTGCCGTAGGAGCCGAGGTAGGAGAAGTCCTTGCGCAGCTTGGCCGAGTTCACTCCGGCCGCGGCGGCCAACTCCTCGGAGGAGACGGTCGGCACCGAGCGCTCGGAGAGCGCGGTGAGGGCCCGCAGGTAGAGGGGCAGGCGGGCGACGGTCGCCTCCGGGATGCCCCGGGCACGCGAGGGTCGGCGCGCGGCGCCCTGGTCAGGCGTCTGCGAACTGCTCTGTGGTGATCGGCCGATTGCCACGGTGCTCCTGTGGGTGAAGCTGGGCTTTGGCAGCCAGGCTATGCGTTTGTGAACGTGTGCACAAAGATGGTGTCCGATTTGTCCCGGCACAGTGACACGCATCACGCCGTCGACCCGGCAGTAGCGCCGGTGGCCTGCCGTCCGACAGCGGTCAGGGCTTGGCCGTCATGGGGGTCGACCGGTCCGAGTGGGAGGCCCCCGCGCTCGCGCGGGGGAGGAGTCACAGCACCGGCCTGGGTCAGCACGACCTCCGAGGACCGGTCATCGGGAAGCCGCGGGCCGTACAGCGCCTCGCGGCGGACCAACGGGACGGGCGCGCCGGACGACCGGCACCGCGCCCACCCCAGTCGCGGCCAGGGCACCCGGGCGGCCTCCTGCAGCGGGCCGGCCCAGTCGTCCGGCGGGCAGGACGGGGCGCCCACGCAGTGCCGCAGCAGCTCGGCGGTCACCCGGGCATCGCCCAGCGCGGTGTGCGCCGGGTACCAGCCCAGGCCCGCCGCCTCCACACAGGCCGCCAGGCCGTGGCTGCGGGCCTCCGGCAGGTGCTCGCGGGCCAGCTGCATGGTGCACAGCAGCGGGACGGGCGGCAGCGGCACCCCGATCCGGGCGAACTCACGGTCCAGGAAGGCGTGGTCGCAGCTGACGTGATGGCCGACCAGCACCCGGCCGGCCAACAGCTCCAGCAGCCTCGGGGCGATCTCCCGGAAGCGCGGGGCACCCTCGACGTCGGTCTGGCGTATTCGGTGCACATGGGTCGGGCCGACCGGGCCCAGCGGGTCCAGCAGGGTGGCGAACTCGCCCTCGGGGCAGAGCCGCTCGTTCAGCAGCACCACCGCGATCTCGACCACCCGGTGCCGCCACGGGCTGCGGCCGGTCGCCTCCACGTCCACCACCGCGAAGCCCCTGGGGCCCGTCAGGGCTCGGGGCGTCCCAGGGGTCGGGCCGGGAAGCATGGCGGCACTCCTCGTGTGCTCAGCCCCCCATGGGCGCAAACGCGTTCGATCGTAAGCCGACCACGGCGCCCCTCCTCAAGCCGAAACGGAGTGTCTTTGGCAACGATTCGGCGAACCTCCCCCGCCGGTCGGCGGGGGAGGCCGCGGGTCGCTCAGGCGCCGAGGGCGGTGCGCAGACGGCGCTCGTCGACCCGCCAGAAGTCGTGCTGGCGGCCGTCGATCAGGGTGACCGGGATCTGCTCCCAGTAGCGCCGGTACAGCTCCTCGTCCTGGGTGATGTCCTTCTCCTCGAAGGTCGCGCCCAGCTCCGCCGTCACCCGGACGATCACCTCCCGGGCCTCGTCGCACAGGTGGCAGCCGGGCTTGCCGACCAGGGTCACGGTACGGTCCGCGGGCTGGGGGCTCTTACGTCGCAGCAGTGGGCTCACCCCGCCATTGTGGGGCCCGGCGACGGGCAGCTGTTCACCGTGTGGGCACGGCGTCGTCACGGCCGCTCCCCGCCCGGCTGGCTATGCTCGGTGACATGGCCGTGCTCCGAAGGCTCACCCAGGCGAGGCGCTCCACCACCGCGCGGAGCGCCCTGGCGGGCGAGGCCGCGGCCGCGGCGGCCGAGGCCGCGCTGCGCGCCGAACCGCAGACCCTCCCCGCGGCCGCCCCGCCGGCCGCCGCGCCCGCCACGACCGGCCCGGCGCCGAGCCGGCCCGGGAAGGCGCCCAAGGCCCCGGCAGAGAACCACACCCCCGACCGGGACGACCCCCGCGCCGCCGCCTTCTTCGACTGCGACAACACCATCCTGCGCGGCGCCGCGATCTTCTACCTCGGCGTCGGCCTCTACCGCCGCGGCTTCCTCACCCGCCGCGACATCGCCCGCTTCGCCTGGCAGCAGGCCCTCTTCCGGCTGCACGGCACGGAGGACCCGGACCACATCTCGGACGCCCGCAACACCGCCCTCGGCATCGTCGCCGGAAAGCCCACCGCCGACCTGGAGGCGATCTGCGAGGAGATCTTCGAGCAGGTCGTCACCGACAAGATCTGGCCCGGCACCCGCGCCCTGGTCCAGATGCACCTGGACGCCGGCCAGCGGGTCTGGCTGGTCACCGCCGCCCCGCTGGAGGTGGCCCGGATCATCGCCCGGCGGCTCGGCATGACCGGCGCGCTCGGCACCGTCGCCGAGGCCCGGGACGGCGCCTACACCGGCCGACTGGTCGGCGACCTGCTGCACGGCCCGGCCAAGGCCGCCGCGGTGCGTGCGCTGGCCCGGCGCGAGCGCCTCGACCTCGACCGCTGCGCCGCGTACAGCGACTCGGCCAACGACATCCCGATGCTCTCGCTGGTCGGCCACCCGTACGTGGTGAACCCGGACGGCGCGCTGCGGCGCCATGCCCGGGCGCAGGGCTGGCGGGTGCGGGACTTCCGGACCGGACGCAAGGCGGCCCGGGTGGGGCTGCCGGCGGCGGCCGCGGTCGGGGTACTGGCCGGCGCGACGGCGGCCGGGGTGGCACTGCAGCGCCGCCGTCGGCGCGGCTGAACCCCCTTCCGTGCGGCCGTGAACACCCCTCCCCGGACCTCCCCCGGGCGGGTGAGCGGACGTCAACCAGGCCCCTGACCTGGCCCCTCGTACGAGCTAACTCCCGCGCCCCGCAGGGCTGTCCAGACCAGTTGCGCAAATCTGCCACCCGGTGACCGGTTCTGATCGTTCGTCAAGCCGGGAAAGTCAGGGATTGCCGAGCCCCGAGGCTGGGAAACCGCCCGCACGGCCGCCGAATTGGTCACCCTGAGCGCCCGAACGGTCACGTTGAGCCGGATGAACGATGACATCTCCGGTCAGTGTCAGCCGGATATGCGCAACAAATGGATCCCAAACGACCACTTCAACCACACGGTGTAGCTGTCATTGCACAAAGCGTTATTCTCTCCTGGATGTACGTCACCCCTGCGTCCCGCTCGAACGGACGTCAGGGGGCGTGCTCTCCGCGCAGGCGGAGGTGATCCGTCCACAGTTCTGCCTCTGGGAGTCCCGTGTACCCACCCGTCCGGAACGACGCGCCTGCACCCTCCCGCCCGTCGTCCGCGCCCCTGCGCCCCCACACCGGCCTCCGCGGCCGTCCGACCGCCGAACGGCAGATCTCCACCGGCCTGGACCTGCTGCGCAGTCTGCTCCGCGGCCAGCTCACCACCTCGCCCCGACTCGTGCCCGCCGGCGGTCCGTTCGGCCACCAGCACGGCCCCGGGGTGGCGCTGCGCACCACCGCCGCCGGCTCGGCCGGCACCGGCTCGCGCGGTCGCACCGGCACCACCGGCGTCGGCCGCGGCCGCGCCCGCACGGCGCCGAGCCCCGGCTACGAGACCGAGCACAACCCGATCATGGAGCTGGTCGAGCGGGCCCAGGCCGGCGAGAGCGAGGCCTTCGGCCGGCTCTACGACCACTACGCGGACACCGTCTACCGCTACATCTACTACCGGGTCGGCAGCCGGGCCACCGCCGAGGACCTCACCAGTGAGACGTTCCTGCGCGCGCTGCGCCGGATCGGCACCTTCACCTGGCAGGGCCGGGACTTCGGCGCCTGGCTGGTCACCATCGCCCGCAACCTGGTCGCCGACCACTTCAAGTCCAGCCGGTTCCGGCTGGAGGTCACCACCGGCGAGATGCTCGACTCCAACGAGTGCGAGCGCAGTCCGGAGGAGTCGGTGCTGGAGTCGCTCTCCAACGCCGCCCTGCTGGACGCGGTGCGCCGGCTCAACCCGCAGCAGCAGGAGTGCGTGACGCTGCGCTTCCTCCAAGGCCTCTCGGTGGCCGAGACCGCGCGGATCATGGGCAAGAACGAGGGCGCGATCAAGACCCTCCAGTACCGCGCCGTCCGCACCCTGGCCCGACTGCTCCCGCCCGACGCGCGGTGAGGCGGCGGTGACCGAAGGGGCGATAGCCCGGGGACGGCCCGGTCGGCCGTCACCATGTGCGCCCGATCGACACGTCCGGGTGAACGGTCGATCCGATGATCAGCCGTGCGTAACCGACCGCCCGCACCGCTCGTTGGCCAGCATGCAAGCCCCCACCAGGCGCACGGTCAAGCCGAATTGCGACCTGTCACCCGATGGAGTGGCTTTGGCTCGCCGGGGCAACCGTCCGGCTGGCCGGGGTGTCGACAACGACGAAGGGAGGTGTGGCCCGTGACGGCAAACGTGCTGGAGCACCGGCGGGCGAAGGCCTTCGCCGAGGCGCTGGAGGCCCACCAGGCGGAGCAACGCCGCGCGGCCAACGCTGAATCGGCCAACACCGCTGCCACCGAAGCCGGTTCGGTCGGGATGGCCGAACTGATCGGCCTGGCCGACGCGCTGGAGGAGGTGGCCCGGCCGACGCTGGACCAGGAGGTCAGGACGGTCCAACGCGCCCAACTGATGGCCGCGTTCGAGCAGGCCTTCGCAGGCGGACCGGGCGCCACGGTGCCCCGGCAGCGCCGGCGCCGGGGCGCCCGAACGGCCCCGCGCGGTCGGTGGAGCCGCCGCTTCGCGATCGGCGGACTCGTCGCCGGGCTCGCCGTCGGCAGCCTGGCCGGGGCCGCCGCCGCGAGCTCCAACGCCCTCCCCGGGGACACGCTGTACGGGATGAAGCGCGGCCTCGAAGGGCTGCGGCTCGGCCTCGCGGACTCCGACTCGGAGCGCGGCGCGCTGCTGCTCGACAACGCCGCCACCCGGCTCGGCGAGGCCAACGCTCTGGTCGGCCACGGCGATCCGGTCGGCGCGCTCAGCCCGTCCACCGTCGACCGGGTCCGCCGGGCGCTGGACGACATGCACGCCGACGCCCTCAAGGGCCGTGAGCTGCTGCGCTCGGTCTACCGCAGCAACGGCTCACTCGACCCGATGCGCGCGCTGGCCGGCTTCGCCCACGACGAGGACGGCCGCTGGAGCGAGCTGCAGGGTCGACTTCCGGTCCAACTCACCGAGCAGGCGCACCTGGTGAACCAGCTCTTCGACGACATAAGCGAGGACGTCGCGCCCCTGCGCCTGGCCCAGCCGCCCGCCAAGAGCGGTGGCCCGGCCGGCACCGGAGCGGGCGACGACTCGTCCTCCCCCACCGGCGGCTCTCCGGTCGGCTCCGCCGCGAACGGCGCCGGTGCCGCGCCCGGCTCCGAGCAGTCCCAGGGCGGCACCGGCGCGGGCAACGGCGGCAGCCGCCCCGGCAGCACCGCGCACGCCCCGGCCAACCCCGGCACCGGCTCCTCCGCCGGCGGCGGTGCCAAGGGCGGCGGCCTGCCGAGCACCCTGCCCACCAGCGCCCCGGACGCGGTCAACGGGCTGGTCGGCGACCTCACCAACGGGCTCACCGGCGGCGCCGGCAAGCCCTCGCCGAGCGCCGACGTGGCCCCGCCGCAGGCCCCGCAGGTGCCCGGCACGCCCAGCTCCGTGCCCGGCGCCCCGCAGCAGGGCGTGGACGTGCCCCCGCTGGTCCCGGGCCTGCTGCCCGGCCTGCGGATCCTCGGCGGCAGCTGACCGATACGGGCGAGGGCCCCCGGCGGAACGCACCCCGCCGGGGGCCCTCGCCGTGCGAACCGTCAGAGGGGACTGCGGACCGTCGGAAGAGCCCCGTCAGAAGAACACCGAACGCCGCTGCACCAGCAGCTGGTAGAGGGTGTGCTGGATGGTCTCGCGCACCTCGTCGGCCAGGTCGAACACCAGCATCGGGTCGTCCGCCGCCTCCGCCGGGTACCCGTCGGTGGCGATCGGCTCGCCGAACCGGATCGTCCACTTGGTCGGCAGCGGCAGCATCCCGAGCGGCCCCAGCCAGGGGAAGGTCGGCGTGATCGGCACGTACGGCAGGCCCAGCAGCCGGGCCAGCGTCTTCACGTTGCCGATCATCGGGTAGGTCTCCTCCGCCCCGACGATCGAGCACGGCACGATCGGCACCCCGGCCCGCAGCGCCGAGGAGACGAAGCCGCCGCGGCCGAAGCGCTGGAGCTTGTAGCGCTCGGCGAACGGCTTGCCGATGCCCTTGAAGCCCTCCGGCCAGACCCCGACGACCTCGCCACGTTCCAGCAGCGTCTGGGCGTCCTCGTTGCAGGCCAGGGTGTGGCCGGCCTTGCGGGCCAGCTCGTTGATGCCGGGCAGGACGAAGACCAGGTCGGCGGCGAGCATCCGCAGGTGTCGGCGGTGCGGGTGGTGGTCGTGGATGACCACCTGGGTCATCAGAGCGTCCAGCGGGATCGTCCCGGAGTGGTTGGCGACGATCAGCGCGCCGCCCTCGGCCGGGATGTTCTCGATCCCCTGGACGTCGATCCGGAAGTACTTCTCGGCCAGCGGGCGCAGCAGCGAGAGCAGCACCTCCTCGGTGAGCTCCCGGTCGAAGCCGAACTCGTCCACCTCGTAGTCGCCGGTGATCCGGCGGCGCAGGAAGGCCAGCCCCTCGGTGGCCCGGCCCTCCCAGCCCTTGCCGAACAGCCGGGTGGCCGCCGGGCCGAGCTGCCCGGACAGCGCCCCGCCGACGGCCCCCGCGAGCCGGTCGGCCAGCCCGGGAACCTCGGGGGACGTATAGCTGGGGGCGGACTCGATCGGGATGACCTTGGCCTCGCCCGGCACGTTGTCGGCGGCGGCACTCATGGCGGCTTCAGCTCCTCGGTCGGCGGGGGCGGTTCGGTACGGCGTTCGGCACGGCGGGGACGGCCCCCTCCTGACCGAGCAGCCCGGTCAGCCGGTCGGTGACAGCGGCCAGCCGCTCGGGCGGCAGCAGGCCCGGGCCCTGGGCGGCGGCGAAGTCGGCGAAGGCCTCCGGGGTGCTGAACGCCGGGCGGTAGCCGAAGGTCTCCCGCAGCCGGGTGGTGTCCACCACCCGGCCGTGGGTGAGCAGCCGCAGTTGCTCGGGAGAGACGTCGACCAGCCGGGTCCGCCGGGCCAGCGCGGCCATCCAGCTGACCGCGGGCAGCAGCAGCGGCAGGGTGGGGCGGCCGAGCCGGCGGGCGCACTGGGAGAGCAGCAGGACGCCCTCGCCGGCCACGTTGAAGGTGCCGGTGTTGACGGTCCCCGGTGCGGGCTCGTCGGCGGCCCGGCAGAGCACCGCGACCGCGTCGTCCTCGTGCACGAACTGCAGGCGGGGGTCGTAGCCGAGCACGGTCGGCAGCACGGGCAGCGCGAAGTACTCGCTGAGCGGGGTATCGGGGTTGGGGCCGACGATGTTGGCGAAGCGCAGCACCGTCACCGCGACGTCCGGGCGGCGCCGGGCGAAGCCGCGCACATAGCCCTCGACCTCGGCCGCGTCCTTGGCGAAGCCGCCGCCGGGCGGATCCTTCGGCTGGATCCGTTCGCTGAACACCGCCGGGTCGCGGGGCGCGGAGCCGTAGACGCCGGTGGTGGACTTCACCACCAGCCGGCGCACCCCGGGGGCCTTCTGGCAGGCGCCGAGCAGCTGCATGGTGCCGATGACGTTGGACTCCTTCACCGCGGAGCGGTTGGTGGAGCCCAGACCGGTGGCGCTGACGCTCAGGTGCACCACGGTGTCCACCCGGTACTCGGCGATCACCCGGGAGACCGCGGGGCGGCGCAGGTCGAGCTGGTGGAAGGTGTACGGCGCGGCCGGACCGGCCGGCTCCTCGGCCGGCTGCCGCGGCGGCTGCACGTCCACGCCGACGACCAGGTCCACACCGGGGCTGCGGCGGACCTCGGCGACGAAGCGGGCGCCGAGATGGCGTGCCACGCCGGTGACGAGCACGACGACGCCCACGGTGCTGCACCCCATTCCCTCGGCCCGAGCGGCCTGCGTGCACCGTACCGCGCCGCCGTACCGGGCCGTGAAAACGACACCGCCCGCCGGGGCCACGGGGGGCCTGGGCGGGCGGTGGAAGCGCTGGGCGCGCTGGGCGCGGCCGGGGGCGCTTACTTCTTGTTGCGACGCTGAACGCGAGTGCGCTTGAGAAGCTTGCGGTGCTTCTTCTTGGCCATACGCTTGCGACGCTTCTTGATGACAGAGCCCACGGAACAACCCTCGCTCACTGAGACTCTCGTCCGTGAGAGACGGAGTCCATACGACTGACGTGAGGGCCTAGCCTACCGTCCGCGTGGCCGGGGCTGTAAATCGCGCTCCCGGCAACCGGGAAACTCGCGGGAAATCCGGGGCGAACGGGGGCGGATCCACAACCGCGGACCCGCCCCCGCCCGACCTGGGGCTACGCGCTCTCAAGCCGCACGTAGGACTCCTTGAGGTACTCGTGCACCGCCTGCTGGGGCACCCGGAAGGACCGCCCGACCCGGATGGCCGGCAGCTCTCCGCTGTGCACCAACCGGTACACGGTCATCTTGGACACCCGCATGACCGCGGCAACCTCCGCCACGGTCAGGAAGACGACTTCCTGCAAGGGGCGTTCGCCGGAACTCATGACCATCACCCGACCCTTAACCCGTGTGCAAGGCACCGGCTTCCCCTCCGGTGACTCCACCGGCACACGTGTATCCCCAGAGTAGTTATGGGTGGTACCAGTGGGAAGAGGGGAAGTGCAGTCCTCGTACGGTGAGAGATAGGACCGTTGCAGTACGTAGCCACTCGGCGGTTCGCACCAATGGGCGTACGCACCGCCTGCCAGGCCCGGAACCGGGGCGGCGGAATCAGGCCAGCAGGCCGTGGTGGGGGAACACCGCGCGGCGGCTCGCGAGAATGGCCTGATCGAGCCGGTCGGCCGGATCGTAACCCGCCTCGAAGTCGCGCCAGGCCGGACGGGCGCCGTCGGTCATCCGCAGCGGGGCCGGGCGGCGGGTGCGGCGGTGGACCTCGGCACGCCAGGCCTCGGGGGTCTCGGTGGCCGGGTCGACGGGCCGGCCGGCGGCGGTGGCGACCAGGTGGGTCCAGGTGCGCGGGACGACGTCCACCACCGCGTAGCCGCCCCCGCCGGTGGCCACCCAGCGGCCGCCGGTCAGCTGGTGGGCGAGGTCGTGCAGCTCCTCGGCGATCAGCCGCTGGGCGTCCACGGTCACGGCGAGGTGGGCGAGCGGGTCCTCCAGGTGGGTGTCCGCGCCGTGCTGGGTGACCAGGACCTGCGGGCGGAAGGCTCCGAGCAGCTCGGGCACCAGGGCGTGGAAGGCGCGCAGCCAGCCGGAGTCGCCGGTGCCGGCCGGCAGCGGCAGGTTGGCGGCGGTACCGGGGGCGTCCGGGCCGCCGGTCTCGGTGGGCCAGCCGGTCTGCGGGAAGAGCGTGGCGGGGTGCTCGTGCAGCGAGACGGTCAGCACCCGGGGGTCGTTCCAGAAGGCCTGCTGGACACCGTCGCCGTGGTGGACGTCCACGTCGACGTAGGCGACCCGCTCGGCGCCGAGTTCCAGCAGCCGGGCGATGGCGAGGGCCGGGTCGTTGTAGATGCAGAAGCCGGAGGCCTTGGCGGGCATCGCGTGGTGCAGCCCGCCGGCGAAGTTGACCGCGTGCGGGGTCTCGCCGCGCCAGACCGCCTCGGCGGCGGCCACGGACTGACCGGCGATCAGCGCGGAGGCCGAATGGAGCGCCGGGAAGGACCAGTTGTCGTCGGTGCCGAGCCCGTGCCGGGGGTCCGACTGCTCGGGGTGGGCGGCGGCGTGCTTGACCGCCTCGACGTACTCCCCGGTGTGCACCAGCCGCAGGGTGGACTCCCCGGCGGGCGGCGCGGACCGGACGGTCACCCCGGGCCCGGTGCTCAGCCCGAGGGCCTCGACCAGGCGCATGGTGAGGGCCAGCCGGGTCGGGTCCATCGGGTGGCCGGGGCCGAAGTCGTAGGCGGTGACGGCCTCGTCCCAGAAGAGGTGCAGGCCGCAGGGGGTGTCACGCTCGTCTTCGGGCATGGCCTCCACCGTAGCGGGTGGGGGTGGCCGGGCGGCCGCCAGGGCTCGCCGACGGCGGGACGGGGAGAGGGGGACTGCCCCCGTCCGCCCGCCCCGGCCCCGTCGTCGTTCTACGCGGGCGCGGTCGCCGGTGCCGGGGCGAAGCGCTCGGCCAGCGGCAGGACGGCGAGCACCAGCAGCATCGGGGCGAGCAGCGCCCAGCGGTACGAGCTCGCGTCGGCGATCGCCCCGACCAGCGGCGAACCGATCAGGAAGCCCACGTAGTTGAAGAGGTTGAGCCGGGCCACGGCGGCGTCCGAGTCGGCCGGGAAGAGCCGGCCGCCGGCCGCGAACACCTGCGGGATGATCGCGCAGATGCCGAAGCCGAGCACGGTGAAGGCGGCGATGCCCGCCCAGGCGGCGGGCGCCACGGCGGCCAGCCCGAAGCCGAGCGCGGCCACCGCGGCGCCCGTGCGCACCACCGGGACGGCGCCGAAGCGCTGCACCGCCCGGTCGCCCAGGGCGCGGCCGAGCAGCATCGCGACCATGTAGCCGAGGTAGGAGAGCTTGGCCAGGTCGTCCCGGCTGCCCAGGCCGTCGGTGAGGTACTTGACGCTGTAGTTGGAGACCGAGGCGTCCGCGATGTAGGCGAAGGCCATCGCCAGACACAGCGGCAGCAGCGGCCGCCAGGGGATGGTCCGGGCGGCGGCCTCGGCGGCTTCCCGGACGGCGTCGCCGAGTTCGGCCGGACCGGCGGTGGGGGTCCCCCCGGCCGAAGGCTGGGGGAGGGTGCCGGCCAGCACCGCGAGCGGGGCGATCACCGCGGCGGCCGCGCCGAACAGCACCGGCAGCCCGAGGTCGTAGTGCGAGCCGAGGCCCGCGATCGCCGCGCCGAGGATGCCGCCGAGGCTGAACGCGGCGTGGAAGCCGATCATGATCGACCGGCCGTAGCGGTGCTGCAGGCCCACCCCGAGCATGTTCATACTGGCGTCCAGCGCGCCCACCAGCAGCCCGAACGCACCCAGTGCGAGAGCGAGTTGCCACAGCGCGTCGCCGAGGCCGGCGCCCGCGAGGCTGAGGCAGACGGCCGGCTGGACCACCCGCAGCACCGCCCGGGCACCGGTGCGCCTCACCAGCCGCTCGGAGAGGACCGAACCCACCCCGGCCAGGATCGGCACGGCGGCCAGGAAGACCGGCAGCAGCCCGTCGCTCAGCCCGTACCGGTGCTGGATCTCCGGGATGCAGGTGACCAGCAGCGCGAAGGCGGTGCCCTGGAGCAGGAAGCTGACGGCGAGCGCGGCCCGCCCGACGCGCAGGCCGGGCGCCACCGGGGACGAGACGGGCCGAACGGACGGCACGGCACTCAATGCGGACCTCCAGACGACCTCGCTACCGACCGGTAGGACGATGTTGGCGAGAGCGTAGGCGGTGCGCCGCGATTGTGGGAGGGGTCGCGCAGGGACTTCTGTCGCGGGTCACTTGCCGCCGGAGGCCAGCTCCCGGGAGCGGTCCCGGGCCGCCTCCAGGGCACCCAGCAGCGCGGCCCGCACACCGTGGTTCTCCAGCTCGCGGATCGCCGCGATGGTGGTGCCGGCCGGGGAGGTGACCGCCTCGCGCAGCTTCACCGGGTGCTCGCCGGAGTCGCGCAGCATCACCGAGGCGCCGATCGCGGACTGCACGATCAGGTCGTGCGCCACCTGCCGGGGCAGGCCGAGCAGGATGCCCGCGTCCGTCATCGCCTCGACCAGGAAGTAGAAGTAGGCCGGGCCGGAGCCGGACAGCGCGGTGGCCGCGTCCTGCTGGGACTCGGGCAGGCGCAGCGCCTTGCCGACCGAGCTGAAGATCTCCTCGGCGCGCACCAGGTGCTCCTCGGTGGCGTGCGAGCCGCCGGAGATGACGCTCATCCCCTCGTCCACCAGCACCGGCGTGTTGGGCATCACCCGGACCACCGGGGTGCCGGCCGCCAGCCGCTCCTCGAACCAGGCGGTCGGGACACCGGCCGCGGCCGAGATCACCAGCCGGTCCGGGCTGACGTGCGGGGCCAGCTCCTCCAGCAGGGTGCCCATGTCCTGGGGCTTGACCGCGAGGATCAGGGTGTCGGCCAGCTTGGCCGCCTCGGCGTTGGAGACCGCCACCACGCCGTAGCGGGCGGCGAGTTCGGCGGCGCGCTCAGGACGGCGGGCCGTCACCAGGACGTCCGCCGGGTCCTTGCCGGCCCGCAGCAGGCCGGAGAGCAGGGCCTCACCGATCTTGCCGGTGCCCAGGAAGGCGATCTTCTGTCCGTGCGCTGCGCTGCTGCCCATGGTCCGCTCCTTGCCTCGGTACTGCGGCCATCCTCGCACCGCGCGGCGACGCCCGTCGGGACCGTCCGGTCCGTGGTCCCCGCGGATCGGAGAGCGGCGCCCCTAGGGAGAAAACTCCGGGGTTTCCCCTATGGCCTCCGGGCCCGTACGGGCGCACCGTGGAGCCATGGCACACGACGAGATGTCCCGACGTGAGAACCGGCAACTCGCCGCCGCCTCGGCGACGATGGGCCCGTGGCGAACGGCCGCGGGAGTCGGTGCGGTAGTGGGGGCGACCGCCCTGGGGGTCGAGGCGATCTCCGGCGACTGGTCGCTGAGCATGCTGGCCGAGCCGGCCGGCTGGGGTCTGTTCTTCTTCTTCCTGACCGCCTGGGCGGGCGGACAGCTGCGCCGGGACACCGGCGACCGGCGGCTGCAGCGGTGGACCCGCGAGCACCCGTGGCAGTCGGCGCTCCCGGCGGCGGGCGCGCTGCTGGTGCTGAACACGCTGGCGCAGCTGTTCCTCGGGGACGCCGGCCTGCTCGGCGCGTTCCTCGTCTCGCTCATCCCGGTCGGCGTCCTGCTGGCGATCGCCGGGGTGGTGAACGGGGTGAAGGAGGCCCGCGGCAAGGGCTGAGCCACGGCTGAACACCGACGCGATTCCGGACAAAGGGTGGTGAACACACTCACCCCGCACACGAGTTCACCACACAGAGTGCCCCCGATCGACGAATCGTCACACCCCGTCGGCATACTGGCGCGATGCCGATAGCCGAAGATCCGGAACCGCGCCCCTCCGAGGGCCGCGAGCCGGGCGGGTCCGACCCGTCCGAAGCGGGCGGGAAGGACCCGTTCGCAGGCCTCGTCCTGGACGAGGACTTCATCAAGTCCGCCACCGTGAAGGAGCAGTCCGGGCGCACCCGGATGCTGGCCGCCCGCTGGAAGCGCACCCCACCGGTCGACCCGGGCGGCCGCCGCTCCGTCAACGACGGCCCGGCGACGGCCAAGCGTCGGTTCGGGCGCAAGCCCAAGCTCCAGATGGTCGACCCCTGGGGCAACCCGCGCCCGGCCAAGCGCCGAGGCAAGCTGGAGTGGCGCGCGCCGCTGTACGTCGTGCTGACCATCGCGGTGCTGCTCGCCGCCCTGAACATCGACGGGCTGCGCAACTGGTACTCGGATCACGTCCGCGGGAACGGCTCCTCGGCCGCGCACACCCCGGTGCCGACCGTGGCCCCGGAGACGGCCAAGCCGACCACCGCGCCGCCCACGGTGCCCGACGACCAGCCGACCGTCGCCCACCCCTGGCGCGGCTCCCCCGCCGAGGGCTGGCCGACCGGTACCGAGGCCATGGCGCTGCCCGAGGCCAAGGCCACCGGGGTCTTCGACGCCGACGAGGTCGCCGCCCAGCTCCAACAGGTCAAGGACTACCTGACGGCCACCAACCTCGACCCCAAGGTGATCGCCGGCGGCCGCCCGGACGCCGCACTGGCGATGCTCGACCGCGAGGACCGGGCCGATGCCGTCGCCGCCCTCGACCACCCCAAGAAGGGCGCCAACGCGACCAGTTGGTTCTCCCGCTTCGACCCGCGCGAGGCGCTCCCGGTCGGCGACACCATCAAGGTCCAGGGCCGGATCAGCTACGAGGGGGACGGTGACGGCGGCGTCCTGATCCACACCGATTTCACCTACGTCTACCCGCTGCGACCCGGCCCCGAAGCCGAGAAGCTGGCCAGGGAGCGCCGCCCCTCGCCCGGCGCCTCGCAGCAGCAGCCCGACCCGCAGGACGGCACCGCCAAGCCTGCGGGCCTGATCGTCCGTGCTTCCGACGCCTCCGACGACACGTGGACGGCCCGGACGATCGTCCGCAGGACCGACGACTTCCGCTTCTACGATCCCGACCACTACAAGGTCGAACCCAAGAAGCTGGTCTTCGCCAACGGGCGGTCGCACGTGGGGAACAGCTCCTGCGACGTCTACGACGGCTTCATGCACCCGCAGTTCCACCAGTTCGCCCGGCCACACCCCGAGCAGACCGGTCCGACCACCGATCCGTACGACCGCAGCAAGGACCTGCCCGCCGAGCCCGGCGGGTGCGGCACCGCCAGCCGCAGCTGACCGCGGTCAGCGCTTGCGCTTGCCCCGGCCCGGCGTCTTGGCGCCGGGCCGGCCGCTGCGGCTCGTCCGGCGCTTCCCGTGCTGCTCGACGGCCCGCTGGTAGGCGGCCCGCTTGACCCCCTCGCCGGGGGCCTCGACCAGGCTGCGGGCGAAGTAGGCGGCCAGGGCGCCGGCCCCGCCGATCAGCCAGACCGCGCCGAGCGACTTGTCCTCGGCCATCCAGCCGGTCAGCTGGTCCTTGCCCTCGGTGAGCACCTTCCAGGTGCGCAGGACGGCCATCATCGAGCAGACCGCGATGGCGGCGGTCAGCAGCCCGTTGAGGAAGCCGCCGCTGTCGGAGAGCGCGACGCCCTCGACGCCGAAGCGCAGCACCAGCACGGCGGCGGCGGTGGCGACCAGGGCGCCGGCCGAGACGCCGACCCGGCGCAGCCAGTAGCCGTCGTCCCGGTTCAGCCAGCTGGTGCCGAAGAAGCGGATCGGCTCGGGCTCGGGGGCGCCGGCGGCCTTGGGGGCGGGGGTGGGGGGCTGCTCGCTCACGCCCTCGATTTTGGCTTCCTCCCCGGCTAAACGCCAAGGATTCCCTCCGGCCTCGCGACCGGACTGGTCGGGCGGTTACCCGCCGTCCTGGTTGGCGCTTCACTGACCAGCCGATGCCGAGGTCTCCACGCCCTGCAACCGCATGCCCTGCGGCCGTTCGGTACGGATGTTGCGGGTCCTCGGCTTGGCTATCGCCGAGGACCCGCCGAGCATAGTGGATGCCGGTGTCTCAGCCGAGCTTGCCGACGTCCCGGACGGCGCCCTTGTCCGCCGAGGTGGCCATCGCCGCGTAGGCCCGCAGCGCCTGGCTGACCTGGCGGTCGCGGCTCTTCGGCCGGTAGCCGCCCGCGGCCTCCAGGGCGCGGCGACGCTCGGCGAGGACCTCCTCCGGCACCTCCAGGGAGATCCTGCGGCCCGGGATGTCGATGGCGATGGTGTCGCCGTCCTCGACCAGCGCGATGGTGCCGCCGGAGGCCGCCTCCGGGGAGGCGTGGCCGATGGACAGCCCCGAGGTGCCGCCGGAGAAGCGGCCGTCGGTGACCAGCGCGCAGGCCTTGCCGAGGCCGCGGCCCTTGAGGAAGGAGGTCGGGTACAGCATCTCCTGCATGCCCGGACCGCCCTTGGGGCCCTCGTAGCGGATGACGACGACGTCGCCCTCCTTGACGCGCTTGGCGAGGATCGCCTCGACCGCGTCCTCCTGGGACTCGACCACGACGGCCGGGCCGCTGAAGGTCCAGATCGACTCGTCCACGCCGGCCGTCTTCACGATGCAGCCGTCCTCGGCGAGGTTGCCGTACAGCACCGCGAGGCCGCCCTCGACCGAGTAGGCGTGCTCGACGCTGCGGATGCAGCCCTTGGCGGCGTCGGTGTCCAGCGACTCCCAGCGCTCGGACTGCGAGAAGGCCTCGGCGGAGCGGACGCAGCCGGGGGCGGCGTGCCACAGCTCGACGGCCTCGGCGGAGGGCGAACCGCCGCGTACGTCCCAGGTCTTGAGCCACTCGGCGAGCGAGTCGGCGTGCACGGTGTGGACGTCCTCGTTGAGCAGCCCGGCGCGGTACAGCTCGCCGAGGATGGCCGGGATGCCGCCGGCCCGGTGCACGTCCTCCATGTAGTACGAGCCGTTGGGCGCGACCTTGGACAGGCAGGGCACCTTGCGGGAGACGGCGTCGATGGCCCGCATGTCGAAGTCCAGCTCGGCCTCCTGGGCGGCGGCGAGCAGGTGCAGGATGGTGTTGGTCGAGCCGCCCATGGCGATGTCCAGGGCCATGGCGTTCTCGAAGGCGGCGCGGGTGGCGATCGCGCGCGGCAGCACCGAGGCGTCGTCCTGGCCGTAGTGGCGGTCGGCGATCTCGACGACCGTCCGACCCGCGTTCTCGTACAGGGCCCGGCGGGCGGTGTGGGTGGCGAGCACCGAGCCGTTGCCCGGCAGGGACAGGCCGATCGCCTCGGTCAGGCAGTTCATCGAGTTGGCGGTGAACATGCCGGAGCACGAGCCGCAGGTCGGGCAGGCGTTCTCCTCGATGATCGCGATGTCCTCGTCGGAGACGTTCTCGTTGACCGCCTGGGAGATCGCGTCGACCAGGTCCAGCTTGCGTACGGTGCCGTCGACCAGGGTGGCCTTCCCGGCCTCCATCGGGCCGCCGGAGACGAAGACGGTCGGGATGTTGAGGCGCAGCGCGGCCATCAGCATGCCCGGGGTGATCTTGTCGCAGTTGGAGATGCAGATCAGTGCGTCGGCGCAGTGCGCGTTGACCATGTACTCGACCGAGTCGGCGATCAGGTCGCGCGAGGGCAGCGAGTAGAGCATCCCGCCGTGGCCCATCGCGATGCCGTCGTCCACGGCGATGGTGTTGAACTCGCGCGGGATGCCGCCCGCCCGCTTGATCGCCTCGGAGACGATCCGGCCGACCGGCTGCAGGTGGGTGTGGCCGGGGACGAACTCGGTGAAGGAGTTGGCGACCGCGATGATCGGCTTGCCGAAGTCCTCGCGGGCTACGCCGGCCGCCCGGAGAAGCGCCCGGGCGCCTGCCATGTTGCGACCGTGGGTGACCGTACGGGACCTCAGCTCGGGCACTGTGCTCCACTCCTTCGGGGCTCTCGACGGCGCCCCGCGGGAGAGGAGGTGCGGGGGCCGCTGGTGGCTACCGAGCCTACGCCCGCCGTCCGGACGGCGGGCAGTCCGTCCGGGATGCGGGCACGCCGGGTCAGCCCTGCTTGACGGCCACGGTGAGGTCCAGGGTGAAGGGCTCGACCACGAGGTCGTCCGGGAAGTCGGCGCGCAGGGCCTCCCGTTCGACGGCCAGGATCGGGGCGCGCTCCTCGGGGGTGAGCGAGGCCAGGAAGGAGCGGGAGGTGAGGTCGGTGAGCACGTGCTCGACGGTGACCCGCCGCTCCCAGCGCAGCCGGGCGTGCCCGACCGCCAGCCCGGCCGGGGCGAAGTGGCCGGTGTGCTCGGTGATCCGGCCGTAGCCGTGGTAGCGGCCGGGCAGCGCGGCGGTCAGCCGCTCGACCCGGGCGCGGACCCAGGGCACGGTCTCGTCGTGCACGTTCCACCAGACGGCGAGCGCGCCGCCGGGCCGCAGCACCCGGATCGCCTCCGGGACGGAGCGCTCGGGGCGGGTCCAGTGGAAGGCCTGGGCGTAGGTGATCAGGTCGGCGGAGTCATCGTGGAAGGGCAGGTCGTCGCCGTTGCCGCGGACCAGCGGGAGCCGCGGCGAAGCGGCCCGCAGCTGGGCGGCCATCCCGGCGTAGGGCTCGACGGCGATCACGTCCGCGCCGCGGGCGGCCAGCAGCCGGGTCGCGATGCCGGTGCCGGCGCCGACGTCCAGGACCCGGGCCCCCTTGAGGCCGTGGCCCCAGAGCCGCTCCAGCTCGTCGAACAGTTCGTCCGGGTAGCTCGGGCGCGCCGCGTCGTACTCGGCGGCCACCGAGCCGAAGCTCTCGGCCAGCTCCCGGAAGTTGCCGAGCTCGCTGAACAGCCGATCCTTCGTCACAGTTCCCCCTCGGCAAGGACGTTCGCGCCCACGCGGGCCGAGCCTCAGCGTACGCGCGAGGGGGTGGCCAGGTGCAAGCGCGTGAAGGCGAGGGCCTCGGCCAGGTCGGCCTCGCGTTCGGCGGGGGACGCGGAACGGCGGGTGTTGACCTCCAGCACCACGTGGCCGTCGAAGCCGGTGCGGGCCAGGTGTTCCAGCAGCTCGGCGCAGGGCTGCTTGCCCCGGCCGGGGATCAGGTGCTCGTCCTTGCCGGAGCCGCTGCCGTCGGCCAGGTGGACGTGGGCGAGGCGCTCGCCCATCCGCTCGACCATCGCGAAGGTGTCGATCCGCGAGGTGGCGACGTGCGAGAGGTCGATGGTGAAGTGTCGGTACTCCTCGTCGGTGACGTCCCAGCCGGGGGCGTAGGCGAGCACCTCGCGGTCGCGGTAGCGCCACGGGTACATGTTCTCGACGGCGAAGCGGACGTCGGTCTCGCCCGCCATCCGGTTGATGCCCTCGACGAACTCGCGGGCGTACTGGCGCTGCCAGCGGAACGGCGGGTGGACGACCACGGCGCTCGCGCCGAGCTTCTCGGCCGCGGCCCGGGCCCGGACCAGCTTGGTCCACGGGTCGGTGGTCCACACCCGCTGGGTGATCAGCAGGCAGGGCGCGTGCACGGCCAGGATCGGCAGCTGGTGGGCGTCGGAGAGCCGGCGCAGGGCGTCGATGTCCTGGCTGACCGGGTCGTTCCAGACCATCACCTCGACCCCGTCGTAACCGAGCTTGGCGGCCAGCTCGAAGGCGACGGCGGTGCTGGCCGGGTACACCGAGGCGGTGGAAAGGACCACCTTGGTGTCGGGGATGTGCAGGGTGGGGTGCTGGGGCAGCACCAGCCGGTCGGTGGTACGCAGCAGCGGCGGGCGGGCGGCGTCTCGCTTGGCGGCCTTGACCGAGCGCACCGACTGGACGGCGGCCTTGGCGGCGCCGGCGGCCCGGGTGGTACGGGTCTCCCGGGGCTGCTCCTTGGCCGCGCCGGTCCGCTTCTCGGCGGTCCTCCCGGCCTTCTCGGCGGTCTTCCCGGTCCTACCGGCGGCCTTCCCGGTCCTACCGGCGGCCTTCCCGGTCTTACCGGCGGCCTTCTTCTTGGCCGCGGCCTTCTCGACGGTCGTCGCGGCGGCCTTCTTCGCGGTGCGCTGGGCCGCCTGGACGGCCTTGGCGGCCTGCGCCGTGGTGGCGCCCTTGACCGCCTTGCCGAGCCGGCGGCGCGTGTCGTCCGGCCGCGGCTGCCCGTCACCGGGAGCGCGGCCCTCCCGCGTCCCGTCCTCGCCCGCTGGTTGCACCACGGGAGACAGCGTAAGCGGAGCACACGCCGAACGGGACCGGGCGCCCGGCGCAGTGACCGGCGGCGCGTGCTCCGCGGCTGAGCCGGACACGCCCCGGGCGTGTCTGACAATTCGCGTCGGATCAGCGCGCGGCGGGAATTGTCAGACACGCCCTACGAGGTGAGGGCGGGGCGGCGGCGGTCGGCGGGGCTGTCCATGGCGTCCAGCTGGCGCAGGATGATGCCCTCGCGCAGCGCCCACGGGCAGACGTCCAGCTCCTCCAGGCCGAACAGGTCCATCGCGGCGTCCGCGACCAGCGCGCCGGCCAGCAGCTGCTTGGCCCGCCCCTCGGAGACGCCGGGGATCTGCGCGCGTTGGGCGACGGTCATCGTGGACAGCCGCGGCACCCAGGCGGACAGCCCGGCGCGGGTGAGCCGGCGGTCGGCGTACGGGCCGGCGTCGGCGGGGGCGGCGCCGGTCATCCGGGCCAGTTGCTTGAAGGTCTTGGAGGTGGCGACGGCGTGCTGCGGCGGCCCGAGCCGGGAGATCTCGCCGACCACGTTCGCGATCTCGGCCCGGATGTGTCGCCTCAACTCGCGCAGCCCGTCCGGGTCGGCGACGTCCCCGGGCAGCCAGCCGGCGGTCAGCCGACCGGCGCCCAGCGGCAGCGAGCAGGCGACGTCGGGCTGCTCGTCCAGGCCGCAGGCGATCTCCAGCGAGCCGCCTCCGATGTCCAGGTTGAGCAGCCGGCCCGAGGACCAGCCGAACCAGCGACGGACGGCCAGGAAGGTCAGCCGGGCCTCGTCCTGCCCGGAGAGCACCCTCAGCTCGACCCCGGTCTCGGCGGCGACCCGGCGCAGCACCTGCTCACCGTTGACGGCCTCGCGGACGGCGGAGGTGGCGAAGGGCAGGATGTCGACCACGCCCTTGTCCTCGGCGACCCGCAGCGAGGAGGTGACGTGACCGACCAGCCGCTCGATACCGGCCTCGCTTATCGCGCCGGAGTCGTCCAGCAGCTCGGCCAGGCGCAGCTCGGCCTTGTGCGAGTACGCGGGCAACGGGGCAGCACCCGGATGGGCGTCCACCACGAGGAAGTGGACCGTGTTGGAACCTACGTCGAGCACACCGAGTCGCATAACTCTCCACGCTACGCGATCCGGCCCCGACGGAGATCGGTTGTGACGGTATTCGCGCTGGTCCCGGCCACTGCGGTGCAAGGCCGGGCGACCGTTCCGTGCGGCCTCAGTGCCCGCGCGGTCCGGCCCGGCGCTCGGTACGGCAGTCGGTGTCCACCCAGCGACGGGCCGGGCCCGGGGTGTCGGTGATCAGGCCGTCTGCGTCCCGGGCCGTCATCAGTTGCCAGGACTCCTCGTCGTCCAGCGTCCAGACGTACACCTCGCGCCCGGCCTTGCGCTCGGCCGCGATCCGGGCGGCGGTGGCCAGACCGGCGTCCAGGGCGATGCCGTCCAGCTTGAGGCCACCCGGGTCCTCGGCGATCCCGCCGCCCTGGATCAGCACCACCGGCAGGGCCGGCGCGACGGCGTGGGCCTGGCGCAGGTGGTCGGCGGAGAAGGAGTACAGGATGACGTGCGCCTTGCTGCCGACCGCGATCCGGGCGATCCGGGCGACGTCCTCGGGGCGCTGCCACTTGATCTCCATGAGCAGCGTGGCGCTGCTGCCGGAGAGGCGCTTGAGCAGTTCCTCCAGGGTCGGCACCGGCTGGGCCGCGCCGGGTCCCACCGTCACCCGCAGGGCTGCGACCTGGGCGGCGGTCAGGTCGGCGACGGCGCCCTTGCCGTTGGTGGTGCGGTCCACGGTGGGGTCGTGCATCAGCACCGGGACACCGTCCCGGGTGGTCTGGACGTCGGTCTCCACCCAGTCGGCGCCCTGGGCGAGGGCGGTCTCGAAGGAGGCCATGGTGTTCTCGGGCGCGTTGCGGGGTGCCCCCCGGTGCCCGATCACCACCGGGGCGTGACACGCCGGCGTCGCCGCGGCCGAACGGGCCCGCAGCACGGGGCCGCCGGCGGCGCACCCGGTGGCCAGGACCGCGAGCGCGGCGAGGACGGCCGTCTGGGCGGCGCGGGGCGGGGCGGTCACGGCTCGGTGCTCCAGCTGCTGCTTCGGTACATCTGCTTCGCGGTCATCTGATCGTTCTGACAGCCCGGGGCCGGTGTCCGGTTCCCGGGCCCGCGGACCGACGTCCCGTCATCGACCTTCCGTCAGAGCAGACCGTCCCACAACTGCTCCACGACAACGGCCCACCAGTTCTCCGAATCGCCGTAGACCGTACCGTCCAGCTCAGCGAGACCGCGCTGCAGGACGTCCACCGCCTCGCCCACGGCCGCCGGGTCGAGCCCGCGCAGCGTCGGCCACCAGCCGGCGAACAGTTCCAGGCAGCGGACGAAGGCACGCAGGTCGGCATTGCAGTGACGGGCGGTCGCGTAGTCGGGGTCGACCGCCTGGACGGTGCCCAGCCGGGTGTCGAGGGTGACGGCCGCCCAGCCGTCCGTGCCCAGCAGCAGCTGCCCGCCGAGCGCGAGCCGCTCGCGCTCGGCCATCCGGGTGCCCCGGCCGAGCGACGCGAGGTGCGCGGCGAGCGGCGGCAGGACGGTGCCCGCGCGAGAGCCGTCCGCGATCGCCACCACCCCCGGGTGGTGCAGCGCGAAGAAACCCTCGACGGCGACCGGCACCCCCACCGCCAGCAGCAGCGCGGCCGCGTCCCCGGACAGCTCGGCCCGCGCCACGTCCGCCGGGTCGAAGCGCTGCACACCGGCCGGGCCGAACCGCTCGGCCAGTCGCCGGGCCAGGTCCTGGTCCGACTCCGGCGGCCGCGGCGCCGCCGCGCGCGGAAACGGCACCCGGTTGCGGGCCGGACCGTCCGGCGGCGCGGGCAACTCCCGCACGGCGGCTGCGCGATGGTCGAACCGTGGGCCGTACGGAAGGTCGAAGTCCGGCCGCAGGTGCGGGAGTTCGGCCGCCAGCGCGTACGCCCAGTAGCCGCCGGGCAGCGCGCTCAGCCGCAGGTCCGTCCGTACGGCCAGCACGTCCTCGGCGGCGATGCCCTGCTCCCGCAGCCACCACCAGCCGCGCAGCGCCGGGTGCGGCAGGCCGGCGGCCGACCACAACGCCAACGAGCGGGTCTCACCGGCGGCGTCCCGGTACGTCAGCTCGGCCCGGGCACCCCGGCCGGTCGCCGGCGGCAGCGTCGGGTCGTACCCGCCCGCACCCACGAAGTCCCGGTAGAGCCCCACCACTTCGTCCACCGGCACCGACGGCCACACCGTGAACCGCCCGCTCTCCCGGTCCACCACCGCACACGCGGCCCCCACCTCCTCAGGCGCCCGCCGCTCCCCCGTCCGCGGATCCACCTCCAGGCGCACCGGCTCCGCCCACACCACCCACCCGAGCTCGAACTCGTGCGCACACACCCGCCGCACCGTCCCGGCCCGCTGCGGCAGATCCCCGTTGATCCACCGATGCCCCGCCTCCACCGCCTGCGCCCGCGAGATCACCCATCCACCCCCGTCATCGAGTCGAAACCCCACCATCATCCAGCCCCGCCCCCACGGCATCGCGCCGACGCCCGCTGCGGCCGGGGCCGGCCGACCACGGGCGGGGCCGCGCCGCAGTCGGTTCGAGCCGAAGACCTCGATGCCGCAAGGGAGGGCTCAGGCGGCGGCCAGGTCGAGGGGGCGGCCTTCGGGGGTCAGGGCGATGGCCCAGAGGCCTTGGGTGGCGGGGTGGAGGGGGGCGGGGCTGTGGCGGGCGAGTTGGTGGTCGAGGTAGGTGACGGCGTTCCGGTGGTTGACGGCGTTCCAGGCGTGGGGGCGGCCGTAGGCGTCCAGGGTGAGGAGGACGGCCTGGGCGCCGTGGCCGGCGCGGCGGAGTTCGGCGGCGAGGCGGTTGAAGGCCTGGCCGCCGTCGCCGAGATCGCGGAAGGGGGCGCCGAGTTCACGTTCGGCCCGGTCGCGGCCGCCGCGTTCGCCGGCGTCGCCCTCGGTGGGGATGCGCGGGGCGGCACAGGTGGGGCGGCCGGTGTAGGTGTCGACGGCGGAGAGGGCGATCTCCAGGCTGTTGTTGGCCCGGCCGGCATCGCGGTAGCCGCCGGCGTTGACGGCCTCGGTCCAGCCGCCGACGGCCGGGTCGGGGTGGCGGGCGGGCAGGTCGTCCTCGTCGCGGGGCACTCGGCGTTCGAGTTCGGCCTGGTGCTCGGGGTCGACCGGTCCGAGCCCGCCGGGCAGGCCGTACGGGCGGCTGTCCGCGATGGTGCGCAGCCGGGGCTCCCGGTCGTCGGCGAGCGGGCCGCGTCGGGCCCGCAGGGCGAGTTGGAGCGCCATCGCGTGGGCGGTGGCGACCGGGACGGCGCCCCAGGCCAGGGTCGGGTCGGCGAGGCCTGCGGCGGTGTCCCGGCGGCGGCCTTCGACGTGGTGCGGCTCGGGCCGGCCGATGACCGGGGTGGTGCCGACGATCGGCGGCTCGGCCGGGGGCGGCGGCGCGGCGACCGGGCCGGACGCGACCGGGTGCGGCGCGACGCCGACCGGGGTACGGGGTCCGCCGGGTCGAGGCTCGACGACCCCGGGAACTCCGGTGACGGGGGCACCGGCCGCCGGCGCGCCGGTGGCGGGAACGCCGCCCACGACGCCGCCGGGCGCTCCCGCGCCGACGCCGCTGCCGAAGGGTGCCGCCGCATGCACGGGGGCCCCGCCGACGCCGACCGCGAGCGGCCCGGGCCCGACGGTGCCGACCGGACCGGCCACCGGGTAGCCGCCCGCGTACGCCGGCGTCCCGAACTGCCCGGCCACTCCTATCACTCCGGCCTGTCGGACCGGCGAGGGCGCGTCCGGCGCCGGGCTGTAGCCGGGACCGCCGCCGGACGGCGAGACGGACGCCGAGACGGAGGGCGCGGGCGGCGCGCTCACCGAGTCCGTCCGTACGGTCACCGGCGCGCTGCCGCCACCGCCGCCACCGCCGTCACCTCCGCCGTTGTGCGCGGGCGCCTGGAGCGGGTAGTCCCCGTCCGGCCAGCTCGCCGCCACCGACCCGCCGCCCTGGTGAGAGGGCGCCGAGGCCGCCCGGACCGCCGGACCGTCGTCCCGCGCCGCGGGCGGCGACCAGTCGGCGGAGGCGGCTGCCGCGCCCCGGTGCGACCCCGGGTACGAGGGGCCGGACGCCGGAGCGGAGGCCGCCACCGGATCGGCCGCGGCCTCGGACGGACCCGAGACCGCGGAGGAGACCACGGACGGCACCACCGTCGGATCCACCACCGGCACCGCGGCCGACACCGTCACCGGGCCCGAGGCCTTCGGGTCGGTCTTCGGGTCGATCTTCGGATCGTCCTTCGGGTCGTCCTTCGGGTCGACCGGGTCGGTCTTCGGATCCCCCTTCGCGTCCCGCGGGTCCGTCAGGTCCGCCAGCGCGAGCCCGTGCAGTTCCTTGCCCGCCTCGTCGGTGAGCACCGGCTTCCCGTGCCCGTCCCGCTGGACGGCCAGGTCCGAGACCCCGACCACCGGCTTTCCGTCCGGCCCGGTCAGCACCAGCAGCCCGGCGGCGTCGGCGACCTGGGTCCCGTCGGAGCGCAGGATGACGGGTTTGCCGTCCGCGCCGAGGACGGGCTGTCCGTGGGCGTCGACCTTGACGCTGAGCCCGGGCACGCCGACCACGGGCTTGCCGTCCTTGCCGGAGAGCAGGACCAGCCCGGTGCCGTCCGCCCCGAGCACGCCGGGCTCGCCGAGCGCGGCGGGCAGTCCGGCGGCGCGCGGGTCGAAGCCGCCCTCGGTGCGGTAGGAGGCGGAGGTGATCCCCGTGCCGGAGGTGGTGCCGAGCCGCAGCAGGGCGACGGCGGCGGGCTCCTTGAGCGCGGTGGACAGGGCGTCCTTCATGCTGCGGCCGAGTTCGGCGAGCAGGCCGGCGATCTTCAGCCCGGCCGCTTCGACCGCGACGTCCTCGACGCCGGCGGCGACCTGGGTGGTGGCGGCGTTCTTCACGTCGTCGGCGACGCCGGCGACGGCCTTCTGCAGGCCGCCGAACACCCCGGTCCGCCCGGGCCCGTCGTCGGTCTTCGCCGCCGTGGCGACCGAGGCCGCGGCCTGCTGGACCTTGGCGGCCTGCTCCTGGGCCTGCTTGAGCTCGGCCGCCAGGTTCTGCAGGGTGGCGATGATCTCCGCCTTGCAGCTGTCCACGGCCCGGGCAGCGGTGTCGAAGGCGGTGCCGACCAGCCCGACCGCGGTATGGGCGTCGTCCAGGTGGCCCTTGCCGCCGCCGCTGAAGGTCTGCCAGTACGCGCTGAAGGACTCGACCGCGTGACCGGAGTTGTCGGCGGTCACCCGCTGGACGGACTCCCCGCAGCGGCGGGTCAGCCGGTCGGCCTCGGAGCCGAACTCCCGCCAGAGCGCGGCTGCTTTGCGCAGCCCCTCCTCGTCGGCCTGCGGCCAGGGCTGGCCGGTCCTGGCCAGGAGCGGGACCAGTTCCTCGGGCAGTTTCCGGGACACGCGCATCTCCCCCTTCGAGCCGGGCCGGTCAGACCGACATGTCCTTGGGGACGACCGGCGCCGCCCCCGGGGTTGCCGACCCGGCAACCGAATACACCGCGGGTGACACCCCTGGCGGGCTGACCGCCGGTTGGGCCTTCCCCGCGAAGCCGTCCGTCGTCGAGGTGTCGGTGTCGGTGGTCCGCTCCGCCATCGCGCGCAGCCCGGCCCCGACCCGGCCCACTCCGCCGGCCAACCCCTTGAGCCCACCGAGGAGCTCACCGTGCGCCGGACCGTACACGGCGGCGAAGGCGCTGCCCGCCTTGTCCGCGCCCCAGGGCGTGCCGAGCGCGGCCAGACTCTCCTCCAGGGTGCCGGCGGCCTTGCCCAGCTCGCGCCCGATCTTCTCGAACTCCCGCCCCTCGCCGCGCAGTTCCCACGGCTTGATGACGAACCCGCCGCTGCCGCCGTCGGACTTCCCGGTGCTGCCGCCTGCCATCCCGTACCTCCCCGTAGCGGACCGGCCGCCATCCTAGGCACCCTCCCGCCCCTCCCGGACCGACCGCCGGACCTCTTCACCCCGCCTTCACGCCGCCCGGAGCCCACCCGGGCGCCACCCCGGGCACGGACTCGGGTGCGGCCACCGGCCCGTTCGCCCCCGCGAAGCTCTACCCTTGCCGGGTGGCACCAGGAGAAACGTCCAAGAAGAAGGCCAAGGCGAAGCCCAAGGCCTCCCCCGCCCCCGTCGACCTCGCGATGCCGACCCTGCGCCGCGAGATCCCGCGCGACGAGGTCCCGCTCGACTTCCCGCGCGCCTGGGTCGAGTTCGCCGACCCCGCCGACGAGGAGCAGGTCTTCCGCTGCGACCTCACCTGGCTGACCTCCCGCTGGTCCTGTGTCTTCGGCCAGGGCTGCCACGGCATCCGCGAGGGCCGCGGCGAGTCGGACGGCTGCTGCACGCTGGGCGCCCACTACTCGGACGAGGACGACGAGAAGCGCGTCCTGGGGCACGCGGCGCGGCTGACCCCCGAGCTGTGGGAGAACTTCGCCGAGGGCACCGACGCCAAGGGCCGGATCAAGTCCGACGGCGGCATCACCATGCTGGACGAGGACGGCGACCGGCAGACCCGCCGGGTCAACGGCGCCTGCATCTTCGTGAACAGCCCGGATTTCGCGGGCGGCGCCGGCTGCGCCCTGCACGCGCTGGCCCTCAAGGAGGGCCGCGAGCCGCTGGAGACCAAGCCGGACGTCTGCTGGCAGCTGCCGATCCGCCGCACCTACGACTGGATCGACCGCCCCGACGACACCCGCTACCTCCAGGTCTCGATCGGCGAGTACGACCGCCGCGGCTGGGGCCCGGGCGGCCATGACCTGCACTGGTGGTGCACCGGGGCGCCGGCCGCGCACCAGGGCGCGGAGCCGGTGTACGTCAGCTACCGCCCCGAGCTCACCGAGCTGATGGGCAAGGCGGGCTACGACGTGCTGGCCCGGCTGTGCGAGGCGCGGATCGCCACCAAGGGCGACCGGAAGGTGGCTCCGCACCCGGCCGACCCGGCCAGGAAGTCCAAGACCGGGTGACCCACTCGTCGGTACCGGCCTACTTGTCGATGTCGCCGACCACGAAGAACATCGACCCGAGGATCGCCACCATGTCCGCGACCAGCGTCCCGGGCAGCAGTTCGGTCAGCGCCTGGATGTTGTTGAAGGACGCCGAGCGCAGCTTGAGCCGCCACGGCGTCTTGTCGCCGCGCGAGACCAGGTAGTAGCCGTTGATCCCGAGCGGGTTCTCGGTCCACGCGTAGGTGCTGCCCTCCGGTGCCTTGAGCACCTTGGGCAGCCGCTGGTTGACCGGGCCGGACGGCAGGGTGGCGATCTTGTCGAGGCAGGCGTCGGCGAGGTCCAGCGCGTTGAGGGTCTGCTCCAGCAGGCACTCGAAGCGGGCCAGGCAGTCGCCCTCCTCCCGGGTGACCACGGTGAGCACCTGCCGCAGCTCCTCGGAGCCGTACGCGAGGTAGGGCTCGTCGCGGCGCAGGTCGAAGTCGAGCCCGCTGGCCCGGGCGATCGGGCCGCTGACCCCGTACGCCTCGGCCTGCGCCTTGGTGAGGACGCCGACGCCGGCGGTGCGGGCGCGGAAGATCTCGTTGCCGAGGACGAGGTTCTCGAAGACCGGCATCTCCGAGCGCACCTTGGCGACGGCGGCGCGGACCCGGCCGAGCCAGCCGGCCGGCAGGTCCTCCTTGAGGCCGCCGACCCGGTTGAACATGTAGTGCATCCGGCCGCCGGAGGCCTCCTCCAGCACGTGCTGGAGCTCCTCGCGGCTGTGGAAGGCGTGGAAGATCGGGGTGATCCCGCCGAGCTCCAGCGGGTAGGAGCCGAGGAACATCAGGTGGTTGAGCACCCGGTTGAGCTCGGCCAGCAGAGTGCGGATCCAGACCGCCCGCTCGGGGACCTCCATGCCGAGCATCCGCTCGACGCCGAGGACGACGCCCAGCTCGTTGGAGAAGGCGGAGAGCCAGTCGTGCCGGTTGGCCAGCATGATGATCTGCCGGTAGTCACGGGCCTCGAACAGCTTCTCCGCGCCCCGGTGCATGTAGCCGATCACCGGCTCGGCCGTGATGATCCGCTCGCCGTCGAGCAGCAGACGCAGCCGCAGCACGCCGTGCGTGGCCGGGTGCTGCGGGCCGATGTTGAGCACCATGTCGGTGGTGCCCGCCTCGCCGGTGAAGTTCTCGGCTCCCGCCCCGATGCCGACCGTGGTCTCCCTCATGAACCCAGAGTCTGCCATCCCGGCACCAGTTCCAAGGCCGCCGGTACCGGCATGTGGACGGCCTGGACCAGCCAGCCGAAGGCGCCCAGCCCGCTCGGGTCGGTGAGTTCGGCCCCCTCCCCCGCGCCGCTCAGCGCCCGCAGGTACGCCGCCGGGTCGGTGGAGGCGAGCGCGAGCGACGGGCGAGCGCCGCTCACCCCGAGCGCGCGCAGGGCCTCGCGCTGGGTTGTCCACAGGCTGTGGAGACCGGGCGCGGCGATCGCGTCCAGCGCGACGTGCGCGGTGACGTCGCAGGAGCCGTCCGGCACCGGGGCCACCTCCCGGCCCTCCCGGAAACCCGCGCGGGTGCCGACGAACGGTCGCCGCTGCGCCGTATGCCCGTAGTCGACGGCAACGGCCAGACCGCGCTCCAGCCCGGCCACGGCCCGCGCCCAGGCCGCGTCCCGGGGCCCACCAAACTCCACGAAGTCCCCGGGGTGCTCGACCGGCCACCAGCGCTCGGCCCAGGCCGCGTCCGCCGCCGAGACCGGCTCGCCGGGCCGCTCCGCACCGGTCGCGGTGTCCACCTCGACGTAGCGCAGCACCCCCTCCCCGTCCACCTCCCCGGCGTCCAGCGGCACGTTGTCCAGCCACTCGTTGGCGAACAGCAGCCCGGTCAGGCCGCGCGGCAGCTCGTCCGTCCACAGGACTGTGGACGGAAGCCCGGCCGGGCGCTCCGCGATCTCCACGCCGTACGGGCGCAGCCGCGCCAGCACCTCGCCGGGCAGCTCGGCCAGCACCCCGGTCAGCAGCTCACCGCGCCCGGCCCCGACGTCGACCAGGGCCAGCTCCTCCGGACGGCCGAGGGCCGCGTCAACCTCGAGCAGCAACCGGGCCACCGCTCGGGCGAACCTCGGCGAGGCGTGCACCGAGGTGCGGAAGTGCCCGGCCGGGCCCTCCGGCCTGCGGTAGAAGCCGCCGTCCGGGTCGTACAGGGCCTGTTCCATGGCGGGCGCCCAGCGCATCCAAGTCATGGGGCGGGACGCTACCGGGCCTCCGGGAGCCCCTCCCAACCGGTGCCGGGGCGTCTCCGACCTACGGAGTAGGACGGATCGCCCTACCGGCGGACCTGGGCACCTCGCGCGACTGCCTAGGCTTGAGACGTGCATCGACTCAACGCCTGGCTCCGCCGTCACCCCATGGTGGTCGACGCCGCATGGGCGTCGATCGTGCTGTTCCTCGGCCTGCTGCCGGGCAACGAGTTCGACACCGGCTGGCGCCTCGACGCCGAGCTCCTGGTCGCGGTGCTGCTGCCGCTGCTGATGGTCTTCCGCCGGCGCTACCCCGACGTCACCGTCGCCGCCGCCATCGGCGTCGCCCTCGGCCAGGTGATCGCCGACGTCGAACCGGGCGCCTCCGCCATCGCCTACCTGGTCTTCGCCTACACCGGCGCCGCCTTCGGCCAGAAGTGGACCTCCCGGCTGGCGCTGGCCGCCGGACTGGCCGCCGGACCGCTGACGTACTGGCAGATGAACCCGATGAAGACGACGGTGCACGCCGGCGAGGCGCACACCCACCCGTACGGCCTCGGCGAGGCGGCGCTGATCACCCTGCTGATGAGCACCCCGTTCATCCTCTGCTGGGCCTGGGGCCGACTGACCAGGGTGCGCCGCGCCTACCTCACCGAGCTGGAGGACCGCGCGGCCCGCCTGGAGCGCGAACGGGACGCCCAGGCCAAGGTGGCGGTCGCCGCCGAGCGCGCCCGGATCGCCCGCGAACTGCATGACGTGGTCGCCCACAACGTCTCGGTGATGATCGTCCAGGCCGACGGCGCCGCGTACGTCCTCGACAACTCCCCCCAGCAGGCGAAGGAGGCCCTCGGCACGATCGCCTCCACCGGACGACAGGCCCTGGTCGAGATGCGCCGCCTGCTGGGCGTGCTGCGC
>NZ_JBEXKB010000070.1:0-43026 GCF_040609455.1 Kitasatospora sp. NPDC004669
CCGGCCGGTGGGATCCCACCGGCCGGGGGCCGCTCCGGTCATGGCGCCGGGTCAGCCCGAGTGTCGGCCGCGGCGGCGCTCGCGGGCCAGGCCGAGGGCGACCCCGCCCACGATCATGGTGCCGCCGGCGACGGTCAGCACGGTGGAGAGGCCGTCGGAGCCGGTCGAGGCGAGGCTGCTGCCGGAGGAGCCGGTCGCGGCCGCCGTGCTGCTGCCCCCGGACGCGGACGGCGTGCCGGAGCCGGTGCCGGTCGGTGCCGCCGTGGTGGCGGCCGGGGAGGTGGGCGCGGACCCGGCTGCAGCGGGGGCGGTCGTCTTGGCGGTGCCGCTCGGCTTCGGGACCGCGGTGCCGGTCGGGGTGGCCGTCGGGCCGCCGGTCGGGGTCGGGGCCGGGGTGGGGGCGCTGCCGCCGCGCTCGGCGAGCTGCTGGGCGTACAGGCTCTCGGGTTGCACGGGGGTGCCGGTGGAGACCAGGACCCCGGTCTGGCGGCCCTCGACCGGCGTGCCCCGGGTGCCGAACGCCCAGTTGTGCGCGGTGGGCGGGTTCTCCACGCCGTAGAAGCCGACATCGGCGTTCCACATCACCTGGTTGGCGCCGGCCCAGCCCTGGCCCGAGCCCGCGTTCGCGCGGTTGGTCAGCGCGAGGTCGTCGCTCGGGCCGCGCGAGTGGAGCATCGTGATGTCGTCGTACAGGGTGCCGGTGGCCCAGCGCTGGTGCGGGCCGGCGTCCAGGCGGAAGCCCCCGGTGTTGTCCGAGCTGCAGTGCGAGAACACATTGGGCCCGGCGACCCGGGCGCCGGTCAGCCAGGCGTGCACATTGCTGCCGCTCACCTTGCAGTTGACGACGAGGCTCTGCTGGCCGTCGATGCTGTACGCGCCGGGCTGGGCGAACGGCGCCCGCTGGGGGACGGCGTGCTCCATGCCGGTCGCGCTGGTGTCGGTGATGGTGACCCGGGAGGCGGTGGCGCCGATCGAGCCGATGCCCGCGCCGAATTCGTCGGCGGCGATGTCACGGGCCCAGGCGTCCTGCACGGCGGCGAAGTCCACGAAGCGGCTGGCGAAGTAGCCGTGCTCGTCGTAGCCGGGCGCCGAGACGAAGGCCGAGCCGTCGGCGCTGAAGCCCTCCACCCCGACCTGGGAGATCCGGCCCGGGAAGTCGTACGCCCACACCTTGGCGTGGGTGAACTCCTTCTCCAGGGCGTTGGTCAGCGGGATGTCCAGGGTGATCTTGTTCCCGTCGACCGCGGTGACGGTGCGCTGGAACTGCAGGCCGTCGTTGGGGGTCCACGGCTTGGAGGGCGTGCCGTCCGGGCGGGGCGGGATGTGGTCCATGCCGATCGCCTTGATCCAGGCGTCCTCCTGGGGGCGCTGGACGACGATCTGCTGGCCGACCTTGAGGCCCGCGGCCGAGTCCAGCGTCAGCGTGGTCGCGCCCACCGGGACGTAGTCGTCGGTGACGGCGTGCTCGGCACCGCTCTTCTGCGGCGCGCCCTCGCCGGCGAGTTCGACCAGCGGCCGCGGCTCGCCGGAGGCGACCAGCCTGGTGCCGCCGCTCCCGCTGCCCGCGCCGCGCAGCACCACGCCCGAGGCCTTGATCCGCAGCGGCTTGCCGACCCGGTAAGCGCCGGCCGACAACAGCACCGCGCCGCGCAGCCCGTCCGCCCCGAGCGGCAGCGCGGCGACCTTGTCCAGCGCCTGCTGGATCCGGTCCGCGTCGTCGCCGGCGGAGGCCGGGTCCAGGGTGACGGCGACCTTGGCGGGCGGCAGCGGCTGGGCGCCGTTGCGGTACCCGGCGTAGGAGAAGTCGGGGATCCGGTTGCCCTGCGCGTCGTGGCCGTACACCAGGCGGCCGTCGGCGACGTGCAGCCAGTCCGTCGCGTCGCCGGCGGGCGCGTCGGGCGCGGCGTTGCCGGGGGCCGGGCGCGGTTCGGCGGCCAGGGCGGCCGGGGCCGCCCAGCTGACGGCCAGTCCGGCCAGGGCGGAGACGGCGACGGCGGCGCGCAGCGCGGCGGGCCGGCCGGCACGGGCGTGGGACATGGACTCTCCTCGGTCGGGCCTGAAACAGGTCGACAGGGTGAACGCCCCGCCCGGGCCGGGCGGTTCAGCGGCCCGCGCGATGCCCGTGGAAACTTTCGGCGGCGGCGGTGAACCGCGCGGGGTGGTCCGTCCGTGCTCCGTGGCGGAGACTTCGGCGGCACGGCGCCGGCGTCTCCCGGGATCGGGAACTCGACGGGAGCCAGGGAGCTGTGGTGGGCACGAGCCAGGACGGGAACGGCGGCGCGTCGACGGGGTACCAGCTGCCGGCGGTGGCCTGGGGGATGGACGAGGACGGGCCGGAGGGCCTGAGCGGCTCCGCCGAACCGGCGGCTCCCGCGCCCGCGCCCGAGGCCGAAGCCGCCCCTGTCGCTGTTGCCGCGCCCGCCGCTCCGGCCAAGCCCGTCGCCGAACCGGATGCGGATTCCGAGTCGAAGCCGGAGTCGGAGCCGAAGTCGAAGTCGGAGCCGAAGTCGGCGTCGGAACCGGAGTCGAAGCCGAAGTCGGCCGCTCCCGCCAGGCCCGGCGCCCCCGGCGCCGCCCGGCTCGTCGCGCTCAAGCGCGCCATCACGCAGGCCCCCGCCCGGGCGGCGAGGACACTCGCCTCGGTCGCCCCCTCAGCCGCCGGCCCGGCCGCCACCGGGTCCGGCACCAGCAGTACCGACGAAGCCGGAGCGCCCGAGCCCGCCGAGGAGCGCTCCGGCCGCCGTCGGGTGCCGCGGCCGGCCGTCGCGGCCGCCGCCGTCGGCGTCGTGCTGATGGGCCTGCCGCTGGTGATGGGCCGGGGCGAGGTCGGCACCGACGCCGTCGAGTCACTCGGCGGCACCGGCACCAGCCGCCCCGACACGCCCGCGCCGGAGCCCGACGCGCCCGGCACCCCGACCGGGACGCCCGCCACCCCGGCCGCGACCACCGGGCCCGCGACCCCCAGCGGGCCGCCGACCGACCCGGCGGCCACCCCCGCCCCCGGCACGCCCGCCCCCGGGGCACCGGACCAGCAGCTCGCCCCCGGCGCCGCCCCGGCCGCCGGAGCGCCGGCCGGCCTGGCCGTCGGCGCGGCCCCCGCGGTCCGCGCCGGGAACGGCGCCGCGGACCGCCCCGCCACCGGCCCCCAGTCCGGCCCCGCCCCGCAGGCCTCGGTGCAGCCCCCGGCCCAGCCGGCCGCCCCGCAGCCGCCGCAGCAGCAGCCCCAACAGCCGCCCCAGCAGCCGCCCGTGGTGCCCGCCCTGCCGGCCGCGCCGTCCTACGCCGGCGAAGCCGGACCGGGCTGCGCCACCACCAGCACCGGCTACCGCGAGAACGGCCGCTCGGCCGGCTCGCGCGACTGGGTCACCAACTACGACGGCGGTACCGACTGCGGTGGCGACTACACCTCGGTGCCGATGTCCGGTGACCGGAACAAGGACGACGGCAACTCGGCGTTCTGGACCTTCTCCACCGGCCCCGTCTCCTCCGGCAGTTGCCGTGTCTCGGTGTACATCCCGAACAACCGCGACCTCAAGGCGGTCGGCGGCGCCCCCGCCTACTACACCGTGCAGAACGGCAGCAGCCCCGGCAGCGGCACGATCGGCTCGTTCACGATCAACCAGCCGCAGAACCTGGGGCAGTGGGTGAGCGCCGGCACCTACCAGCTCAGCGGCAACCGGATCGGCGTCATGCTGCACACCCGCGGCATCGACTGGGGCAGCACCGCGGGCGCCCGCCTGGCCGCCTCGACCGTGAAGGTCGACTGCGCCGGATGACCCGCCCGCAGCGGACGAAGCAAGCAGACGGAAGGGAAGGCGAGCCATGTCGCGCCATGTGCTGACGGTGTGCCAGGAGCAGGGGGCCGGCGGCACCTACCGCACGATCGGCGAGGCCCTGGAGGCCGCCCGCGCCGGGGCGGTGATCTCGGTCCGCCCCGGGCGGTACGAGGAGAACCTGGTGATCACCAAGATGGTCACCATCGCCGCCGAGGACGTCCGGGGGACGGTCCGGATCACCCCGCGGCGCGGCTGCGTGGTCCAGGTGGTCGCCGAGGCCGTCCAGCTCACCGGCCTGGTGCTGCACGGCCAGGACGACGAACTGCCCGCCGTCGACGTGCCGCGCGGCCAGGCCGCCCTCCAGGACTGCGAGGTGGTCGGCAACTCCTGGACGGCCGTGCTCACCCGCCAGCAGGGCGCGCTGGCCATGCGCGGCTGCCGCATCGTCAACTCGGCCGGGGCCGGCATCGTGGAGACCTCGACCGGCGCCAGCGTCATCGAGGACACCGTCATCGAGCACCTCGGCACTTCCGCGCTGGTGATCGGTGAGAGCGCCAACCCCGTCGTCCGCAACTGCGTCATGCGCGACGCGCGCGGCAACGGCATCTGCGCCAACGGCGAGGCCCGGGGCAGCATCGAGGACTGCGAGATCTCCACCACGGACAAGCCGGCCATCGCGCTGGAGGAGCACAGCACCACCCGGGTGCTGCGCACCGCCGTCCGCGACACCACGCTCGGCGTCTACATCAGCTCCGCCGCCCGGGTGCAACTGGAGGACTGCACCGTCACCGCCACCACCGGCCACGGCATCGTGCTGGGCAACGGCACCGACCCACTGCTGCGCCGCTGCCGCGCGGTGCGCACCCGGGGCCACGGCATCCACGTCACCGGGCGCTCGCGCGGCACCTTCGAGGACTGCGAGGTGACCGGAGCGGAGAGCGTCGGCGTGCACGTCGACGACTCCGCCGGACCGGTGCTGACCGGGCTCGCCGTGCGTGACTGCGGTGACACCGGGGTCGATCTCGGCGGCGAGAGCGCCGCCGAGTTGGTCCGACTGGAGGTCAGCGACGTCGGCGGCGCCGGCGTGCGGATCGGCGACGGCGCCAATCCGCTGCTGCGTCGGATCACCGTCACCTCCGCGCGCGGCAACGGGGTCGAGGCCGTCCGGGACGGCCGCGGCCGGTTGGAGGACTCCACCGTGCTGGCGGCCGGCCGCACCGGCGTGCTGATCGAGGACGGCGCCAACACCTTCGTCGGCGGCACCACCGTGCGCGGCGCCGAGGGTGTCGGCGTGCACGTCGGCGCGGGCGGCGTCGCCACGCTGCGCGACTGCGACGTGGCCGAGTCCACCGAGGACGGCCTCGCGGTCGACGACGCGGGCGAGCTGACCTGCACCCGGGTACGGGCCCGCGCCAACGGCCGCCACGGCATCAGGATCGGGGCCGGCGCCCGCGCCGTCCTCACCCAGCTGGAGGCGCTGGACAACACGGCCGACGGCATCCGGGTCGACTCCACCGACGCGGTAAGGGCGACCGGCTGCACCGCCACCGGCAACCGCGGCTCCGGCCTGCGGCAGACCACTCCCAGCACCCGGCTGTCGGTGGAGAACCTGCACAGTCGGGAGAACGGCTACCCCGACGCGCACGGCTCGGCGAGCGCCGACGCCGGGGCGCCGCGCGCGGCGGTCGCGGGCACACCGGGCGAGCCGGTCCAGGCGGCGGAGGCCGCACCGGCGCCCGCCGCCGCGGCCCGGGGCCCGCTGGAGGTGCTGGAGGCGTTGGTCGGCCTGGCCGCCGTGAAGGAGCAGGTCGCCACCCTGGTCAACCTCAACCGGCTGGCGCGGCGGCGTGAACTCGCCGGGATGCCCGCCCTCCCGATGAGCCGACACCTGATCTTCGCCGGGCCGCCCGGCACCGGCAAGACCACCGTCGCCCGGCTCTACGGCAGCATCCTGGCCGAACTCGGCGTCCTGCGCAGCGGGCACCTGACCGAGGTCGCCCGCGCCGACCTGGTCGCCGCGATCGTCGGCGGGACCGCGATCAAGACCACCGAGGTGTTCAACGAGGCGCTCGGCGGCGTGCTCTTCATCGACGAGGCGTACACCCTCGCCGCCGGGGTCGGCGGCACCGGCCCGGACTTCGGCCGGGAGGCCATCGACACCCTGGTCAAGCTGATGGAGGACCACCGCGACGACATCGTGGTGATCGTGGCCGGCTACTCGGCCGAGATGACCGACTTCCTGGCCAGCAACCCCGGCCTGGCCTCCCGGTTCAGCCGGACCGTGGAGTTCGCCAACTACGCGGTGGACGAGCTGGTCACGATCGTCGAGACGGCGGCCTCCGGGCACGGCTACGAACTCGCGGACGGCACCCGGGAGGCGCTCACCGCGCTGTTCGAGCGGATGCCGAAGGGCCCGGACTTCGGCAACGGCCGGGCCGCCCGCAAGGTCTTCGAGGAGATGGTCGACCGGCAGGCCACCCGGCTCGCCCGGCAGCCCGAGATCGCCGACGAGGACCTGGCGGTGCTGGTCGCGGCGGACACCGGGGTGACGGACTCCGGGCCCGCCAAGGCCGTCGACAGCACCGAGATCCTGGCCGAACTGCGCGCCATGGTCGGCCTGCCGGCCGCCAAGGAGCAGGTCGAGGACCTGGTCAACCTGATCACCCAGGTCCGCCGCCGCGAGGAGGCCGGCCTGCCGACCGCCGCGATCAGCCACCACCTGGTCTTCGCCGGGCCGCCCGGCACCGGCAAGACCACCGTCGCCCGGCTCTACGGGCGGCTGCTCGCCGAACTCGGTGTGCTGCCCACCGGCCAGCTGGTCGAGACCGCCCGCGCCGACCTGGTCGGCCGCTACGTCGGGCACACCGCCCAACTCACCAAGGAGGCCTTCGACCGGGCCCGCGGTGGCGTCCTGTTCGTCGACGAGGCCTACACGCTCACCCCGCGCGGCGGCGCCGGCAACGACTTCGGCCAGGAGGCGGTCGACACCCTGATGAAGCTGATGGAGGACCACCGCGACGAGGTGGTGGTGATCGTGGCCGGCTACGAGGACGAGATGCGCGGCTTCCTCGCCTCCAACCCGGGCCTCGCCTCGCGGTTCTCCCGGCAGATCGAGTTCGAGCACTACACCGACGAGGAACTCGTCACGATCGTCGGCCTGCACGCCCAGAAGGCCGGGTACGTCCTGGCGCCGGAGACCGTCGACGCGCTCACCGGGGCGTTCGCCGCGATGCCGCGCGACCGGACCTTCGGCAACGGGCGCACCGCCCGGCAGACGCTGGAGGGCATGATCACCCGGCAGGCCGGCCGGCTCAGCCGACTGGACGTCTCCGACCTGGCCGAGCTCAGCCTGCTGCTGCCGCAGGACGTGGCCCCGGTGCGGTCGGGCAGCGCGGTATGAGCGGCCGGCCGGGAGGATCCGCGCGGGCGTTCCGGGGCGGTGCCGGGTGAGCGGGCGGCGGGGAGCCGGGCTGGTGCTCGTCGGTGCACTGCTGGTGGGCGCCGCCCCCGCGGCGGCCGCGCCCACCCCGACGGCCACGGGCGGCCCGGAGGCGACGCCGGTCGTCACCCAGACCCGGCAGGACGTCCAGAAGAACGGCTGCCTGAAACCCTCGGACCACCCGGCCGACACCGCCGGCTGGGCCCGCGCGGAGCTGCGCCCCGAGGACGCCTGGCCGCTGAGCCGGGGCGCCGGGGTGACGGTCGCGGTGGTCGGCTCGGGTGTGGACGCCGGGTCGCCGGCGCTGGCCGGGCGGCTGCAGCTCGGGCCCCGGCTGTACGGCTCGGGCGACGCCGGCCGGGACTGCGTCGGCCACGGTACCTTCACGGCCGGGCTGGTGGCCGGGCGCAGCACGGCCGACGGCGGTCCGTCCGGGCTCGCCCCCGACGCCCGGGTGCTGGCCGTGGCGGTCACCGACGACGCGGGCGCCACCACCCCCGACCTGCTGGCCGCCGGGATCCGCGCCGCCGTCGACAGGGGCGCGCGGGTGATCGCGGTCGTGGTGCCGGTGCCCGGGCCGGGCGACGCGCTCGGCGAGGCGGTCAAGTACGCGGCGGCGCACGGCGCGCTGCTGGTGGCGCCGGTGGGCCCGGACGGCCGGGGCACGGGCGGCGCCCCGGTGTTCCCCGCCTCCTACCCGGGGGTGCTCGCCGTCGCCTCGGTCGACTCGGGCGGCGCGGCCGGCACCCCGGACGGGCGGGTGGACCTCGCCGCACCCGGCGAGGGTGTGACCGGCCCCGGGCCCGGCGGCGGCGTGTTCACCGCCTCCGGACCCGGCTGCGCCACCGCCTACGTGGCCGGCACCGCCGCCCTGGTCCTGGCGCTGCGGCCGGAGCTGACGCCGGAGCAGCTCACCCGCCGGCTGGAGTCCACCGCCTACCACCCGGGCACCCGGCTGCCGGACGCCGCCGTCGGCTACGGCACGGTGGACCCGGTGGCGGCCGTGACCGCCTCCTGGCCCTCGGCGGCCCCCGCACCGGCCGCCGCCGCTCCGGTGGCGATCCCCCCGGGCCCGGACCGTTCGGGCGCCTGGCGCGCCCTGGCGGTGGCGGGCGGCAGCACGGGCGTGCTGTTGCTGGTGGCCTTCGGTGGACTGACCGTACGCCTCGGCCGTCGACGGGCGGCGGAGGAGCCCCGCCGCCCCGGCGCCTGACGGAGCTTTGCCTTCTGCCCAACATCGCTGATCCGGACGGCTACGAAGTGCTGAACATCCGCTAGCAAGTTATCCGTTCAACTACGTGACAGGAGAGGAACGGCCCGCGTCCAGGACCGGGCAGACGGGTGAGGCGGGATCCGATGGCGACGACGACGACGGCGGTCACGGTGGCAGGACGGGACGACGAGGAGACGGCGCGGCGGCTGATCGCCTGCTGGCTGGCCGAGGACGCCGGGCGGGAGAGCGCACCGGAGCGGGCCGCGGAGGCGGGCCCGACCGGCTGGAACGTGCCGCCGGCCCCCGCCCGGGAGGTCGTGGCGGTGGCCCGAAGGCTGGCCGTGCAAGGCCTGGCCGGGCGCGCGTGGCCGGTGCCGGCCGCCGCCCACCTGGTGCTGGCCCGGGTCCTGGTGGTCGACGAGCACCCGTCCGTGAACGCCTGGACCGAGCGCGAGCGTGTCGAACTCGGCGGCTGGGTCGCGGTCCTGATGCAGCGCTGCGGGGAGGAGGGCGTCCAGCGGCTCACCGCCGCACTGGCGGCCCGGCGCTGACCGGCGCTGACCGGCGCTGATCGGCCAACGGCGGCCAACGTGCGCCAACGGCCGCCAACGGGGCCGCGAGCGGGGGTCGTTGGTCGATCGTTGGGCGGAATTTGGCGTCGGCTGGGACGGTAATACCGTCAGGGCGAGGCCCCGGGGACCACACCGAACGGGACCCCCGCCGCTCCTCGCCGACGCCGTTGTACCGGAGCGAAGGACAGAGCCGTGGCCGTGGAAGCCGCCGCTTCCCCCGAAGGCGCCCCGCAGGGCACCGACCAGCCCTCCCGAGGCCGTGCGACCCTGGACCAGGACACCTTGGCGGAGCTGTACCGTCTGCACGGTCCGTACCTGATGCGGGCCCTGCTGCGGGTCACCAGCGGTGACCGCGGGAAGGCCGAGGACATCCTGCAGGAGACCCTGCTGCGGGCCTGGCAGAATCCGGCCGCCATCGAGCGGGGTCTCGAACAGAGCCGGCCCTGGCTGTTCACGGTGGCCCGCCGGATCGCGATCGACCACTTCCGGATGGCCACCGCGCGGGTCCAGGAGGTGGCCGACGACACGCCCGAGGACCACGCCGCCGCCCACGACGCGTACGACCAGGTGCTCGCCGCACGGGACTTGGAGACGGCGATGGCCGAGCTCCAGCCGCACCATCGTGAGGTGCTGGTGGAACTGCACCTGAACGGCCGCTCGATGGCCGAGACGGCCCAGGTGCTCGGCGTGGCGGTGGGGACGGTCAAGTCCCGCAGCTTCTACGCCGTGCGTGCGCTGCGTCCGATCCTGGAGGCGCGGGGCATCGGCGTCGCGGTCTGAACCCCGGCCGCCCGCTCGATCACGGCGATCCGCGCCCCGAGTTCGGCGGCGCCCCGGGTGTCACCGGTCCGGGTGTGGAACTCCTCGGCCCTGCGCAGGTGTTCGGCCGCCTCCAGCGGGCGGTCGGTGGCCAGCAGGAAGTCCGCGTACCGCTGCTCCACCGAGGCCTCCAGGTGCAGCGCCCCGCTGGCCCGGCAGCGCTCCGCCGCCTCCGTCCAGGCCCGCTCCGACTCCGCCTGGCGGCCGAGGAGTTGAAGGGCGTGCGCCTCGTCCGCGAGGGCGAAGAGGTGGAAGGTGGCGTGCGGGTGCGCGGCCAGCAGCCGCCGGGCCTCGCGGGCGTGGTGCAGCGCGGTCGCCCCGTCCCCGGCCCGTGCGGCCAGCGTGGCGGCGTTGCTCAGCACGGCCGCGCCCGCGTCGTGCAGGCCCAGGCCGTCCAGTCGGCGCACCGTGGCGGCGGAGAGCCGGACGGCCTCGGCCAGGTCGCCGTGGTCGGCGAGGGCGACCGCCAGCACCGCCATGGTGTAGATCTGGGCCGGGCCGTCGTGGTCCCGGGTCCGGTCGGCGGCGCGTCGGGCCAGGGCGAGGGCCTCGACCGGGCGCCGCTTGCCGCTGAGCGCTCGCGCGGTGGCCGCCTCCACCAGGGCGGTCGCGACCGGATCCCCGGTGCGGGTGGCGGCGGTGAGGCCGTGTCGCAGGCAGTCCAGCCGGTCGGTGAGTCGACCGGCCCCGAAGTAGAGGCAGTTGGCGAGGAAGGCGAGCCGCCAGGAGCGGTCGTGCTCGCCGGCCTCGGCACCGGCGGCCACCAACGCCCGGACGGTGGGCTCCTCGGTGCGGAACCAGTCCAGGGCGGTGCGCACGTCCGGAAGGTCGGGCAGGGCGGGCGGCGGGAACTCCACCGGCTGCTCGAACTCGGTCAGGTGCGGCTGCAGGCGGCCGGCGCCCGCCATCGCGGCGGCGAGGTAGTGGTCGAGCAGCCGGGTCAGTGCCGCGTGCCGTTCTGCGGGCGGCTCGGCGTCGAGCAACTCCCGGCTGTAGAGCCGGATCAGGTCGTGGCGGCCGTAGCGGCCCGGGGCGGTCTCGGTGAGCAGGTGGTGGGCGGCCAGGGCGCCGAGCGCGGTGCGCACCTCGACCGGCTGGGCCTCCAGCAGCGCGGCGGCCGCCGGTACGTCGATCTCCGGGCCGGGGTGGACCGCCAGCAGCGCGACCAGCCGGGCGGCGGTGGGCCGCAGGCGGCGCAGCGTCAGATTGAGGGCCGAGCGCACGCTCACGCCGCCCTGGGCGTCCAGGGCGGGCAGCCGGGTGCGGTCGTCCTCCGCCTCGGCCACCAGGTCGCCCACGGTCCACGAGGGCTGGGCGGCGAGCCGGGCGGCGGCGATCCGCAGGGCGAGCGGCAGGTGGTCGCAGAGTCCGGCCAATCGCAGGGCGGCGGCGGGTTCGGCGGCCAGCCGGTCCTCGCCGAGCACCTGGCCGAGCAGCGCCAGTGCGTCCGCCTCCGGCAGGGCCTCCAGGCGCAGCAGGGCGGCACCCTCGGTGACGATGAGGTCCTCCAGGGTGTGGCGGCTGGTCACCACCGTGGCGCAGCGCGGCCCGGCGGGCAGCAGTTCGGTGACGTCCTCGGCGCTGCGGACGTTGTCGAGTAGCACCAGCAGCTCGCGCTCGGCGGTGAGCGTGCGGTAGAGCGCCCCGCGCCGGGCGTGGTCGTCGGGGATCTCGGCCTCGGCGAGCCCGAGCGCCCGCAGGAAGCGGCCCAGCACCTCGGCGGGGGTGCTGGGCCGGGCCGGGTCGAAGCCGCGCAGATCGCAGTGCAGGTGCCCGTCGCGGAAGCCGTCGGTGGCGGCGTGGGCCCAGCGCACCACGGTCGCGGTCTTACCGGCCCCGGCCGCGCCCACCACGACGGCCAGCGCGTGGTCGGGGCGGTCGGGGCCGCAGGCCTGGTCGAGCCAGCGCAGTTCGGCCTCGCGGCCCACGAAGCAGGCCGTCCGGCGGGGGAGGGGGCCGGTGGCGGGTCGGGGCGCGGGGGCGGCCGGGCGGGGGAGGGGTGTCGGCGGCTGCGGCGGGTTCGCGTGGGTGTCGCGGCTCGGTTCGTCGAGGCTCGGTTCGTCGAGGCTCACCGGTGCGCCGCCGTCCGCCACGGCCCGCTCGTCGGCCAGCACCGTCGCGAGGGCCGCCTGGAGCGCGGTGCCCGGGTGGAGGCCCAGCTCGGCCGCGAGTCCGGCGCGGGTGTGGTGGTAGAGCCGCAGCGCCTCGGCCGGGCGCCCGGCCTGGTGCAGACAGCGCACCAGCAGCGCGACGGTCGGTTCCTGGAGCCAGTCGGTGTGCAGGTGCTGTTCGAGCGCCGGGAGGGCGGCGGCCCCGCGGCCGGTGCGCAACAGGCGTTCCGCCCGGTCGTGCAGGGCCTGTTCGCGGACGCCGTCCAGCCGGTTGGCCAGGCTGCGCCGCTGCTCGGTGTCGGGCAGGTCGGCGAGCGCCGGCCCGTCCCAGAGGTCGAGGGCCTCGCCGAGCAGGGCGGCCGCGAGGGTGTCGTCCGGTTCGGCGGCGGCGCGGGTGGTGAGGGAGCTGAGGCGGTGGAGGTCGACCGACTCGCGGTCGCCGTCGAGGAGGTAGCCCGGCGCCTGGGTGTGCAGGGTGAGCGGGGTGCCGTGCAGGAGCTTGCGCAGCGCGGCGATGTGCCCCTGGAGCGCGGCCTTGGCCTGGACCGGGGGCTCCTCGGCCCACATCAGGTCGTAGAACCGCTCGATCCGCACGCACCGGCCGAACTCCAGGGCCAGCAGGGCCAGCACCGCGCGGCGCTTGGCCCCGGTGATCGGCACGGTGCGGCCGTCCGAGGCCTTCAGCTCGGTGGGCCCGAGCAGCCGAATGCGCATGCGCTCCCCATGTCTGCATGTCTGCGGCTCCCGGCGGAGTGGCCGGGACGGGTCATTCAATCATCCTGTCCGGTATGTGAGTCTACGCGCGTCAATTAGGCGGGGTGATCATCCTCGAACGCGGCACGGATGTCGCGGGCATGATGATCACAGGGTGAACTCCGCACGAACCTTGGGTGTTGCCCGACGGGCCCTTTTCGGGCCTCAATCCCAATCGGGGCTTGGTAGTTGTGTTTCCTTACCAATCGATCCGGGGGCTTGGACGAAGATCGGCCCGCTTCGTATTCTCGGCGCGTTCCGTCACGTCCTCGGCACTCAGGGAGTGGGTGTGCGCGTCCGGCTGCTGGGCCGAGTCGAACTCCGATGCGGGCAGGGGCGTCCCGTCGCCCTGGCGGGCGCGCGCCGCAGAGCCGTGCTCGCCCTGCTCGCCAGCGAGCTCAACGGCCACGTCCCGGTCGAGCGACTGCTCGACACGGTGTGGGAGGGCGCGCCGCCGCCCACCGCGCGCGCCGCCCTCCAAGGGCACGTCTCCGCCGTCCGGCGCAGCCTCGGCGAAGGCCTGACCCTGCTCACCCGGGCCCAGGGCTACGTCCTGGTCGGCGAGCCGGACCTGGTCGACGCCAAGCACTTCGAACGGCTCACGGCCGCCGCCGAGGAGACCGCCGACACCGGCCGGGCCGTCGCACTGCTGCGCGAGGCCCTCGACCTCTGGGACGGGCCGGCCCTGACCGACTGTGGCTCGCGGACCCTCACCGAGACCACCGGACGGCGACTGGACACCACCCGCGCACTCGCCGTCGAGCGGCTCGCCGAACGACTGCTGACGGTCGGTCGCGGCACCGAGGCCCTCGACGACCTCCGGGCGGCCGTCACCGCCGACCCGCTGCGCGAGCCCGCCGCGGCCCTCCTGGTCCGCTGCCTCCACCAGGCCGGCCGGGCCGCCGACGCCCGGGCGGCCCAGGAACGGGCCCAGGCCCGGCTGGCCGCCCACGGCCTGACGCCCGGCCACCTGCTGCGCCGGGCCGCCGAGGCCGTCGATCCGCCCGCCCGCGCCGCGAACCGCTCCGCCGACCGCCCCGCAGGGCCCGGCGACACCCTGCCTCGGCCGGGCACCGGCCTGGTCGGACGCGCCGCCGAACTACGGCGCCTGGACGAAGCCGCCTGCCGCGCCGAGGGGCGCCCGGTGCTGGTCACCGGGGTCGCCGGGGCCGGCAAGAGCAGCCTCGTCCTGCACTGGGCGCACGCCCGTGCCGACCGCTTCCCCGACGGCCGGATCCATCTCGACCTCCGCGGCTTCGGAGAGGAGGAACCCCTCACGCCCGCCGCCGGCCTCGCTCTGCTGCTCGCCCGGCTCGGCGTCCCGGTCGCCGAGCTGCCCGAGGACCCCGCCCACGCGGCGGCCCTGTACCGCCGGCTGACCGAGGGTCGGCGGCTGCTGCTCGTCCTCGACGGCGCGCGCTCCGCCGAACAGGTCGAACCGCTGCTGCCCGGCACCCCCGAACCGGTCGTCGTCGTCACCAGCCGGTCGCGGCTGGCCGACCTCGTGGTGCGCGAGGCCGCCATCCCGTTGCCCGTCGCCGGCCTGCCCGAGGAGGAGGCCGTCGAACTCCTCGGCCGGATCGCCGGCCCCGAGCGCATCACGGCCGACCCCGGCGCCGCCCGCCGGCTCGCCGCCCTCTGCGACCGGCTGCCGCTCGCCCTGCGGGTCGCCGGCGCCCGGCTGGCCTCCCGGCCGACCTGGACCCTGGGCGACCTCGTGCGCGAGATGTCCGACCGGAGCACCGGACTGGCCGCGCTGGCCACCGGCGGCACCCTCGGCATGGCGGCGGCGCTCGGACGGACCGTCCGAGCGCTGCCCGCCGAGGCGCGCCGGCTGTTCACCCTCTCCGGGCTCCACCCCGGCGGGACGCTCGACAGCGCGGCCGCGGCCGCCCTCGCGGGCGTCCCCCGCGCCCGGGCCCGCGAGCTGCTGGCGGAACTGGACGCGGCCCACCTCGTCCAGGAGTCCTCGCCCGGGCGTTTCCGGGGCGACCGCCTGGCGGGCCTCTACGCCGCCGAACTCGCCGCCGAACTGCCCGACCGGGACCGGGCCGAGGCCACCCGGCGGCTGCTCGACCACGCTGTCGACGCGGCCGGCTCGGCGCTGGAACGCCTCACCCGCACCGTCCCGCCGCAGTGCGTCTCGGCGCGGGTCTTCGAAACCGCCGAGCAGGCCCTGGAGCTGGCCCGGGCACTGGTCACCGGCCTGGCCCGGCAGGTGACCGAGCGCGCCGAGGCCGAGCGGGCCGCCGCCGGGCGCACGGTGGGCGGGACGGTGGACGGCGGGCCGGAACGGCTGGTGGACCGGCTGAGCCGCACCCTCGCGGAGGTCCGCCGCGAACCGGCCGCCGAGGCGGTCGGCGGGGCCGATGCGGACGCCGCGCTCCCCGAACGAGGGGAGTCCGACCTGATGGACCGGCTGCTCGCCGAACTGCTCCGCAGCGCACCCGCGGTGCCGCGGACCGAGCCTGCGGGCGATGACGCGCGGACGACCGTCGCGGCGGACGCCCGGGCGCCCGGCCCGCGACCCGACGGGCCCCCGCAAGGGCCGTGAACCGGCCGGGGGTGCAGCGCCGTATCCCCCGTCGAGGAAACCCCGCGGGCGGCAGGGGCCCGGGACGGGCCGGGCCCCTGCCGTCGGCCGCGGTGGCACCTCGAACCGGACCCCGAGCAGCCGGTCCCGGTCCCGTCCCAGCTCAGGAGAGCCCCTGTCATGCCCAAACACCGGCTCAGCCGCCGCCGTCGGATCGCCGCCGCCGCCACCGCGCTCGCCGCCGGTGGCGTCCTGATCGTCGCGCAGAACGACGCCCCGGCCGCCGCCATCGACCCGGTCGGCCTCAACGCCGCCTACGAATACCTGGATTGGGGCGACGCCCAGGACCCGGTCGAGGTGATGAAGGCGACCGGGCTCAGGCAGTTCACCCTGGCCTTCCTGCTCTCCGACGGCGGCTGCGAACCACTGTGGGACGGCAAGCGCCCACTGACCGGCAGTAAGGAGGACACCAAGATCAAGGAGATCCGCGCCGCCGGGGGTGACGTGGTGGCCTCCTTCGGCGGCTGGGACGGCGCCAAGCTCGGCGAGAAGTGCGCCGACTCCACCCGACTCGCCGCCGCCTACCAGAAGGTGATCGACGCCTACCAGCTGAAGGCGATCGACATCGACATCGAGGACACCGAGCTGAACAGCGCCGACGCCCGGCAGCGGGTCGTCGAGGCACTCGGGGTGGTCAAGGCGAAGAACCCCGGCCTGCGGGTCTACGTCACCCTCAGCGCCGAGCTGAACGGCCCCGACGCGGCCGGAGCCGACCTGATCGCCAGGGCCGCCAAGACCGGTGTGCAGGTGGACGGGTGGGTGGTGATGCCGTTCGACTTCGACAACCACCCCGGCACCATGGTCGACGCCACCGTCTCCGCCCTCACCGGCCTCCAGCAGACCCTCGTCCGCGCCTACGGCTACGACGCCGACACCGCCTGGCGGCACACCGGCCTGTCCTCCATCAACGGGCACTCCGACAGCAAGGACGAGGTGGTGACCCCCGCGGACTTCCGCGCCATGCGGGACTTCGCCGCCGCCCACCACCTCGCCCGTTTCACCTACTGGGCCGTCAACCGGGACCGCTCCTGCAGCGGGGAGTTCACCGAGGAGTCCGCCTCCGCGTGCAGCGGGATCCAGCAGGACCCGTACGCCTTCACGAAGATCGTGGCCGGCTACCACATCGACTCCACCCCCTCCGGGCCCATCGGTGACAGCACCCACTGCCCGGCCCCGAAGCCCTCGACCGGCCTCACCGCCACCGCGAAGCCCGCCGACGACGGCGAGACCCCGGAGCCCGGGGCCGGCCCGACGCCGGGCAGCCGCCAGGCGGTGCGGCGGGCGGCCACGGCGAAGCCGACGGACGGCGGTGCGGACAGCGGCCCGTCGGAGAGCCCGAAGGCGGCCCGGCTCGCAGCGACGACCGCCTCCGCCGAACCCGCGGACGACGTCGGCTCGCCGGAGCCCGGCACTCGCCAGGCGGCCCGCCGGGCCGCCACGGCCGAGCCCACGGGTGCCTCCGGCGAGCCGACGGACGGCGACACGTCAGGTGCACCCACCGGGAGCCCGACGGCCGACCGGCCACGGCACGGGGCCGCCAAGCCCACCACGCCCGCGGCGTCCCCCACGAAGCGGCCCGCCTCGCCGACGGGCACCGCCACTGCCGACTGCACCCCGACGTCGACCCCGGTGACCCCGCCGACCACCCCGGACACCCAGCCGACGACCCCCGCGTCGGCCGACCCGGCCCCCGCCACCGGCACCATCCGGCCGACCCCCACCCCCACCCCGACCCCGACCCCGACCCCGACCCCGACCCCGACCCCGACCCGCACCCGGACGGCGCCCCCCACCGGTCCGGCACCGACGGCCGACGCCACCAGCACGGCCCCGACGCCCCCGCGCCCGACGGCCGGCTCGGCCACCACGACCGCAGTCGCGCTGCCGGCCGCCACCGCAGACGGGGACACCCGCAACGGCCAGCCGCTGGCGTCCACCGGCGGTGGGGACGCCACCGGCGTCCTCCTGGAGGGCGCGGGAGCCCTGCTGCTGATCGGCGGCGGCTTCGGCATGGTCGGCACCCGCCGCCGCCGCGAGGCCGAGCGGGCCCAGTAGCAACTCCACAGGAACGTGGGCGGTCGGCAGCCCGGTGAGCCCGGGCTGCCGACCGTCACGGTCACCGCGGATCGCGGCTCAATGGCGACGGCACCGTCGACATCGGCGGGCCCGCCATGGCTCGCAGTCGGAAGTACCGCAACGTGCAGGCGCGTCCCGAGGTCTCCGTGTTGGTGGACGACCTGGCTCCGGCTGACGACCCGGTCGCGGGCGGATGGGGGCGCGGGGTCGAGATCAGGGGCTGGGCCGAGGTGTTGACCGTCGACGTGCCGCCCGTGGCGCCCGACCACTTCAGCAGCGACATCATCCGCGTTCACCCCCGGCGGGTGAACACCTGGAACCTGGAGGCGCGGGGGACCACCGCCCGCGCCGTGGAGTGACGCGGGGGCGGTCGGGGCGGCGGTGGTTCAACCCTGGCAGGTCACCCGGACCGCGGCCGCTGCGAGGTGGGCGTGGGTGGGTTGGCCGGAGCCGGTCCAGTCCTGGCCGCGGTTGTGGAGGCGGACGGTCAGTGGGCCGCTCTGGGGGCGGAAGGTGCCGGCGTCCACCCAGGTGCCGCGGCGGCCGACCTGGTCGACGGTGAAGGAGCCGAGGTCGGCGCCGGACGCGCCGGCGACCGTGTAGTAGGCGGGGGCGCCGCCGACCTGCTGGCCCGAGGAGGAGTCCGGTACGTAGACGGCGACCGCGCAACCGGCCGAGCCCGCGCCGACGTCGAAGGTCCAGAGCGCGTAGGTGCTGTTGTCGTCCTTGGCGCGGTCGCCGGACATCGGCACGGCGTCGTACTGGCCGCTGCACGAATCGCCGCTGTAGCCGCCGCTGTTGACGGTCACCCAGCCGTCGGTGCCCTGGCGGAACGCGCCGACCTCCTGGAAGTGCGCGCCCGGGCCGGTGCAGCCGAGCCCGGCCACGGCCCGGTAGCCGACGGCGGGCTGCGGGGCCGGTGGGGCTGCCGTGGCGGGGGCGGCGGGAGCGGGCGGGGCCGGGACGGCGGACTGGGGGGCCGGGGCGCTGGAGCGGGTGGGTGTGGGTGTGGGCGACGGCGTGTGGGTGTCGGTGGGTGACGCGGTGGCCGAGGGGCTCTCCGTCGGTGTGGCGGAGGGGCTCTCGGAGGGGGTGGGGGTCGCCGAGGTGGGCTGGTCGGTGGGGGAGGGGGCCGGCGGGTGGGCCCGGCCGTGGGTGCCGAGGGGCGAGCGGCCGGTGGGCGCGGCCGCGGCGGCCGGGTCCCCGGTGGTGGCCTCCGGCCTGAGCAACGGGGCGATGAGCAGGAGGACCGCGCCGGTGGCCATCGACGCGGTCATCGCCACCCGGCGGGCGTCCCAGCGGGACCGGTCACCCAGTCGGCCGAGGCCGGTCGTCAGTCGTGCGGCGACGACGTCGACGGCCGCCCGCAGGCGTTCGGCGGCGGTGGGCTTCGACGGGGTGGGTTCCTCGGCGATCCAGGGCAGTTGCAGTCCGGGGCCCTGGGGCGTCTCGTCCGGTCCGCTCAACGGAGGCCTCCGGCAAGGGCCGCAACGGCGAAACCGGTGGTCACCGGGCCCGGCAGGAGCGCCCGTACCCCGGTGCGGGTCGGGCCGGAGGGCAGCCGGGCCGGGGCGCCGGCCACGGCGGGCCCCGCGGCACCGGCCGGGTGCGGCCGCGGGCGGGCGGGCGTGGGCGGCGGGACGTGTACGGCGAGGAGCCCCGCCGCGGCGAGGCCGAGGGCCGCCGCGCAGCAGACCAGGTCGACTCGCCTCGGTGAATCCGTACTGGTCACGTGCTCTCTCCCCGGGTGACGGTGTCCGCCCTGTTGCACGGCCAGCGCCCGCCGCCCGGTTCAGGTCGGCTCGAACCCCACCGGGGTCGGCGTCCGTGTTACCGGCCGAGGCCGGTCGACCGCCGGCGAGGACGGATGCGGGAGGACAGCAGCGATGGCCTGGTACCAGGGGCCGAGCCGGATCACGGTGACGGCGGTGGAGGGGGAGTGGTCGCAGCGGGCGGTGGTGACCGTCCGGGGCGCCGCGCCGGTGGAGATCCCGGCGACGGTGGGCGCGGTCCACCTGGTGGAGGCGGAGAGCTGGCAGCTGGAGCTGGAGCACCGGTACGGGGGTGAGTGGTGCCCCAACATTCGTGCGGTGCAGGGGCGTTGGCAGGATCTCCAGGGTGTGCTGACGCAGTCGGTGCACAGTCGCAACCGTGACCGGGCGGGCGACCGCCGGGACCGCAACCTGGTGCTGCGGATCGAGCGGGTCGAGCCGGACGGCGGCGCGCCCGCGATCGTGCCAGGACTCCCGGTCGCGCGCCGCACCGCGACGGCCGGAAGGACGGCCGGAACAGCGACCGGGACGGCGGCCGGCACGGCGACCTCAGGCCTGCGGACGACCACCTCCGCGGCCGAACCGGACTTCCTGCGCCCCGCTGCCCCGGCCCGCGAGGCCACGTCCGCCACCTCCGCCGCCGCGGCCGGCCTGCCGGCCTCGCCGTACCGGCCCCTGGGCGCCTGACCGCGCGCCCGTCCAGGGCCTGTCTCGTGGGTCCTTGCCCGATCCGACAGAACCCAAGAGACAGGCCCTACTGCCCGCACTGCGCCAGCCGCGCCTTCACCCGTTCCACCTGCCGGGTCACCCGCCCCTGCTCGGCGGCGAGTTCGAGGGCCCGCTCCCAGTGCACACGTGCCTCGGCCTTGCGCCCCCGGTCGTACAGCACCTGCCCCATGACGTCGGCGAAGTCGAACTCGGCGTGGGCGTGGTTGCCCTGCGCCCGACCGAGTTCCAGGGCGCGGTGGATCTGCTCCACCGCCTCGTCGGACCGGCCCAGTGCGCTGAGGACCTGGGCGTGGGTCTTGGTCGAGATCACCAGGTACGGGTCGGCCTCCCGGCCCGCCAGCAGGGTCAGCGACTCCTCGATCGGTGCGAGGCCGTTCGCCGCCCGTCCGGCGCGCAGCAGGGCGTCGGCGAGGTTGTTGAGCGCCTGGGAGAGCATCCGGTCGTCGCCGACGGCCCGGGCCTCGGCGACCGTCTCCGCGATGCCGGGGAGGGCGGTCCCGGGGTCGCCGTGGTCGTCCATGAAGCTGTTCCGCATGCTCAGGTAGCGGTGTCTGAGCACCGGACGGCTCTCGGGGTCGGCGACGGCGACGGCCCGGGCGGACTGCTCCAGTGCCTCCGACCGCCGGCCCAGCCAGCCGAGGGACAGGCTGTGGTTGGAGTACAGGTGCGGCCAGTCGCGGTCGGCCCCGGCGGCCTCCGCGGCGCAGAGCGCCGTCCGCGCCGCCTCCTCCCAGGCGCGGAACAGGCCGGTGTCCAGGTACAGGTAGCCGGCGTTCTCGACCATCCGGCAGGCGTGTCGGTACCGGCCCCACTGGCAGGCCAGCGTGATCAGGCCGCGGACGGCGGGTTCCTCGGCCCGGAACCAGGCCAGCGCGTCCGCCGAGGTCCCGAACTCCGGTGCGCCGCCGTGGAGCCGGCCGGTCGGGCGGTGATGGCGGGCGTCCGGCCGGGCCAGTACGAGGCCGGCGGCGGTCGCGGCGAGGTAGTGGTCGAACAGCCGGGCCAGGGCGGCGTCCCGGGTCCCGGCCGGCAGTTCCTCGGCCGCCTGCCGTGCGTACAGCCGGACCAGGTCGTGGCGCTCGAACCGGTCGGGGGCGGTCTCCGCGACCAGGTGGGCCAGGTGCAGGTGCTCCAGCACCCCGGCCGCCGCCCGCAGGTCGGTGCCCGCCAGCGCGGCCGCGGCCCGGGTGTCGACCTGCTGGCCCGGGTGGATGCCGAGCAGCCGGAACAGTTCGGCGGCCGGCCCGGGCAGGCTGCGGACCGTCAGCTCCAGCGCCGCCGCGACGCTCAGCGCGCCCTGGGTGGCCAGCGCGGTCAGCCGGGAACGCTCGTCCGACAGTTCGTCGGCCAGGGTCGCGACCCGCCAGTGCGGCCGGGTCGCCAGCCGTGAGCCGGCGATCCGCAGGGCCAGCGGGAGCCCCTCGCACAGCTCGACCACCCGCTGCGCGGCCTCCGGTTCCGCCTGCAGCCTGGGCAGGCCCGCGACCCCGGCGAGCACGCCGAAGGCGTCGTCGGCCCGCAGCGAGGCGAGCGGCAGCGCGCGGGCGCCCTCCTCGGCGACCAGTTCGGTGAGCCGGTTGCGGCTGGTCACCACGACCACGCAGCCGGGTTCGGCCCGGAGCAGCGGGCGCACCTGCGCGGCGTCGCGGGCGTTCTCCAGCACGATCAGGACCTTGCGGCCCGTCAGGAGCCGACGGCAGGCGGCTGCGGCCTCCTCCCGGGTGGCCGGGATCGAGCCTTCGTCGGCGCCGAGCGCCCGCAGCAGCTCCGCGAGTGCCTCCTCGGGGCGCAGCGGTTCGGTCTCGTCGAAGCCCCGCAGGTTGACGGCGATCCGCCCGTCCGGGAAGGCCGGGCCGAGCCGGTGGGACCAGCGCAGGACCAGGGCCGTCTTGCCGACCCCGGCGGGGCCGGTGACCAGCAGGAGCCGGCCGGTGGCGCGGTCGGTGCCGCACCGGTCGCTCAGCCAGGCCAGTTCGCTCTCGCGGCCGATGAACCGGCCGGGCGCGCGCGGCAGTCGGGCGGGGGCCGGGGCGGGTGCCTCGTCGGCGGGGGACCGGAGCTGCGCCAGGGCCTCGCGGAGTGCCGGTCCCGGGTCGATCCCGGCCTCCTCGGCCAGCCGGCGGCGGGCCTCCTCGTACACGGCGACGGCCTCGGCGGGCCGGCCCTCCTGCTGGAGGCAGAGCAGGGTGACGCGGATGAGGGACTCGCGCAGCGGGTGGTCGGCGAGTGCCGCGGTGAGTTCGGCGGTCACGGAGCGGCCCCGGCCGGTGCGCAGCGTGCGCTCGGCGAGCTGTTCCAACGCCTCGATCCGCAGGGTTTCCAGGCGTCCGGCGGCGGCCCCGCGCAGCGCGGCCGAGCCGCAGTCGTCCAGGGCGGGCCCGCGCCAGAGCGCGAGCGCCTCGCGCAGCAGTGGTACGGCCGTCTCGTCCCCGGCCGCCGCGCGGGCGCGGCCGAGCAGGAGGTCCAGCCGGTGGGCGTCGATCAGTTCGGGGTCGGCGTGCAGGACGTAGCCGGGGGCGCGGGTGTCGAGTCGCAGCCCGCCGTCCAGGAGGGTGCGCAGCCGGGCGATGTGGCCCTGGAGCGCGGCCCGGGCGGTGGACGGCGGGGCGTGGTCCCAGGCGAGGTCGAGCAGCCGCTCGACCGGGACGACCCGGTTGGCCTCCAGCGCGAGCGCGGCCAGGACGGCGCGGCGCCGGGAGCCCCCGACGTGGACGGGCACGCCTTGGTCGGTCCGCAGTTCCAACGGTCCCAACAGGAGTATCCGCACGCCGCACCCGTGTTCTCAGTCCGTCCTCGGCCCCCTGGCCTGCACCCTAGCCGGGCCGGCTGCCGGCCGGACGACCGGGGCCGGGGAGGGTACGGATCGGGAGGCGCCGGCGGCGGACGCCTGCGCCGACGTCGTCCGCGAGGCGGTGGACGCGCTGCGCGCTCGGCGGGGCGTTCCCGATCCGGGCGCCCCGCCGAGCGCGCAGCGCACGCCGCGGCGCTGACCGTCAGGTGAGGGCGCTGACGTGCCGGGTGAAGGCCCGGTGGTGCTCGGCGAGGTCGAGGTCGATGCGCGGCGGCACCCCGTCGTCCGGGTCGGTGAGGACGCACTGGATCAGGGTCTGGGCCGGCCGCTCCAGCGCCTCCCGCAGCAGGGCGGCCAGCTCGTCCGGTCGGTCGGTGCGGGCGACCGACGGGTAGCCGCAGGCGCGGGCCCAGGCGGTGAAGTCGGTGGCGGCGGCGGGGGTCCGCTGCCCGCCGGTGGAGGCGTAGGAGGCGTCGTCGAGCACGAGGTGGACGAGCGGGAGCTCGTGCAGCGCGCCCGCGGTGACCAGCGTGGTCGGGTTCATCAGCAGGCTGCCGTCGCCGTCCACGGCCACGGCGGTGCGGCCGGTGGCGAGGGCGATGCCGGTGGCGATGGAGGCGGCGAGGCCCATCGAGCCGGTCATGTAGAAGTGGCCGGGCCGGTCGGCGAGGTGCTTGGCGATCCGGCAGGCGTAGCCGGTGGTGAAGACGACCGGCTGGTCGGTGGTCGCGGCGAGGACGGTGCCGATCGCGGTGGTCTTGTTCATGCCCGCCATCCGAAGAGCGAGGGGGTGACGAGGAGGGCCGCCGGGCGTCCCTCCCCGGCGACCAGCCGGTGGGCCCACCGGACCTGGTCGGCCGGGTGGTCGGCGTCGATCCGGACGGCGGGGACGCCGAGGTCGTCGAGCAGCGGCTCGGTGAGGCGGCCCATGACGAGGTTCTCCGGGGTCGGGTCCGGGTCCACCCCGCGCAGGCTGACGATCAGCAGCATCGGGACGCGGTAGGGGACGGTCAGCGAGGCGAGCGCGTTGACCGACTGCCCGAGGCCGGAGTTCTGCATCAGCACGGCCGGGAGCCGGCCGGCCGCGGCGGCTCCGGCGGCGACGCCCACGGCGGCGTCCTCGCGCGGCACGGTGAGCAGCCCGCAGTCGCGCTCCAGGGCGGCGTAGAACGGTTCGAGGATGCCGCAGGGGGTGCCGAAGAAGGGGCCGAACCCTTCGGCCGTGAGCAGTCGGGCCAGCTCGGTGGCGAGGTCGACGCCTGGGGCGGCGGGGGCGGAGGCGGACAAGCGGGCTCCTTGGAGGGTGGGTGGCGGGGTTCAGCCGACGAGTGCGGCCGCGAGGGTGGCGAGGACGGCCGGTGCCGAGTCCCCGGTGAGGAAGAAGTGCCCGCCGGCGTAGGTGTGGCAGGTCGTCGGCCCGGTGGTGGTGGCGGCCCAGCGGCGCAGGTCCGCTGCCGAGACGGTGTCGGCGAGGCCGCCGAGGACGGTGACCGGGCAGTCGAGCAGCGGGCCCGCGGGCCCCGCGTGGGAGTCGAAGGAGTCGCAGATCGCGTAGTCGGCCCGCAGCGTCGGCAGGATCAGGTCGAGCAGCTCGGGTTCGGCGAGCACGGCCTCCGGGGTGCCGCCGTTCTCCCGCAGCTCGGCGACGAGTTCGGCCTCCGACCAGTTCGCCCGGCCGGGCTTCTCCTGTTCGGAGCCCGGTCCGGCCGCGCCGCTGACGAACAGCCGGAGCGGGGGACGGACGGCGGCGCGGGCGAGGCCGTAGGCGAGCAGGGCGCCCATGCTGTGGCCGAACAGCGCGTACGGCTCGTCCAGGTAGGGCCGCAGTGCGGTGTGCAGCGCGGTCACGGCCTCGCGGTAGTCCGTCAGCGGCGCTTCGGCCAGGCGGCTTTCCCGGCCCGGGAGTTGGACGGCCACCAGCTCGACGTCCGCGGGCAGGGCGGCGGGCCAGGAGCGGTACAGCGTGGGACCGGCGCCGGCGGGGTGCAGGCAGAGCAGCCGGAGCCGGGCCCTCGGGCGCGGCAGCGGGGTGCGGGCCCAGGCGCCCGCCGTCACGGCGGGGGCGGGGTGGTGCGGCATGCGGCAGGGCCATTCGGTCGGTCGGTTGATTGGTCGGGGGCAGGGCGCGGGGCCCGGATGCGGTGGTCCGGGCCCCGCGGTGGAGGGCGGTCAGCCGGCCTCGGCCATCGCCCGGACCAGGCTCGCGGGCCGCATGTCGGTCCAGTTGGCCTCGACGTGGTCGAGGCAGGCCTGCCGGGTGTCGGGGCCGTGGACGGTGGTCCAGCCGGCCGGGACCTCGGCGAAGGCGGGCCACAGGGAGTGCTGGTTCTCGTCGTTGACCAGCACCAGGTAGGTGCCGTCCGTGTCCTCGAACGGGTTCGCCATGGGGTGTGTTTCCTCTCCGGACTGCGGTGTTTCGGTACTTCGGTACGTCGGGTGGTGGTCAGGCGCGCCGCAGGGCGGCGGACACCACGCGGCCGATGGCGGCCAGGGCCGCGGGCCGGGTCATGTCGTGGTGGGCGCACGCGACGGCGGTGTCGACCACTCGCCCGGTGCAGTGAGCGCGCCACACCTCGGAGGTCGGCGCGGTCTCGGACCGACCATGATCGGCGGTGAAGAACAGCAGGTCGCCGTGGAACGTCGCCGGGGTGAACTTGTCCAGCAGAATCGTGCTGCGGACGAAGGTCTCGACGACGGCCGCCACCTCGGCGCCGGTCGCGAGCCCCGGCGTGCCGGCCAGCGCCGCCACCTGGTCCGGGGTCAGCGGGCCCGCCGCGGCGGGACCGTTCAGCGCGCGCAGCAGGACCGCGAGCAGCTCCTGCCGCAGCTCCGCGGTGTCCGGCCGGGCGACCCCGACGCCGGGGTAGCAGTCCAGCACCGCGAGCAGGTCGACGCGCTCGCCGGCCGCCTGCAGCCGCGTGGCCATCGCGTGCGCGACCGCGCCGCCGAAGGACCAGCCGAGCAGGTGGTACGGGCCGCTCGGCCGGACCTCGCGGATCCGGGCCACGTACTCGGCGGCCATCTGCTCCACGTCGTCCGGCAGGCCGTCCGACTCCCGCAGCCCGCGGGCCTGGAGGGCGTACAGCGGGTGCCCGTCCGGCAGGTGCGCGGCCAGGCCGCGGAAGGACCAGCCGAGGCCGAAGCCCGGGTGGACGCAGAACAGCGGAGGCAGGTCGCCGCCGGTGCGCAGCGGGAGCAGGACGTCGAACGGGTCCGCGGCCCCGCCCGTGCTCAGCCGGCCGGCCAGCGCGGCGGGCGTGGGTGCCTCGAACAGGTCGCGCAGCCCCGCCCGGTGGCCGAGCGCGGCCAGCCGCCCGGCCAGCCGGGTGGCGAGCAGCGAGTCGCCGCCGAGGCCGAAGAAGTCCTCCTCGACGCCGACCCGGGGCAGCCCCAGCACCTGCGCGAACAGCTCGCACAGCTCCCGCTCGGTGCCGTCGGCGGGCTCGCGCCCGGCCGGGCGGTGGTCCGCCTCGGGCGCGGGCAGCGTGCGCCGGTCCACCTTGCCGTTGGGCGTCAGCGGCAGCGCGTCCACCAGCACCAGCGCGCTCGGGACGAGGTACGCGGGCAGGTCCTCGGCGAGCTGCTCGCGCAGCAGCCCGGGGTCGGGCCGCTCGTCGTCGGCCGGCACCAGGTAGCCGACCAGGCGGCGGTCGCCGGGGCGGTCCTCACGGACCACCGCACAGGCCCGGTTCACCGCCGGGTGGGCGGTCAACGCGGCCTCCACCTCGCCGAGTTCGATCCGGAACCCGCGCAGCTTCACCTGCTGGTCGGCGCGCCCGGCGAACAGCAGCTCGCCCTGCGCGCTCCACCGGGCCAGGTCGCCGGTGCGGTACATCCGGGAGCCGGGCGGGCCGTACGGGTCGGCGATGAAGCGCTCCGCGGTCAGCCCCGGGCGCGCCAGGTAGCCGCGGGCCACTCCGGTGCCCGCCACGTACAGTTCGCCGACCGTGCCGGGCGCGACCGGGCGCAGCGCGGCGTCCAGTACCCGTACCCGGGTGTTGTCCAGCGGGCGGCCGATCGGCAGTGCCGCGGCCGGGTCGGTGACCGGGCCGAGCGGGGCGCAGGTCGCGAAGGTGGTCGTCTCGGTCGGGCCGTAGCCGATCACCACCCGGGTGCCCGGGCAGGCCTCCTGGACCCCGGCCACCGCGGCCGGTGACACCACGTCACCACCGGCCAGCACCTCGCGGACCCCGCGCAGGGCCTGCGGCCGCTCCTCGGCGATCAGGGCGAACAGGCCGGCCGTCGCCCACAGCGCGGTCACCCCGTGCGCGGTGAGCACCTCGGCCAGTTCGGCCGTGGTCCGTGCCTGCGGCGGCGCCACCACCACCGTGCCGCCGGACAACAGCGGCACCCACAGCTCGTAGGTGGCGGCGTCGAAGGCGGGGGAGGAGTGCAGCAGCACCCGCCGGTGCGCGCCGCCGGGCCAGCGGCGGTCGGCGGCCAGCTCGGCGACGTTGCGGTGGGTGACCGCCACACCCTTGGGGCGGCCGGTGGAGCCCGAGGTGTACATCACGTACGCGAGGGCGTCGGGCGACGGCGGCAGACCGGGGTCGGCGGCCGATGCGGCCGGTCCACCGGGGATGTCGTCGGCGAGCAGCGTCGGCAGGCCGAGCAGGTCGGCCTCGGCGCCCAGGGCCCGGTCGGTGAGCACCACGGCGGCGCCGGTGTCGGCCAGGATCAGCCGCCGGTGGGCCAGCGGGTACCGGGCGTCCAGCGGCACGTAGCAGCCGCCCGCCTTGAGGACGGCGAGGACCGCCACCACCAGGTCCGCGGACCGCTCCATCAGGACGGCGACGGCGTCCTCGGCGCCGATGCCGAGCCGGCGCAGCTGCGCGGCGAGCCGGTTCGCCCGTTCGTCCAGCTCCCGGTAGCTCAGCTCTTCCGCGCCGGAGACGACGGCGGTCGCGAACGGCGTGCGGGCGGCCTGGGCGGCGAACAGCTCCGGCAGGGTGCCGGCCGGGGTGGCGGTGGCGGTGTCGTTCCAGTCGGTGAGGACCGTGCGGGCGGTCCCTTCGTCCAGCAGCGCCAGCCGACCGACCGGGAGTGCGGGGTCGTCGACGACGGCCGCGAGCACCGCGCGCAGGCCGGTGACGATCCGCTCGGCGGTGGCCCGGCCGACCAGGGACGGCCGGTGGTCCACCCGCAGCCCGAGCCGCTCGCCGGGCAGGACGGCGACGGTCACCGGGTAGTGCGTCCCGTCCAGGCCGTCCGCGCCGGTGATCCGCAGGCCCCCGCCGGGAGCGTCGGAGAGCGCCGCCGGGTCCACCGGGTAGTTCTCGAACACGTAGGCCGTGTCGAAGAGTTCACCCACTCCGGCGAGCCGCTGCAGCTGCGCGAGACCGAGGTGCTGGTGGGCGAGCAGCGCCGACTGCTCCGCCTGGAGCCGGGTCAGCAGGCCGGCCAGCGGCTCGGCGTGGTCCAGCCGGACCCGCACCGGCAAGGTGTTGATCAGCAGACCGACCAGCCTTTCCACACCGGGCAGTTCGGCCGGACGGCCGGAGACCACCGCGCCGAAGACGACGTCCGTGCGCCCGGTCAGCTGGGCGAGGACGAGGCCCCAGGCGGCCTGGACCACGGTGTTGACGGTCACGCCCAGCCGGCGCGCCGCCGCCTCGACGGCTGCGGTGAGGTCCCGCGGCAGCCGGTCGAGCACCCGCTCGGGCAGCTCCTGCCGCTCTCGGTGGGCGGCGCCGGACAGCAGGGTCGGCTCCTCCACCCCGGCCAGCGCCGCCCGCCAGGCGGTCCGGGCGGCCTCCCGGTCCTGCCCGGCCAGCCAGCCGAGGTAGTCCCGCAGCGGGGTCGGCCGGGGCAGCCGCGCCGCCGCGCCGGCCCGGTACAGCTCGGCCAGCTCGCCGATCAGCACACCGATCGACCAGCCGTCCCACAGCAGGTGGTGGTTGGTCAGCACCAGCACGTGCCGCTCGGCGGCCAGCCGGACCAGCGCCAGGCGCAGCAGCGGCGGGGCCGCCGGGTCGAAGCGGCGGGCCCGCTCCTCGGCGCGCAGCAGCTCCAGCGCGGGGGCCTGCCCGTCTTCCGGCAGGCCGCTCAGATCGGCGTCCCGCCACGGCAGTTCGACCTCGCGCGGGATCACCTGGAGCAGCCGGCCGTCCGCCGCCTGGCGGAAGCCCGCCCGAAGCTGCGGGTGCCGTTCCAGCAGGGCGGCGGCGGCCCGGCGCAGCGCCGCCGGGTCCAGCGGGCCGGCCAGGTCGAGTGCCAACTGCGCGGTGTAGACGTCCGGCCCCCGGTCGTCGTAGCGGGCGTGGAAGTACAGGCCCTCCTGGAGCGGCGCGGGCGGCAGCACGTCGGCCAGCGGCTCGTCGGCCAGCCGGTCCAGCTCGGGCTGGGTCAGCCCGGCCAACGGGACGTCGGACGGGGTGAGCGCGCCCGCGTCCGGCTGCGCCGCGTACGCCACCAGCTCGCGCAGCGCCTCGAACCAGAGCCCGGCCAGCTCGCGGACCCGCTCCTCGGGGAGCACCCCGGCGGCCCAGGACCAGGCGGCGACCAGGGCGGGGCCCTCCGGCCGGTCCTCGGTGCGGGCGTTGACGGTCAGGGCCTGCGCCAGCGGCGCGCGCGGGTCGAGGCCGCCGTGCTCGGTGCCGACCGGCAGGGCGGACCAGTCGGCGGCGGGGCCGTCCGGGGCGCCGCCGAAGCGGCCCAGGTAGTTGAACCCGATCTGGGGGGTGGGCAGTTGGGCGAGGACGGCGGCGGTTTCGGGGTTGAGGCGGCGCAGCAGGCCGTGGCCGAGGCCGTGGTCGGGGGCGGCGCGCAGCTGCTCCTTGACGGCCTTGAGTGCGTCGCCGGGGCCGCCGGTGCCCGGGTCGAGCCGGACGGGGTGCGCGGTGGTGAACCAGCCGACGGTCCGGGTGAGGTCCACCCCGGTGGTGAACTCCCGCCGGCCGTGGCCCTCCAGCTCGACCAGCAGGCCGCCGTCCTGCCCGCGCCAGCGCTGGACGGCGAGGGCGAGGGCGGTGAGCAGGACGTCGTTGACCTCGGCGTGGAGCAGCGCGGGCGCGGTGGACAGCAGGGGGCCGGTGACGTCGGCGGGCAGGGCGAGGTCGAGCCGGCCGGCCGTCCCGACGGTGTCCTGCCCCGGGTCGAGCGGTCGGCTGCCGAGCAGTGGGTCGGGGCCGTCGAGGACGCTCTGCCAGTAGGGGAGTTCGTCGGTGCGTCGGGTGGCTTCGGTGGTGAGGAGGTGGGCCCAGGTGCGGAGGGAGGTGCCGGTGGGTTGGAGGGTTTCGCCGTGCCAGGCGGCGGTGAGGTCGGGCAGCAGGATGCGCCAGGAGACGCCGTCGACGACCAGGTGGTGGATCATCACCAGCAGTCGGCCGGGGGTGTCCGGGCCCGCGTCGAACCAGACCGCCTCCACCATGGCACCCGCCGCCGGGTCGAGCCGGCCCTGTGCGGCCAGCGCCTCGCGCCGGAGCAGGTCCGACCGGTCCTCGACGCGGGCGTCGACCCGGGTGATCCGGGGCTCGGTGCCGCCGCGCGGCGGGACGTGGAGCGACCAGGTGCCGTCCTGGGCGGTGACCAGGCGGGCGCGCAGGGCGTCGTGGTGGTCGAGCAGGGTGCGCAGGGCGCCGGTGAGCCGGTCGAGGTCCGCGCCCGCCGGGAGCCGCACCAGCACGGCCTGCTGGAAGCCGTCGACCGGGCCGCCGTGCTCGCGCAGCCAGTGCATGATCGGGGTGGCGGGGAGGTCGCCGGTGCCGTCGTCCTCGGTGACGGTCTCGGTCGACTCCGTTGCGATCAGGGCGAGTTCGGCGACGCTCTGGCGGGTGAAGACGTCGCGGGCGGTGAAGACGAGTCCGGCGGCGCGGGCTCGGGCGACGAGCTGGATGGAGCTGATGGAGTCGCCGCCGAGTTCGAAGAACCCGTCGTCGACGCCGACCCGCTCCAGTCCGAGCAGGTCGGCGAACAGGCCGGCCAGCAGCTCCTCGCGGGCGGTGCCGGGGGCGCGCTCGGAGACGGCCGCTGTGAAGTCCGGTGCGGGCAGGGCCCGACGGTCCAGCTTGCCGTTCGGGGTCAGCGGCAGGGCGTCCAGGACGACCACCGCGGCCGGGACCAGGTGCTGCGGCAGCCGCTCCGCCAGGCGGGCGCGGACCGCGGCCGGGTCGGCCGAGCCGCCCGCCGCCGGGACGACGTAGCCGACCAGCCGGTCCTCCCGGACCACCGCGGCCGACCCGCCGACCGCCGGGTGGGCGGCCAGCGCGGCCTCCACCTCGCCGAGTTCGATCCGGAACCCGCGCAGCTTCACCTGGTCGTCGGTGCGGCCCAGGTAGACCAGCGTGCCGTCGGCCGTCCAGCGCACCAGGTCGCCGGTGCGGTACATCCGGCTACCGGCCGGGCCGTACGGATCGGCGGTGAAGCGCTCGGCGGTCAGACCGGGCCGGTCGAGGTAGCCGCGTGCCAGGCCGTCCCCGGCGAGGTGGAGCTCGCCGGGCACACCCGTCGGCACCGGCCGCAGCCGGGCGTCCAGGACGTACACCCGGGTGTTCCGGATCGGTCGGCCGATCGGCGGGGTGCCGGCGCCGGAGAGCGGCTCGCTCATGGTGGCGCAGACGGTGGACTCGGTCGGACCGTAGGCGTTGATCATCCGGCGGCCGGCCGACCAGCGCTCGGCGAGGGCCGCCGGGCAGGCCTCACCGGCCGTGACCAGGGTGGTCACCGAGGGCAGGTCCGCCGGAGACAGGACCGCCAGCGCGGCCGGGGGCAGCGTGACATGGCTGATCCGCTGCTCGGCGGCCAGCTCCGCGAGCGGGACGCCGGGGGTCAGCCGCTCCTGCGGGGCGAGGACGGCGGTGGCGCCGGAGAGCAGGGCCATCGCCAGCTCGGAGACCGCCGCGTCGAAGCTGGTCGAGGCGAACTGCAGGACCCGGCTGCCCGGCTCCACCGCGAACCGCTCGATCTGGGCGCCGGCCAGGCCGGCGAGGCCGTGGTGCGGTACCACGACGCCCTTGGGGCGGCCGGTCGAGCCCGAGGTGTAGATCACGTAGGCCGGGTGGTCCGGCCGCAGCGGCGTGTGCCGCTCACCGTCCGTCAGGTCGTGCTCCGGCAGTGCGGCCGGGTCGAGCACGTCCAGGTCGACCGTGGGCACCTGGTGCGCGGGCAGCGTGGTGGTGCCGTCGGTCAGCAGCAGCACCGGAGCCGCGTCCGCGAGCAGGTAGGAGACCCGCTCGGCCGGGTACGCCGGGTCCACCGGGACGTACGCCGCACCGGACTTGAGCACGGCGAGCAGCGCCACCGGGAAGCGCTCGGAGCGCGGCAGCGCGATGGCGACCCGCCGCTCCGGCGCGGCCCCGAGGGTGATCAGGTGCCGGGCGAGCCGGTTGGCGGCGGCGTTCAGCTCGGCGTAACTCAGCTCGCGGCCCTCGCAGGCGAGGGCGACGGCCTCGGGGGTGCGGGCGGCCTGCGCCTCGAAGAGCGCGGGCAGGGTGGCCGGGGTGACCGGTACGGCGGTGGCGTTCCAGGCCTCCAGCAGCCGGGTGCGCTCGGTGCCGGTCAGCAACTCGATCGCGCCGACCAGGGTGTCCGGCGCGGCGGTGACGACGGTGAGCAGCCGGCGGAAGCGCTCGGCGAGCAGTTCCACCGTGCTCCGGTCGAACAGGTCGGTGGCGTACTCGAAGCTGCCCGCCAGCCCGGCCGGGGAACCGTCCCCGGCGGTCCGCTCGCCCAGGCTGAGCGAGAGGTCGAAGCGGGCGGCCACCGCGCCGGTGGCCACCGGCTCGGTCGCCAGACCGGGCAGGTCGAGCCGGGGGTCGGCGTTGCTCTGCCAGGCGATCATGGTCTGGGTCAGCGGGTGCCGGCCCATCGAGCGGGTCGGGTTGACCGCCTCGACCACCTGCTCGAACGGGACGTCCTGGTGGGCGTAGGCGCCGAGCACGGACTCCCTCACCCGGCCCAGGAGTTCGGTGAAGCTCGGGTCCCCGGACAGGTCGGTGCGCAGCACCAGGGTGTTGACGAAGAACCCGACCAGGTCGTCCAGCCCCTCGTCGGTGCGCCCGGCGACCGGGGTGCCGAGCGGGATGTCGGTGCCCGCGCCGAGCCGGGAGAGCAGGGCGGCGAAGGCGGCCTGGACGACCATGAAGACGGTCGTGCCGTGCGCGACGGCCAGCTCGCCGAGCGCCCGGTGCAGGGCGGCGTCCGTGGCGAAGTCGATCCGCTCGCCGCGGTGGCTCGCCACGGCGGGGCGCGGGCGGTCCGTCGGCAGCGCCAGTTCCTCCGGGGCGCCGGCCAGGGTCTCGCGCCAGTAGTCGAGCTGGCGCCCGGTCAGGTCGCCGTCGAGCAGGTCGCGCTGCCAGAGGGTGTAGTCGGCGTACTGCACCGGCAGCGGCGCCCAGGCGGGGGCCGTGCCGTCGAGCCGGGCGGCGTAGGCGGTGGACAGGTCGCGGGCCAGCGGGCCCATGGACCAGCCGTCGCCCGCGATGTGGTGCACGGTCAGCAGCAGGACGTGCTCCTGCGGGGCGAGTGCGAAGAGCGTCGCGCGCAGCGGCAGGTCGCGGGACAGGGCGAAGCCCCGCCCGGCCGCCGTGGCGAGCAGGACGGGCAGCTGCTCCGCCGTGGCGGCCACCTCGGTCAGCTCGGCCGGCGCGTCGGTGATCCGCTGGTACGGCGTGCCGTCGGCGGCTTGCGGGAAGACGGTGCGCAGCGCCTCGTGGCGCGCCAGCACGTCGCCGAGCGCCAGCCGCAGGGCCGTACGGTCCAGTGGGCCGGTGAGGCGGACGGCCATCGGGATGTTGTAGGCGGCGCCGGCGCCCTCCAGGGCGCCGAGGAACCAGAGCCGCTGCTGGGCGGAGGAGAGCGGCAGCCGCTCGGGCCGCTCCGCCGGGCGCAGGGCCGGGCGCGTCTGCGGGAGGCCCTCGGCCAGGCGCGCGGCGAGTGCGGCGACGGTCGGCGCCTCGAACAGGGCGCGGACGCCGAGCTCGGCGCCGAGCACCGCGCGGACCCGGCCGACCAGCCGGGTGGCGAGCAGCGAGTGGCCGCCGAGGGCGAAGAAGTCGCCGTCGATCCCGACCTCGGGCAGGCCCAGCACCTCGGCGAACAGCCCGCACAACACGGCCTCGCGCTCGGTGCGCGGGGCACGGCCCGCAGGGTCGGACGGCTGCCCGGGGGCGGGCAGGGCCCGGCGGTCCAGCTTGCCGTTGCCGGTGAGCGGCAGCGCGGCCAGCTCCACCAGCGCGGCGGGCACCATGTACCCGGGCAGGGCGGCGGTGAGGTGCTCCCGGACGGTCGCCAGGTCGCAGCCCTCGGCCGGGACCAGGTAGCCGACCAGGCGCTTGTCGCCCGGCCGGTCCTCGCGGACGACCACGGCGGCCTGGCGGACGGCCGGGTGCCGCAGAAGCGCGGCCTCGATCTCGCCGAGTTCGATCCGGAAGCCGCGGATCTTCACCTGCTCGTCGGCCCGGCCGAGGTACTCCAGGCAGCCGTCGGCGGTGCGCCGGACCACGTCGCCCGAGCGGTACATCCGGGTGCCGGGGGCGCCGAACGGGTCGGCGGTGAACCGCTCGGCGGTCAGCCCGGGCCGGCCGCGGTAGCCGCGGGCCAGGCCCGGGCCGGCCACGTACAGCTCGCCGGGGACGCCCGCGGGCACCGGGCGCAGGCTGCCGTCCAGGACGTACAGGTCGAGGTCCGGCAGGGCGCGGCCGATCGCACTGCCCGAGGCGGCGGCGTCGGCCGGGGCGAGCGGGTGGTGGGTGGTGTGCACGGTGGTCTCGGTGATGCCGTACATGTTCACCAGGCGTGGCCCGTCCGCCGGGTGGGTTCGCCCGGTGTCGAGTAGCCCGTGGTCGGCGAGCCGGCCCGGGTCGAGCGCCTCACCGCCGAACACCACGGTGCGCAGCGCGGCGATCGCGCCGGTGGCGCACTCGCGCTCGGCGTCGAGCAGTTGGTAGAAGGCGGACGGGGTCTGGTTGAGCACCGTCACCCGCTCGCGGCGCAGCAGCGCCAGGACGTCGGCGGGTGAGCGGCTGACCAGATAGGGCACGACGACCAGCCGGCCGCCGTGGAGCAGCGGACCCCAGAGCTCCCAGACCGAGAAGTCGAAGGCGTAGGAGTGGAAGAGCGTCCAGACGTCCCGCGGGCCGAAGCCGAACAGCTCCTCGGTGCTGGCGAGCAGGCGGACCACGTTGCGGTGCGGTACGGCGACGCCCTTGGGGCGGCCGGTCGAGCCGGAGGTGTAGATGACGTATGCCGGGTGGTCGGCCAGCAGCGGGGAGCGGCGGTCGGTGTCGGCGAGGTCGGTGTCCGCCTGGTCGGCGATGGCCTCGTCGTCGAGCAGCAGGAGCGGGATGGCGGCCTCGGGCAGCCGGGCGGCGGTCGCCCGCTCGGTGAGCAGCAGTGCCGGGGCGGCGTCGGCCAGGATGAAGGCGGTCCGCTCGGCGGGCGAGTCGGGGTCGACCGGGACGTAGGCGGCGCCGGTCTTGAGGACGGCGAGCACGGCCACCACCAGGTCCGTCGAGCGCGGCAGCGCCAGGGCGACGGTGCGCTCGGGGCCGGCGCCGCGGGCGACCAGCAGCCGGGCGAGCCGGTTGGCGGCGGCGTTCAGCTCGGCGTAGCTCAGCTCGCGGCCCTCGCAGCTCAGGGCGACGGCCTCCGGGGTGCGGGCGGCCTGGGCCTCGAAGAGCCGGGGGATCGTGGCGGGGTCGGGCGCGGTGTGCGGCCGGGCCGGCGGCAGTGCGGTGGCGCGCTCGGCGGGGGAGAGCAGGTCGAGCCGACCGGTCGGCAGTGCGGCGTCCGCGACGAAGGAGGCCAGGGCCCGCTCCACCCGGGCCAGCACCTGTTCGGCGGCGGTCCGGTCGAAGAGGTCGGGCCGGTAGGAGAGCCGCAGGTCGAGGCGGGCGCCGGGCACCACCACGAGGGTGAGCGGGTAGTGGGTGGCGTCCTGGATGTGGGCCGAGCCGATCCGCAGGCCGTCGGCGGGGCCGGCCAGGGCGTCGGCGTCCACCGGATAGTTCTCGAACGCGAGGACGGTGTCGAAGAGTTCGCCGGTGCCGGCCCAGCGCTGGAGCTCGGCGAGGCCGACGTGCTGGTGCGCCAGCAGGGCGGACTGCTCGTTCTGCAGGCGCGCCGCCAGCGCGGCCAGCGGCTCGCCGGGGGCGGTGCGCAGCCGCACCGGCAGGGTGTTGACCAGCAGGCCGACCATCCGCTCCACGCCCGGGAGTTCGGCCGGACGGCCGGAGACCACGGCGCCGAAGACGACGTCCTCACGGCCGGTGTGGTGGGCCAGCACCAGGCCCCAGGCGGCCTGGACGACGGTGTTCACGGTGACGCCGAGACGGCGGGCGGCGGCGCTCAGCCGCTCGGTCGCCTCCGCCGGGAGCAGGGTCTGCAGACGCTCCGGCAGCAGGGCGGCGCCGCGCTCCCCGGGAGCCGCCAGCAGGGTGGCCTCCTCGACGTCGGCGAGTGCGGTCCGCCAGGCCTGCCGGGCGGCCTCGCGGTCCTGGGCGGCGGCCCAGGCGAGGTAGTCGCGCAGCGGCGCGACCCGGGGCAGCCGGGCGTCGGCGCCCTCCCGGTACAGGGTGAACAGCTCGTCGATCAGGACGCCCAGGGACCAGCCGTCCCACAGGATGTGATGGTTCGTCAGTAGCAGCGCGTGCCGGTTCTCGGCCAGCCGGGCCAGGGTGACCCGCAGCAGCGGCGGCGCCGCGAGGTCGAAGCGGTGGCCGCGCTCCCGCTCGCGAAGTCGGTCGAGCTCGGCCGTGCGCCCGTCCTCGTCGAGGTGGCCGAGGTCGACCTCGCACCAGGGCAGTTCGACCTCGCGCGGGATCACCTGCACCGCCCGGCCGTCGGCCAACGGGCGGACGGCGGCGCGCAGTTGAGGATGGCGGTCGAGCAGTGCGCCGAACGCGGCGCGCAGCCGGGCGGCGTCCAGCGGGCCGTCCAGGCCGAGCGACAGCAGGGTGGTGTAGACGTCGAGGCCCTCGGTGTCGTACCCGGCGTGGAAGTGCAGGCCCTCCTGGAGCGGCGTCAGCGGCAGCACATCGGCGATGGGCTGGTCCGCCAGCAGGTCGAGGTCGGCCTGGGTGACGCCGGCGAGTGGGACGTCGGACGGGGTCGGCCCGCCCGCGCCCGGCTGCCGGGCGTGCGCCGTCAGGGCGACCAGGGCGTCGAACCAGGCCTGGCCCAGCTCGCGCACCTCGGGCTCGGTGAGCGCGCCCTCGGCCCAGGTCCAGGCGGCGGTCAGTCGGGGGCCGGTGTCGCCGTCCGCCGTCCAGGCGTTGACGGCGACGGCGTGCGCGGGGGCGCCGGCCTCGGCCGGGTCCGCCGTCAGCTCGGGTGCCGGGGCCCAGTCGGTGCCGCCGGGACGGCCCGTGGCGATCCGGCCGAGGTAGTTGAACCCGAGCTGCGGGGCGGGAAGTTCGGCCAGGGTGGGGCCGGTCTCCGGGTTGAGGTGACGCAGCAGGCCGTAGCCGAGGCCGCGGTCCGGCAGGGCGCGCAGCTGTTCCTTGACGGCCTTCAGCGCGGCGCCCGGATCGGTGCAGCCCGACTCTGTGCCGGCCGGGTCGAGGCGGACCGGGAAGGCGCTGGTGAACCAGCCGACCGTGCGGGACAGGTCGACGCCGTCGGTGAACTCCTCGCGGCCGTGGCCCTCCAGCTCGATCAGCACCCCGCCGGTGCGCTCGCGCACCCGGTTGACGGCGAGGGCGAGGGCGGTGAGCAGGACGTCGTTGACCTCGGCGTGGAACAGTGCCGGGACGGTGGTGAGCAGGGGTGCGGTCAGCTCGGAGGGCAGGGTCAGCTCGATCCGGCCGCCGGGGGTGGCCTTCGCCGGACGGTCGAAGAGCGGCTCGGACGGCGCCAGCACGCCCTGCCAGAAGGGGAGTTCGCCGGTGCGGCGGTCGGCCTCGGCGGTCAGCAGGCGAGCCCAGCCGCGCAGCGAGGTGGCGACCGGCTGGAGCTCTCCGCCCTGCCAGGCGGTGGCCAGATCGGGCAGCAGGACGCGCCAGGAGACCCCGTCCACCACCAGGTGGTTGGCCGTCACCAGGAGTCGTCCCGGGGCGTCCGGACCGGCGTCGAACCAGACCACCTGGAGCATCAGCCCGGCCCGCGGGGCCAGTCGGGCCCGGGCGGCCCGGGCCTGCGCGGAGACGGCGGCCCGCAGCTCCGCCGGCCCGGCGCCGACCACGTCGACCCGGGAGAGGCGGCCCGCGGCCCGTACCTCGCCGCGCGGCGGGACGTGCAGGGTCCAGGTGCCGTCCTCGGCGGTGACCAGACGGGCGCGCAGGGCGTCGTGGTGGTCGAGCACGGTCTGTACGGCGGCGGTCAGCCGGTCGAGGCCGAGACCGGCCGGGACCTGGAGCAGCATCGCCTGGTGGAACCCGTCGACCTCGCCGCCGCGCTCGCGCAGCGCGTGCAGGATCGGCAGGGCGGGCACCCCGCCGAGCGCCGCGTCGCCGTCGGCGGCGACGGCCTCCTCCGCGCCGCGCGCGGCCTCGGTCAGGGCGGCGACGCTCTGCCGGGTGAAGACGTCCCGGGCGCTGAACACCAGGCCGGCCTTGCGGGCCCGGGCGACCAGCTGGATCGAGGTGATGGAGTCGCCGCCCAGCTCGAAGAAGCCGTCGTCGATCCCGACCTCCGCCAGGCCGAGGACCTGGGCGAACAGCCCGGCGAGCAGCTCCTCGCGGGCGGTGCGCGCGGTGCGGCCGGGCCCGCTCGGGCCGAAGTCCGGCGCGGGCAGTGCCCGCCGGTCGACCTTGTCGTTGGGGGTCAGCGGCAGGGTGTCCAGCAGGACGACCGCACTGGGCACCATGTACTCGGGCAGCGTCTCGCCGATGTGCGCGCGCAGCTCGGCCGCGTCGACGGCGGCGCCGGGCGCGGGCACCGCGTACCCGACCAGCTGCTTGGATCCGGGCCGGTCCTCGCGCACCACCACGACCGCGCGGGCCACCGCCGGGTGGTCGGCCAGTACGGCCTCGACCCCGCCCAGCTCGATCCGGAAGCCGCGGATCTTGACCTGCTCGTCGGCCCGGCCGACGAAGGCCAGCACCCCGTCCGGGAGGCGGCGCACCAAGTCACCGGTGCGGTACATCCGGGTGCCGGGCGGGCCGTACGGGTCGGCGGTGAAGCGCTCGGCGGTGAGGCCGGGCCGGTCGAGGTAGCCGCGGGCGGTGCCGACGCCCGCGAGGTACAGCTCCCCGGTGACACCGGCCGGGACGGGGCGCAGCGCCGAGTCGAGGACGTACCCCTGGGTGTTGTCGAGCGCGCGGCCGATCGGCATCGCGCCGGGCTCGGTGCCGTCCACCGGATGGGTGGTGCCGAGCATGGTGACCTCGGTCGGCCCGTAGCCGATCACCACCGAGGTCTCCGGGCTGACCGCGCGCACCCGCGCGACGGCGGTCGGGGAGACCACGTCGCCGCCGGTGAGGATCTCGCGCACGCCCCGGAAGCACTCCGGGCGCTCCTCGGCGACCAGGCCGAACAGGCCGGCGGTGACGAACACGCCGGTCACGGTGTACTCGGCGAGCAGCCGCTCCAGCTCCTGTGCGGAGAGCACGCCGTCCGGGGCGACCACGAGCTGCCCGCCGGCCAGCAGCGGCACCCACAGCTCGGCGGTGGAGGCGTCGAAGGAGTACGGCGCGTGCAGCAGGACGCGCCGGTAGGCGCCGCCGGTGAAACGGCGGTCGGTGGCCAGGGCGACGACGCCCTGATGGGTGGCGGCCACGCCCTTGGGGCGGCCGGTGGAACCGGAGGTGTACATCACGTAGGCGAGCCGGTCCCCGGCGGCGGGCACCGCGAGGTCGGTCGGGTCGCCGTCGGCGGGCAAGTCCTCGACCACCAGCACGGGCAGTTCGCCGCTCTCGTCGAGGCCGCGCGCCTCCTCGGCGAGGCTCCGGTCGGTGAGCAGCACCCGGGCGGCCGTCTCGGCGAGGATGAGCCGGCGGTGGGCGAGCGGGTAGCGGGCGTCGAGCGGGACGTAGAAGCCGCCGGCCTTGACGACGGCGAGGATCGCCACCACCAGGTCGGGGGAGCGGCGCATCAGCAGTGCGACGCCGGTCTCCGGCCGGACGCCCCGCTCGACCAGGTGCCGGGCGAGGCGGTTGGCGCGGGCGTCGAGTTCGCGGTAGCTCAGCTCACCGCCGTCGAAGAGCAGGGCGACGGCGTCCGGGGTGGCGGTGACGCGGGCCTGGAAGAGTTCGGCCAGGGTGGTGCCGGGCAGTTCGGAGGCGGTGTCGTTGCAGGCGACGAGCTGGCGGTGCCGCTCGCCGGCGTCCACCAGCCGCAGCCGGCCGACCGGCTGGTCGGCGTCGGTCGTGAACTGGCCCAGCAGGTCGGCGAGTCGGTCGAGCAGGCGGTGGGCGACGGCGTCGTCGAAGAGGTCGGGGCGGTGGTCCAGTCGCAGGCTGAGCCGGGCACCCGGGACGACCGCGAGGTTCAGCGCGTAGTGGGTGGCCTCCCGGCTGTCGGCGGCGGTCACGGTGACGGCCGAACCGGTCATCGCGAGCGACTCGGCGTCCAGCGGGTAGTTCTCGAACACCACGTTGGTGTCGAAGAGTTCACCCAGGCCGGACCAGCGCTGTACCTCGTCGAGGCCGACGTGCTGGTGCGGCAGCAGCGCGGACTGCTCGGCCTGCAGCCGGGTGATCAGCCCGGCGACCGGCTCGGCGGCGCAGGTCCGCACCCGCACCGGCAGGGTGTTGATGAACAGCCCGACCATCCGCTCCACGCCGGGCAGTTCGGCCGGGCGGCCGGAGACGGTCGCGCCGAACACCACGTCGTCGCGCCCGGTCAGCTGGGCGACCAGCAGGCCCCATGCGGCCTGCACCGCGGTGTTGACGGTGACACCGAGACGGCGGGCGAGCGCGCCCAGTTCGGCGGTGGCCGGCTCGGTGAGCTCCCGCTCGACCCGGCCGGGCAGGACGGCGGCCCGCTCCCCTTCGGCGGGCGCCACCAGGCCGGGCTCCTCCAGTCCGGCCAAGGCCTCCCGCCAGGCCGCCTCGGCGGCGCCCCGGTCCTGGGCGGCGGCCCAGGCCAGGTAGCTCTTGTACGGGGCGACCCTGGGAAGTCCGGTGGCGTCCCCGCCGCGCTGGTAGAGCGTGAACAGCTCGCCCATCAGCAGGGCGTTGGACCAGCCGTCCCACAGGATGTGGTGGTGGTTGAGGATCAGCACGTGCCGCTCGGCGCCGAGCCGCAGCAGCAGGAAGCGCAGCGCGGGCGGCTTGGCCAGGTCGAAGCGGCGCTCGCGGTCCTCCGCGCGCAGCCGTTCGACCTCGGCGGCCTGCTCGGCCGCCGGCAGGTGGGCGAGGTCGACCTCCTGCCAGGGCAGCTTGACCCGGCGCGGGATCACCTGCACGGCCTTGCCCGAATCCGCCTGGCGGAAAGCCGCCTTGAGGTTCGGGTGCCGTTCCAGCAGGGCGAGTCCGGCGGCCTGGAGCGCGGCCGCATCCAGCGGGCCGTCCAGGTGCAGGGTGAGCTGCGAGGAGTAGACGTCGACGCCTTCGGCCTCGAACTGGGCGTGGAAGAACAGGCCTTCCTGGAGCCGCGAGAGCGGGAGGATGTCCTGGATACGTGCGTTGGCCATGGTGCTTACAGGTCCCAATCCGCGAACTCGTCTTCGAACAGGTCGATCTCGTCCTGGCTCAGCTCGACCAGGGAGACGTCCGAGGTGCTCAGACCTCCGACGCCGTCAGTGCCGGCGTGCCGCACCAGGGCGGTCAGCGCCTCGAACCACAACTCGCCGATCCGGCGCACCTCCTGCGCGGAGAGCACCCCGGTGGCCCAGGACCAGGCGGCGGTGAAGTGGGGGCCGTCGGCGCGGTCCTCGGTCCGCGCGTTGACGGTGGCGGTGTGCGCCAGCGGGGCCGCGTCGTCGGCGCCGCCGAACATCGCGCCCATCTCGGGGGCGGGGCCCCAGTCGGCCGGCTCGCCGGGGTCGCCGGTGGCGAAGCGGCCGAGGTAGTTGAACCCGAGCTGCGGGGAGGGCAGTTCGGCCAGGGTGGGTCCGGTCTCCGGGTCGAGGTGGCGCAGCAGCCCGTAGCCGAGTCCGTGGTCCCGGATGGCGCGCAGCTGGTCCTTCACCGCCTTCAGCGCCCGGCCGAGGGCCGGGCCGGCGTCGGTGACCTCGGCCCAGTCGACGGTTCCCGGCATCAGCCGGACGGGGTGGGCGACGGTGAACCAGCCGGCCGTCCGGGCGAGGTCCACGCCCTCGGTGAACTCCTCGCGGCCGTGCGCCTCCAGCTCGATCAGTACGCCGCCGCCGTCCTGCCCGCGCCAGCGCTGGACGGCGAGGGCGAGGGCGGTGAGCAGGACGTCGTTGACCTCGGCGTGGAACAGCGCCGGGACGGTGGTCAGCAGCGGCTCGGTCAGCTCCGGCGGGAGCGCCAGTTCCAGGTGGCCGACGGTGGCCCGGGTGTCCTGGCGGGGGTCGAGCGGTCGGCTGCCGAGCAGTGGGTCGGGGGCGGCCAGGACGCTCTGCCAGTAGGGGAGTTCGTCGGTGCGTCGGGTGGCTTCGGTGGTGAGGAGGTGGGCCCAGGTGCGGAGGGAGGTGCCGGTGGGTTGGAGGGTTTCGCCGTGCCAGGCGGCGGTGAGGTCGGGCAGCAGGATGCGCCAGGAGACGCCGTCGACGACCAGGTGGTGGATCATCACCAGCAGTCGGCCGGGGGTGTCCGGGCCCGCGTCGAACCAGACCAGCTGCGCCATCTCGCCGTCGGCGGGCGCCAGTCGGGCCTGGGCGGCCCGCGCCTGCTCCTCGAAGCGGGCGCGCAGCGCGGTCGCGTCCAGGCCGGTGGCGTCGACCCGGGTGATCCGGGGCTCGGTGCCGCCGCGCGGCGGGATGTGCAGGGTCCAGGTGTCGTCCTCGGTGGTGACCAGGCGGGCGCGCAGGGCGTCGTGGTGGTCGAGCAGGGTGCGCAGGGCGTCGGTGAGCCGGTCGAGACCGAGGTCGGCCGGGACCTGGAGCAGCATCGCCTGGTGGAAGCCGTCGACCGGGCCGCCGCGTTCCCGTAGCCAGTGCATGATCGGGGTGGCGGGGAGGTCGCCGGTGCCGTCGTCCTCGGTGACGGTCTCGGTCGACTCCGTTGCGATCAGGGCGAGTTCGGCGACGCTCTGGCGGGTGAAGACGTCGCGGGCGGTGAAGACGAGTCCGGCGGCGCGGGCTCGGGCGACGAGCTGGATGGAGCTGATGGAGTCGCCGCCGAGTTCGAAGAACCCGTCGTCGACGCCGACGCGCTCCAGTCCGAGGAGGTCGGCGAACAGGCCGGCCAGCAGCTCCTCGCGGGCGGTGCCGGGGGCGCGCTCGGAGACGGCCGCTGTGAAGTCCGGTGCGGGCAGGGCCCGGCGGTCGAGCTTGCCGCTCGCAGTGAGCGGCAGGGCGTCCAGGACGACCAGGGCGCTGGGGATCATGTAGTCGGGCAGGGTGGTGGAGAGGTGCTTGCGGACGCATCCGAGATCGAC
>NZ_JBEXKB010000071.1:0-41159 GCF_040609455.1 Kitasatospora sp. NPDC004669
TGATGCGCGACGCGAAGATCACCCAGATCTACGAGGGCACCAACCAGGTCCAGCGCATCGTCATGGCCCGCAACCTGCCGTAACGACGCTCTGACCGCTCGAGTCCCGGAGCCCCCGGCCGATTCCGATCGGCCGGGGGCTCCGGCGTTCCCGGACGGCCCTGATCGCCGGCTGTGGCGGTGTCGTATAAATGATCGTCAACTTTCCTGCAGTGCAGCCGAGTACGGAGGAATACAGATGACCGCCCACGAGACCACCGGCAAGGTCTGGCTGATCACCGGCGCCAACTCCGGCTTCGGCCGGGCCATCGCCGAGGCCGCCGTCGCCGCCGGCGACACCGTGGTCGCCGCCGCCCGCCGGCCCGAGGCGCTGGCCGAGCTGGAGGCAGCCCACCCCGGCCGGGTCGTCCCGGTCCGGCTGGACGTCACCGACCACGACCAGATCTCCGCCGCCGTCGAGGAGGCCCTGTCCCGGCTCGGCCGGATCGACGTCCTGGTGAACAACGCCGGGCGCGGCCTGATCGGCGCCGTCGAGGAGTCCACCGACCGCGAACTGCGGGACCTCATGGACCTGCACTTCTTCGGCCCGGCCGCGCTCACCCGGGCCGTGCTGCCGCACATGCGGGCCCGGGGCAGCGGCGCCGTGGTGCAGATGAGCAGCATGGGCGGCCGGTTCTCCTTCCCCGGTGTGGGCGCCTACTCGGCCACCAAGTTCGCGCTGGAGGGCCTGTCCGAGGCGCTGGCGCAGGAGGTGGCCGGCTTCGGGATCAAGGTGCTGATCGTCGAGCCGGGCGCGTTCCGGACCGGCTTCGCGGGCGGCGACGCGCTCGCCCACTCCACCCCGATCGCCGCGTACGACCCGCTGGTCGGTCCGGTCCGCACCGGCCTGCCGGACTCCGACGGCAAGCAGCCCGGCGACCCGGCGAAGGCCGCCGAGGCGATCCTGGCCGCCCTGGACGCCGAGCGGACCCCGCTGCGGCTCGCCCTCGGCAGTGACGCCGTGGACGCGGTCCTCGGCCACCTGGACGGCGCCCGCAGCGAGGCCGAGACCTGGGAGTCGGTCGGCCGCGGCACCGACTACCCGGCCGGCGCCTGAGCGCCCTCCTGGTCGCACTCCCGGGAAACCGGGCGACGGCGGGCAGCCCGGTTCCCTAGGCTGCCCGCCATGTCCGACACACTCAGCCTGGCCGCCCTCACCCCCGACAACATCGACGCCGCCCTGGCCCTGCGGGTGCGCCCCGACCAGGAGGGCCTGGTCGCGCCGGTGGCGAAGTCGCTGGCCGAGGCGTACGTGCACGGGGAGACGGCCTGGCCCCGGCTGATCCTGGACGGTGGGCGGCCGGTCGGCTTCGTGATGGCCTTCTTCGACGTGACCTTCCACCCCGAGCGGCCCGAGGACCGCCCCCGCTCCGGCCTGTGGCGCCTGTTGATCGACGCCGAGCGGCAGGGCGGCGGCTACGGGCGCTTCGCCGTCGAGCAGGTCTGCGCGGAGATCCGCCGCCGCGGCGGCACCCGTGCGACCGTCACCTACGAGCCCGGCCCGGCCGGCCCGGCCGGCTTCTACGCCAGGCTGGGCTTCCGTCCGACCGGCGAGCTGAGCGGCGGACAGGCCGTCGCCGAACTGGACCTGTAGGGCTCGCCCGACCGCTCAGTCGAGCAGCGCGGCCGCCTGCTCCCGTGCCTGCCGCAGCCACTCGGCCCGCTCGGCGGCGGGGGAGTCGGTGACCGTCCGGAAGACCGTCCGCCGGACCTCGGTGACGCCGACGTACGGCAGCACACAGGCCGCCCAGATCCGCTCCAGCGGATCGCCGAACTCCTCGCGCTCCCGGTCCTCGGGGGTGTCCGAGGTGTTCAGCACCAGGGCCCGCCCGGCCCGCAGCAGTCCGGCGGGCTCGCCGTCGGCGGTGCCGAGCTTGTACGCGACGCCGGGGGCCAGCACCCGCTGGACCCAGCCGGTCAGTACGGCGGGCGGCATGCCCCACCAGTTGGGATGGATCAGCACCAGCGCGTCCAGGGTGGCCACCTCGGCACGGTGCGTGGCGATTTGCGGGTCGGCGGTGGCCCCGGCGTCGGCCACCGTGCCGGTCTCCTCGGCGGTGAGCAGCGGCGCGAACCCGTCGGCGTACAGGTCGTGCGCCCGTACCTCGCAGCCGCGCCCGCGCAGTTCGTCCACCACGGCCTCGTACAGCGCGTGGTTGAAGCTGCCCGGCCGCGGATGCGCCAGATAGACCCCGATTCGGTTCATGTCCCGCCCCCCTCATGGTGGTTGGAGGCAGATGCTACTGGTGTCGCCGCGGTGACGGCCGTGCGGTGTGCCGGCGCCTCCTCGGAGGGGACCGCGGCGAAGGGCTGTCGCGCGTGCGCCCACACGAGACGCTCTGGCGCAAGCTGAAGGCGTGAAGGCCCAGGCCTAGGAGTCTGATGAAGATCTTGAAAATGCGCCCGGCTTGCACCAGTTCGACCTGATTGACATTTACTGGCAATCTGGGGCGAACTGGGCGACCGAACCAAGATCTTCAGGAGACTCCTAGGCCGCCTCGGGCTTCCCGGCGGCGGTGGCGATCACCTCGTCCAGCACCTCGCGCGAGCGCAGCAGATCGGTGATCGTCCGGTCGATCCGGTCGCGCTCCGAGGTGAGCTCCTCGACCAGCTTGGGCGTGGCGATCTCGTTGGGGCCGCCGTCCGAGTCCCGCATGCACGGGAGGACCTTGTAGATGGTGCGGCTGTGCAGTCCGGCCGCGAACAGCTCCTGGATGTGGACCACCCGGTCCACCGCCGTCTCCGGGTACTCCCGATGGCCGCCGCCGGTGCGCCGGGCGGTCAGCAGGCCCTGCTACTGCTTCGCCGGGGTCGAGGTGCACGGGGCCAACGGCTACCTGCTGCACCAGTTCCTCGCCCGGGGTACCAACCGGCGCACCGATGCCTATGGCGGCCCGGTGGCCCACCGGATCCGCTTCGTCGTCGAGGTGGTCCGGGCGGTCGCGGCCGAGATCGGCCCCGAACGGGTCGGTCTGCGGCTCTCGCCCGGGTTCACCGGCCAGGGCATGGCCGAGGGCGACACCGCCGAGATCCACCGCGCGCTGGTCGGCGAGCTCGCCGAGGACGGCCTCGCCTACCTGGACGTGGTCTTCGCCGACCCGGAGGACGCCGTCTTCCAGGAGATCCGCAAGACCTGGGCGGGCACCCTGATCGCCAACCCGGTGCTCGGCTGGGGGCAGCCGCTGCCCGAGGACGGCGGCCGCGCCGCCGCCGAGGCGCTGCTCGCGGCCGGCGCCGACCTGATCTCCTTCGGCCGCGGCTTCCTCGCCAACCCCGACCTGGTCGAGCGCCTGCGCACCGGCGCCGCGCTCAACCCCGTCCGGGACGGGCTGATGTACACCGGCGGATCCGAGGGGTACACCGACTACCCGACGCTGGCCGGATAACACGCCGCTGTGACCTCGCGCCCTCCGGGGGTGGCGAGCGACGCCCGGCCGCTCGTGCCATGATCCCTGCATGGGTTCCAACGTTTTCTTCGACATCACCATCAACGACGAGCCGGCGGGCCGCATCGTCTTCAAGCTCTTTGACGAGGACGTCCCGAAGACCGCCCGCAACTTCCGTGAGCTGGCCACCGGCCAGAACGGTTTCGGCTACGAGGGCTCCGGCTTCCACCGCGTGATCCCGGCCTTCATGCTGCAGGGCGGTGACTTCACCAACCACAACGGCACCGGCGGCAAGAGCATCTACGGCGCGAAGTTCGAGGACGAGAACTTCAAGCTCAAGCACGACCGCCCGGGCCTGCTGTCGATGGCCAACGCCGGCCGCAACACCAACGGTTCGCAGTTCTTCATCACCACCATCGTCACCGACTGGCTGGACGGCAAGCACGTCGTCTTCGGCGAGGTCGTCGAGGGCATGGACCTGGTGAAGAAGATCGAGGGCCTCGGCTCGCAGAGCGGCCGCACCTCGGCCAAGATCACCATCGCCAAGTCCGGCGTGGTCGAGTAATCACCGCCCTCCGGGACCGGTGACGAACCACCGCCCCGGAGCGGGAAGTCGGACTCGCCGACCTCCCGCTCCGGGGCGGTGGTGTTCCCGCCGGGCGGCGTCCTAGGTCGAAGGACCGATGGCCGAGCGCCCACGACCGGGGTGGAATGGGCGGGTGGATCACGAGAAGGCGTACGAGGGGCTGGCACCGGCCGTCCGGGCGGCGTACCTGGAGCGGATCGGGCTGGCCGAGCCCGGGCCGCCGTCGGCGGAGGGCCTGGCGCGGCTGCAGCGCGCCCACCTGCACGCGGTGCCGTTCGAGAACCTGAGCATCCACCTCGGCGAGCCCGTGGTGCTGGAGCCGGCGGCGCTGGTGGCGAAGCTGGTGGACCGGCGACGCGGCGGCTTCTGCTACGAACTCAACGGCGCCTTCGCCGAGTTGCTGCGCTCACTGGGCTACCGGGTGAGCCTGCTGGCCGCCCGGGTCCTCGACGGGGAGCGCCCCGGGCCGCCGTTCGACCACCTGGCGCTGCGGGTCGACCTGGACGAACCGTGGCTGGTCGACGTGGGTTTCGGCCGCTTCAGCCTGCTCCCGCTGCGCCTGGACGAGCGCGGCCCGCAGTCCGACCCGCACGGCACGGTCGTGATCAGCCCGTACGGCGACCACGGCGAGCTGGACGTACGACTGGACGGCGCGCCGCAGTACCGGCTCGACCCGCGCCCGTACCGGCTGGCCGACTTCGGGCCGACCTGCTGGTGGCAGGCCACCTCGCCGCAGTCCCACTTCACCCGATCGGCCACCTGCTCGCTCCTCGCCCCGGACGGCGGCCGGACCACCCTCAGCGGCACCCGACTGATCCGGACCGCCCCCGACGGCGCCCGCACCGAGGAGCAACTCACCGACGCCGGGGCGCTGTCCGCGTACCGCGAGCACTTCGGCATCGCGCTGGACCGGCTGCCGGCCGCCCCGTCGGCCTGATTCCGGGGCGGTGGGCGTTCCGTCAGGCGGTCCTCGGCGGGCGCCCGCTCGTCAGGCGCCCGCTCGTCAGGTACGAGCCGCGGCGGGTGCCCAAGTGCCCTCCCGCATCCCGACCTTGCGGGCGGGTACCCCGGCCCAGATCTCGCCCGGTCCGGTCGAGCGGGTGAGTACGGCGTTGGCGCCGACGACGGTCCCCGCGCCGACGGTCAGCACGCCCTCCTTGCACACCACCTTGGCGCCCGCGCACAGCACCGCGCAGTCCTCGACCACCACCCGCCGCATCGCGCTGCGCTCCTGGGGTACCCACGGATCGGCGCGGCCGACGGTCACGCCGTTGTAGAGCGTCACGTTCGCGCCGAGCGTGGTGTACGGGTGCAGCACGGTGCCGAAGCCGCGGTGGAACACGGTGAGTCCGGGGCCGATCTCGCAGGCGGCCGGCACCTCCATGCCGTAGAGCGCGAGCGCCTCCTGGACCAGGCGGCCCAGGAGGCGGTGGCGTCGGCGGTAGACGAGTGCGGTGACGAGTGACATCCACCCATTGTGACGTTTCGGTCACTCGAAGTCGCCGGCTACTTGAAGTCCGGCACTGCGCTGTCGTTCTTGAAGGCGTCGAAGACCTGCTTGGACTTGTTGGCGTCCCACTGCACCGCGGACTCGCCGGTCTTGGTGTGGAAGTCCGCGTTGCCGATCGGGACGGTCACGGTCTTGCCGCCGCCGCCGTTGACGTCCTTCATGGCGAGGAAGAGCGAGCCCAGGTCGGTCAGCCCGCAGTCGTCGTCGACGATCAGGGTGCCGAGCGCCGAGTCGACCAGCGGGTAGAAGGTGAACGGGTTGAGCACGTTGCCCGGGGAGGCGGCCTGGTGGGCGAGGGCGCCGAGGAACTTCTGCTGGTTGCGCATCCGGCCGAGGTCCTGGTCGGCCATCTGGTGGCGCTGGCGGACGAAGGCGAGGGCCTGCTTCCCGTTGAGGGTCTGGTCGCCGGCCTTGAGGTCGAGGCCGGAGTCCTTGTCCTTGACGTCCTGGTCGATGTGCATCTCGACGCCGCCGATGGAGTCGACGATGCCGACGAAGCCGGTGAAGCCGATCTCGGCGTAGTGGTCGATGTGGATGCCGGTGTTCATCTCGACGGTCTGCGCCAGGAGGCGGCCGTTGCCGTTGGCGAACGCCGAGTTGATCTTCGAGGTGGTGGCCTTGACGGTCTTCCCGCTGCTCGTCTTGAACTCGGGGATCGGCACCCAGGAGTCGCGCGGGATGCTCATCAGGGTGTTCCCGTGGTCCCCGATGTGCAGGATCATCATCGAGTCGCTGCGCTTGCCCTCGACGTCGTGGCCGGTGTGCATGTCCTCCATCTGGGCGTCGGTGAGGCCCTCGCGGCTGTCCGAGCCGACGATCAGCCAGTTGGTGCCCTTGCCCGCCGCCGGGCGGCCCGGGTAGTCGGCCAGCACGTTCTCGTGGTTGAGCTTGGAGTCCGCCCAGAAGTAGGTGGACACGGCGGTCACCATGACGGCGATCAGCAGGCCGAAGACCGACCACTTGATGATCCGGCGCCGCGGCCAGCGCTTGGCCTGCGCACCGGCCGACCGCACACCGCCCGGGCCGCCGGGACCACCAGGGCCGCCGGGCCGGCCGGGACCGCCCGGACCGCCGGGTGAGCCCTGCGGAGGGACGCCGCCGTACCGGGAGGGCTCGGGCTGCCGCGGCGCGGGCGCCCCCGGCCCACGCGGGTTCAGCGAGGTCGGCAGCGGCGGCTCGGCTGCCGCCCCGCCTCCGCCGTTGCCGCCGTACGGGTTCCCACCGCCGCCCGGGCGGCCCTCCTGCCACGTGTTCATGCCGTCGAGGATGCCCGACCCCGGCCGCGCTGACTCCCCCCGGGGGCCCCACCGGGCCTCTTGTAGCAGTTTTGATGCACGTACCGGATCGTTCCGCCGAAACGTCCCGTCACCCGTGTTCCAGCTGCCGAAACGATTCTTGACCGCCTCGAACACAGCGTGTTTGCATTTCAGGCATGGATCAGCGTTGGGCACTCACGCGTCGGCGGTACGTCGACCTGCGGCGTGGGGTGGCCTGCTCGCTCTGTCGCGGCTGACGCCCGCGCCTCGCGCCCGTCGAGACGCCCCCTTCCGAGCACCGAACCGCAGCGCCCTGCCCGCTGCGGCGCCGTTTCGCAGAGCCGCCCCCGCTTCCAGCCAGAGGTGAACCATGGCCACCGTCCTGTCCGTTTCCGGCTCCCCGTCCGCCACCTCCCGCACCACCCGCCTGCTGCGCCACGTCGACGCCCGTCTCGTCGACCGCGGCCACCGCGTCATCCCCTTCGAGGCCCGCAGCCTGCCCGCGCACGCGCTGCTCTCCGGCGACTTCGACCACCCCGAGATCGTCGCCGTCACCGAGCTGTTCGCCCGCGCTGACGGCGTGGTCATCGGCACCCCCGTCTACAAGGCCGCCTACTCGGGCCTGCTGAAGGCCCTGCTGGACGTGCTCCCGCAGTACGCCCTGGCCGGCAAGGCCGTCCTGCCGCTGGCCACCGGCGGCTCGCCCGCGCACGTCCTCGCGGTGGACTACGCGCTGCGCCCGGTGCTCAGCTCGATGGGCGCCGGCCACATCACCCAGGGGTGGTTCGTGCTCGACCGCCACATCACCGCCAGGGAGGACGGCACCACCCTGGTCGAGCGCGAGACCGACATCCTGCTGGCCCCCGTCGTGGCGGGCTTCGCCGAGGCCCTGGAGCGGCCGGCCGTACCCGCGCTGACCGGCTGAGCGACGGCCGGCGCGGCCCCGTACGGGGCGACCCCGAGAAGGCCCGCGGCGCCCCCTAGGGGGAGGGGCGCCGCACCCCGTAGAACCTTGGTTGCAGCGCTTCATTCCGACGGAGGACGAGCCGCCCGCAACCGACTCCTAACGTGGATCTCACGTCCCCGCCCGCCCGAACGCGGCCCGATTCCGTCGGGTCCGCAGCCGACCGCGTCGGCAGGGTGGGGGCCAACGGGTGGGCCCACTTCTTAGGAGACTCCAGTGACGACGGCAGCAGCCGTGTACGACCCCCAGCTTCCCGGCGGACCGTCCGCCGTCGCCGCGTCGGCCCGTCAGGTCACCAAGGCGTACGGCTCGGGCGAGACCAAGGTGACCGCCCTCGACGCGGTCGACGTGGACATCCAGCGTGGTCGGTTCACCGCGATCATGGGTCCCTCCGGCTCCGGCAAGTCGACCCTGATGCACTGCCTGGCCGGCCTGGACACGGTCAGCGGCGGTCGGATCTGGATCGGCGACACGGAGATCACCGGTCTCAAGGACAAGCAGCTCACCAGGCTGCGCCGCGACAAGATCGGCTTCATCTTCCAGGCGTTCAACCTGCTGCCGACCCTGAACGCGCTGGAGAACATCACGCTCCCGATGGACATCGCCGGTCGCAAGCCCGACCCGGCCTGGCTGGACCAGGTGGTGGAGACCGTCGGCCTGGCCGGCCGGCTCAAGCACCGCCCCACCCAGCTCTCCGGCGGCCAGCAGCAGCGCGTCGCGGTGGCCCGGGCCCTGGCCGCCCGACCCGAGATCATCTTCGGCGACGAGCCCACCGGCAACCTGGACTCCCGGGCCGGCGCCGAGGTGCTGACCTTCCTGCGCCGCTCGGTGGACGAGCTGGGCCAGACGATGGTCATGGTCACCCACGACCCGGTCGCCGCCGGCTACGCGGACCGCGTGCTCTTCCTCGCCGACGGCGTGATCGTCGACGAGATGCACTCGCCCACCGCCGACTCCGTCCTCGAACGCATGCGCCGTTTCGACGGCAAGCGCACCAGCTGAGCGACGGGACGACCTCACCATGCTGCTCAAGACCTCACTGCGGAGCTTCTTCGCCCACAAGGGCCGGATGGCGCTCTCGCTCATCGCCGTCGTGCTGTCGGTCGCCTTCGTGTCCGGCACCCTGGTGTTCTCCAACACCGCCACCAGCACCTTCTCCAAGCTCTTCGCCGCGACCGCCTCGGACATCTCGGTCCAGCCGCCCAAGCCGGCCGACGACGACCAGCCTGCCAGCGACAAGCCGCCGACGATCCCGGTCTCGCTGGCCCAGCAGGTCGCCGCGGTGCCCGGCGTGAAGACGGCCGTCGGCCAGGTCATGGTCGGCAACGCGATCCTGGTCAACCCGGCCACCAACAAGCTGGTCGGTCCGACCACCGGCGCGCCCACCCTGCTCGGCAACTGGACCGACACCCCGCGCAACCCGGTGAAGATCACCTCCGGGCACGTCCCGCAGAACTCCGGCGAGCTGGTGCTGGACGCGGACACCGCCAAGAAGGCCAAGCTCGGCCTCGGCGACAAGCTCCGGGTCGACAACGCCGGCGGCCGGCACCCGTACACGATCGTCGGCATCGCCACCTTCACCACCACCAACCCGGGCGCGGCGCTGGCCTTCCTGGACACCCCGACCGCCCAGCAGGTGCTGCTCGGCGAGCAGGCCTACACCTCCGTCGAGGCCTTCGGCGACGGCAGCCGCAGCGACGACCAGCTCAAGGCCGACGCCCTCGCCAAGGTCGGCGCCGGCTACGAGGTCAAGACCGCGGCCGAGCAGAAGGACGAGAACACCAAGGCGATCGGCAGCGGCCTCGACTTCATGAAGTACGCGATGCTCGGCTTCGCCGGCATCTCGCTGATCGTCGGCGGCTTCCTGATCATCAACACCTTCTCGATGCTGGTCGCCCAGCGCACCCGCGAGATCGGCCTGCTGCGCGCCATCGGCGGCAGCCGCCGACAGGTGAACGGCTCGGTGCTGGTCGAGGCGCTGATCCTGGGCGTGCTCGGCTCGACCCTCGGGGTGGCGGTCGGCCTGGGCGTCGCGGTCGGCCTGATCAAGCTGATGAACGCGATCGGCATGGACCTCAACGCGGGCGACCTGGAGATCGGGCCGGACGTGTTCGTGGCCGGCTACGCGGTGGGCATCCTGATCACCGTCATCGCGGCCTGGATCCCGGCCCGCCGGGCCAGCAGGATCGCGCCGATGGCCGCCCTGCGCGACCACGGCACCCCGGCCGAGGCCCGCTCCAACATCGTCCGGACCGTCATCGGCCTGCTGCTGACCGCAGGTGGCGCCGGCCTGCTGGTGCTCGCCGGCACCGCCGAGAAGGCCTCCACCGGAGGCCAGTACCTGGGCCTGGGCCTGGTGCTCACCCTGATCGGCTTCGTGGTGCTCGGCCCGCTGCTGGCCACCGTCGTCATCAAGGTGCTCGGGGCCCTGCTCCCGGCCCTGTTCGGTCCCTCCGGCAAGCTCGCCCAGCGCAACGCGATGCGCAACCCGCGCCGCACCGGCGCCACCGCCGCCGCGCTGATGATCGGCCTGGCGCTGGTGATCGGCTCCTCGGTCTTCAGCTCCTCGGCCGTCAGCTCGGCCAGCGCGCAGATCGACAAGTCGGTGGGCGTGGACTACATCATCGCGGGCGGTCGCACCCCGGTCACCACGGACATGATGGACGCGGTGCGCCACACCCCGGGCATCGACCACGTCACCACCCAGGAGGAGTTCAAGCGCACGAAGGTCCAACTGCCCGACGGACAGAGCGCCAAGACGGACCTGACCGCCGTGCCGACCAGCTTCTTCGGCACCGACTTCCACCCCACGGTCACCGCCGGCGCGGTGGACTCGGTCGGGCACGGCTCGCTCGGGATCGGCGAGACCTTCGCCAAGGACCACAACCTGAAGGTCGGCGACCATCTGACCGTCGACTACGGCAAGGGCCGCACCCAGACCCTGCCGGTGGGCGTGGTCTTCCAGAAGGGCGGGCTGCTGGGCGACGGCAGCTTCGTCGGCCTCGACACCGTGACCGAGGTCGTTCCGGCCGCCGAGCAGCCGCCGGTCTGGACCTTCTTCGCCAAGGCCTCCTCCGGCACCGACGTCGCCAAGACGCTCACCGCCCTGGAGGACGCGCTCAAGCAGTACCCGCAGCTGACCGTCAAGGACCAGGCCGGCTACAAGGAGCTGGTGCAGTCCCAGATCAACACCCTGCTCTACCTGATCTACGGACTGGTCGGCCTGTCGATCACCGTCGCGGTGCTCGGCGTGGTCAACACCCTGGCGCTGTCGGTGGTCGAGCGGACCCGCGAGATCGGCCTGCTGCGGGCGATCGGGCTCTCCCGCCGCCAGCTGCGCCGGATGATCCGGCTGGAGTCCGTGGTGATCGCGGTGTTCGGTGCCGTCCTCGGCACCGGGCTGGGCCTGGCCTGGGGCATCACCGCCCAGCGGGTGCTGCGGGACCAGGGCCTCGGGACGCTCTCCGTCCCGACCACCACGATCGCGGTGACGCTGGTCTCCTCGGTGGTGATCGGTCTGGTCGCCGCCCTCGTCCCGGCTTTCCGGGCCGGACGCATGAACGTCCTCGCGGCCATCGCGACGGACTGACCCGGCGACGGGGGACGTCGGGTCGAACCCCCACGGGGGAACGGGGGAAACCGGGGGAACGGGGGTCAGGGGCCGGGCGCGCACAGCGCCCGGCCCCTGCGGCACGGACGGCCACCGGACGGCTGAGCCGATCGGCCGATGCCGAGCCGATCGCCGAATGCCGCCCTCGGACGCCCCGCCCCTGCCCAGGGCCGCGCCCTTCGCCGCCGCCCACCGCCCCGACCTGCGCCCGGACCGGGCGCTGCCGGACCGGCCGGGTCGCCCCCAGCGCCTGGTGAACTCCCTCCCGCCGGCCGGCTTCATGCTGTTCACCGTCGTTCACCACTGGCTTTGAACCTGCCCCGAACCTGCACCGTTCCCACTCCGATTCGGGTCCTGGGGAGCGGGGCGGTACGGTGGGCGTGATCACAGCGCCGGTACCGCCCTTCGGGGTGCCCGGAGCCGCCCAGACCGGGACAAGACGGAGACGCGTCGGCACCGGTACGGTTGGCCCCGATGAACACCAAGGCTGCTGAGGAGCTGCCGGCTGTTTCCGTGATCATGCCGGTGCTCAATGAGGAACGACACCTGCGCACGGCGGTCCGGCGCATCCTGGACCAGGAGTACCCCGGGCCGATGGAAGTGGTGATCGCCCTCGGCCCTTCCACCGACCGCACCGCCGAGATCGCGGCCGAGCTGGTGGCCGAGGATCCGCGGGTGCGCACGGTGGAGAACCCCACCGGCCGGACCCCCGCGGGGCTGAACGCCGCCATCCGGGGCTCGCAGTACCCGATAGTGGTGCGCGTGGACGGCCACGGCCTGCTCACCCCCGGCTACATCACCACGGCGGTCCGGCTGCTCGGCGAGATGGACGCGGCCAACGTCGGCGGCATCATGCACGCCGAGGGCGAGACCGAGTGGGAGAACGCGGTCGCGGCCGCGATGACCTCCAAGCTCGGTGTCGGCAACGCGGCCTTCCACACCGGCGGCCTGGCCGGCCCGGCGGACACCGTCTACCTCGGGGTGTTCCGGCGGGAGGTGCTGGAGAAGCTCGGCGGCTACAACGAGGAGTTCATCCGCGCCCAGGACTGGGAGCTGAACTACCGGATCCGCCAGGACGGCGGGCTGGTCTGGTTCACCCCGCAGCTCAAGGTGACCTACCGGCCCCGGCCGTCGGTCCGGGCGCTGGCCAAGCAGTACAAGGACTACGGCCGCTGGCGCCGGGTGGTCACCCGCTACCACCGCGGCTCGGTCAACCTGCGCTACCTCGCCCCGCCGTCCGCGCTGCTCGCGGTCGTGCTCGGCCTGGTGCTGGGGGTCGCCGTCCACCCGGCCTTCCTCGCGGTGCCCGGCGCCTACCTGCTGGGCATCCTGGGCGGCGCGGTGGTCGAGGGCCGCGGCCTGTCCTTCAAGGCGAGGTCGCTGCTGCCGGTGGCGTTCGCGACCATGCACCTCAGCTGGGGCTTCGGCTTCATCACCTCGCCCCGCTCACTGGCCCGCCGGGTGATCAGGAGCGTCAGCCCGTCCCCGAAGGACGTGCTCTCCCGGGCGCGGTGAGCGGCGGCACCGGCCACCGTCGGTAGGTACTCGGTAGGTACGAGGACGATCGAGGGCGGGCCGGGCTCGGATCGAGCCGAGCCCGGCCGCCGTCCTCGCCGGTGACGCCGGAACTCCCGCCCCCTGTCGGCTACTTGGCGCAGATGTCGGTGTCGTCCGCCTGCACCCGCTGGAGGTCCTTCGGCGCCTCCGTCGGCGCCTGGGTGGGGGGCGCGAGGACGTCCTTGCCGAGCACCAGCACCAGCGCGCCCTTCGGGTCCGCCTTCGGGTCCGGCCGTACGGCGTCGGCGGGCAGCCCGAGGGCGCCGGCCAGGGCGGCGGCCTCGGCCTCCTGGCCGGCCGGATACGACACGGTGGTGGTCGCCGTGACCGCCGCGTCGGAGGCGACCGCGGCCTTGGCGAAACCCTTGGCCTTCAGTTTCTCCACCGTCGGACCGGACTGCCCGCGCGTCCCGCTGCCGTTGCGCACCGTCACCCGGACGTCCTTGGCGTCCACCGCCGGGGCGGTGGTGGCCGGGGCGGCGGAGGGGGTGGCCGGGGCAGGGGTCCCGGCGGCCGGCGGGGCGTCCGCCCCGGTCAGCGAGCGGTCGCCCGCGATCATCGAGAACACCTGCCCGGCGTCGGGCTGCTTGAGGATGAGCCGGTCGTTGTCCTTGGGGTCGTCCAGGACCGGCACGGTGGTGAAGGTGATGTTCTTGGTGTCCACCTTGCTGATGTCCTGCGCCAGGTCCTTGAGCTTGTCGACGCTGCCGATGCCGGAGTCCACCGTGAGCGCCTTGGTGGCGGCGTCCGCGAGCTTGTAGAGCTTGGCGGGACTGGTCAGGGTGTCGTCGCTCTTGATCTTGCGGATCATCGAGCCGATGAACTGCTGCTGGAGCGGGATCCGGGTGAGGTCGCCGCCGAAGCCGACCGCGTGCCGGGTGCGGACGAAGGCCAGCGCCTCCTCGCCCTGGACCGTGTGGCGGCCCTTGGACATCTTCAGGTGCGAGTCCTTGTCGTCGATGTCCTTGCCCGCGCAGACCTCCACTCCGCCGACGGCGGTGGACAGGGTCTTCACCGCTTCGAAGTTGACCTGCACGAAGTGGTCGACCCGGATCCCGGTCATCTTCTCGACGGTCTTCCAGGTGCAGCCGGCGTCGCGCCCGTCCTGGCCGAGGCTCCTGTTGAACATCTCCCGCGCCAGGCCGGGGATCTTCTTCCCCTGGTCGGTCCGGCACTCCGGGATCGGCACCATCAGGTCGCGCGGGATGCTGACCACGGTCGCGTTGGAGCGGTCCTTGGCGATGTGGAACAGCAGCGTCGTGTCGGCGTGCCCGGTGCTGCCCTCGTCGCCGTACTCGCGCCCGAGGCCCTCCCGGCTGTCCGTGCCGATCACCAGGATGTTCAGCGCGTCCCCGGCGGCCCGGGGCCGCTCGGCCTCGTCGCCCAACTGGACCTTGACCGAGGTCAGGTTGTTGTTGAAGTGCTGGTACAGGTAGTACGCCCCGCCGCAGCCCGCGACCGTCACCAGCGCGCCGGTGCCGGCCGTCCACTTGAGTATCCGTCGGCGCCGGTTCCGCTTGGCCATTGCGGCCGCCCGCCGTCGGCTGTCCCGGCGGCCCTCCCCGGCCGGTGCCGCCTCGGCTCCCCGTCGGCGCTGCCGGGGGACGCCGGTGGCCGGGTCCACCCGGTACCGACCGGTTTCCGGTTGCTCCTCGTACACGGGGGTTCCCTATCTTCGGACCGGTCGCGGCTCCGGCCCGCCCGTACCGACGGGCCGATCCGGACACACTAAACGAGTCGAACGGGGGAATCGCTCCGGGTGTGACTTGAGTCATGCGAAGGCAAGGGGTCGGTAAAGTCGCCGAACGGGCCTCGTATTTCCGGGGCGGTACCCGCCCCGGCCGTGCCGACCTGCGGCGTCGCCCCGGTCAGTGCGGAGCGCAGGGGTCCACGTCGGCCGTGCGTCCCTCGAAAGTCGGCGAGGCGTTCGCCGAGGGTGACGCCGTCGCCTGGTTCGCCCCCGCCCAGGTGGCCGCCCCCGGTCCGGCGCCGGCATCCGCCGTGGGCGCCGGACCGGGCGCTCGGACGGCGATCGGCCGGTCGTCCCGCAGCACGGTGAACAGCTGGGTGGTCTGTGGCTGCACGAACTCGTCCCGGTCCGAGTCGTAGCGGTACGGGCGGCGCGGCACGGTCAGGAGCGCCATGTCCGGCGAGGGGATGCCGCGCAGGTCCTGGGTGAGGTCGTACAGCGCGCCGAGCGAGGACAGGCCGCCGTCCGCCTTGATCGAGGAGGTGGCCGCGTCCAGCACCGGCCAGAGCCGCGCCGGGTTCAGCAGCACCCCCTGCGACTGCACCTTGCGGATCAGCGAGGCCAGGAACTGCTGCTGACGACCCATCCGCTGGGTGTCGCTGCCGTCGCCCAGGCTCTCCCGGGCCCGGACGTAGCCGAGCGACTGCTCGCCGTGCAGCACCTGGCGGCCGGCCTGCAGGTCCAGCTTGGCGTCCTTGTCGTGGATCGGCTGCGGCACGCAGACCTCCACCCCGCCGATCGCGTCCACCATCGTCTTGAAGCCGTTGAAGTCGAGGATCACGTAGTGGTCGAGCCGGATGCCGCTGAGCTGCTCGACGGTGCGGATCGAGCAGGCCGGGCCGCCCAGTTCGAAGGCCCAGTTGAACTGCATCAGTCCCGGCTTGCTGCGGGTGCCGTCCGGCTTCTCGCACGCGGGGACGGTGACCATGACGTCGCGTGGGATGGAGACCGCCGTCGCGCGCCGCCGGTCGGCGGCCAGGTGCAGCAGGATCGTGGTGTCCGAGCGCTGGGTGCCCGGCTCGCCGCCGTAGGAGGAGTTGGCGCCGGAGCGGTCGTCGCTGCCGATCAGAAGGATGTTCTCGGCGCCCTTGGCGCCGGCCGACCGGTTCGGGCGTTCGGCCTCCAGCTCGGCCAGCAGTTCGTCGGTGGCCGAGTCGGTCTGGATGTTGCCGTCCAGCTTCCGGTAGGCGATCCAGAACAGCACCCCGGTGGCGACCATGAGGAACGCGACGACGCCGGCGGTGATCATCAGCCACCGCCGGCGCCTGCGCGGGCGTCCGGGTCCACCCGGGGGAGCGTCCGTCGGGGGAGTGTCGTCGGTCGGGGGGTGCGCGGTGTCATCCTCGGCCATGGCAGGGATCCCTACCCACCGGGCCTTCGCCGGGGGTCAGCCGAGGCGCAGTGTCACCCGTTCGGATTCGACCCGCTTCTCCCACTGCTCGGCGCTCAGGTCCTCGGAGTTGCGGCACAGCACCACCGAGGCACCGGCCGCCAGCGGGGCCAGCAGGCCGGCCTCCAGGCCCGCCCAGTCGTCGTAGGAGAACGTGGACAGCACCCGCGCCCCGGGCTCCAGCCCGAGACGGACGGCGCCCTCCCGGGCCAGTGCGACGGTCTGCTCGCCGGTCAGCTTGAGCGGCAGCCCTTCCACCGAGGTCTCCAGCGACTGCCCGTCCGGGGGCACCGGGGAGTACGGCGCGAAGCGGTCGCCCTGGCCGGGCACCTCTGCGGCGTAGTCGAGGAAGCCGTCCGGGCGCTGCGGGAAACGGCCGCCGAGCGGGCGCAGCGCGAGGGCGACGCGCTCGCCCTCACAGGCCTGGGCGGCCTCCAGGCCCTCCGGGCCGCTCACCACCAGGTCGGCGGCGGCCGGGTCGCCGCCCGGCACCGCCGTCACCCCGACCGACCAGCAGGCCAGCAGCCAGACGGCGCTCTGCCAGTGGGCGGGCAGGAGGAGCGCGGCGCGGTCGCCCGGACCGGCGTTCAGTTCGTCCTGGAGGAGGTTGGCGGTCTTGGCGACCCAGTTGTCGAAGGTCCGGGCGGACAGTTCCACCCGTTCGCCGGTGGCGTCGTCGTAGAAGGTGACCAGCGGGGCCGCGGGATCGACCGAAGGGGTGCCGCCGCGCAGGTATGCGTGCAGCAGCTCGACGGGGGTGCGGGCATCGGCAGCGAATGGCGCAGTCATGGTGCGCCCCAGCCTACGGCCTTCGTGTGGGAGGCAGGGAGGGGCGGCCGAGTGGGCGCGGGGCGGCGTGGCGGGTCGTCCGGTTTACGGCGACGATCCCCTTTATGAGCCGTTCAAGCAAGGCTGTGCGTCTTTCAAGCAAGGCTGTGCGTCTTTCAAGCAAGGCTGTGTGCCGTTCAAGCAAGGCTGTGCGCCTCTCGACCCGGGCTGCGCGCCGCCCGATCCAGGCCGCGCGCCGCTCGCTCCCGGCAGCGCTGCTCGCCGGATGCACCGTCGCGCTGCTGCTCCAGCCCGCTTCCACCGCCTCCGCCTCGCCTCTTGCCCCCGCCGCCGAGCGTCGTGACGTCCCGGCCGGCGGCAGCACCGTCTCGCTGCCGCTGGCCGACTCCGGCCACCGGCTCGCGCCGCGCGTCACCCGACCGTTCGAACTGCTCGGCGTGGGCTGGGACGGCCCGGCGGCGGCGATGGCCGGTGCCACTGTCCGGGTCCGCACCCGCGACGCCGCCACCGGCCACTGGGGCGACTGGCACACCCTGGAGGCCGACACCGAGGACGGCCCCGACCACGCCCCGCGCGGTGCCACCGCCCCGCTGTGGACCGGCCGCAGCGACGGCGTCGCGGTCGAGGTCGTACCGGGCCCGGCTGGCCCGCCGCCCGGACTGCGGCTCGACCTGGTGGACCCCGGCCCCGGCTCCGGCGCCGCGACCGCGACCCGTACCCTGCCCGCCGCCCCCGCCGACGGGGACCGGGCCCCGCGACCGGCCATCGTCACCAGGGCCGGCTGGGGCGCCGACGAATCGCTGCGCGACCCGGGCCCCGAGTACACCGGCCCGGTCCGTGAGGTCTTCGTCCACCACACCGCGACCGCCACCGACTACGCCTGCTCCGACGCCCCCCGGGTGATCAGGTCGATCCACCAGTACCACGTCAAGACCAGCGGCTGGCGGGACATCGGCTACAACTTCCTGGTCGACCGCTGCGGGACGGTCTACGAGGGCCGCGCCGGTGGCGTCGACCGGCCCGTCCACGGTGCCCACACCCTCGGGTTCAACACCGACTCCGCCGGCGTCGCCGCCATCGGCACCTACGTCGGCGACACCCCGCCCCAACCCCTCCTCGACGGCCTCGCCGCCCTCGCCGCCTGGAAACTCGGCCTCACCGGCCAAGCCGCCGACGGCCACACCGAACTCACCTCCACCTCCGACACCAGCCGCTACCCCGAGGGCACGGTGGTGGACTTCGACAGCATCTCCGGCCACCGCGACGCCTTCACCACCGAATGCCCCGGTGCCGCGCTCTACGCCCGTCTCCCCGAGCTCCGGGCGGCCGCGGCGCGGCTGCAGGCGCAGTGACGGGGGCGGCCCACCGGGCCGCTCCCGGCCCCACGGCCCCGCTTCCCCGTCTCCGACCGTGCGCAGTGGAAGGGCACTCGGGCCACCGGGTGATCCGGCCCCGGGGAAGCGTTCCAACCGCCGCGTATCGTTCATAGCCCCAGGCAGCACAGGAGGCGACGGCAGTGACGGGCGGCGAGGCGGTACGGCGCTGGCGGCCGGGCTTCCCGCTCGATACGGCCCGGACGCTGCTGCCCCTGCGCCGGGGCCCCGCCGACCCCTGCTACCGCACCACCGGCGACGGCGCCGTCTGGCGTGCCTCCCGCACCCCGGCCGGTGTCGGCACCCTCCGGGTGCTGCCGCATCCGGCCGCGGGCGAGGTCGAGGCGAACGCCTGGGGCCCGGGCGCGCAGTGGCTGCTCGACCGGCTGCCCGCACTGCTCGGCGCGGAGGACCGTCCGGAGACGCTGGTGCTGCCGCCCGGCCCGCTGCGGGACGCCCAGCGCCGTACCGCCGGGGTGCGGCTGACCCGTACCGGGCTGGTCATGGAGTCGCTGGTCCCGGCGATCCTGGAGCAGAAGGTCACCACCGACGAGGCCTACCGCGCCTGGCGCACCCTGCTGCGGGACTTCGGCACTGCGGCGCCGGGCCCGGCCGAGGGCATGCGGGTGGCGCCGTCGGCCCGGGAGTGGGCGATGGTCCCGAGCTGGGAGTGGCACCGGGCGGGTGTGGACCCCAAGCGCTCGGCGACGGTGATGCGCGCGGTCCGGCTGGCGCCCCGACTGGAGGAGGCCTCGGCGATGGGCCACGAGGAGTCCTTCGCCCGGCTGACGGCCGTTCCGGGCATCGGCGTCTGGACGGCCGCCGAGACCCTGCAGCGCAGCAACGGCGACCCGGACGCGGTGTCGGTCGGCGACTTCCACCTCCCCAACCTGGTCGGCTGGGCCCTGGCCGGGCGTCCCCGCAGCGACGACGCCCAGATGCTCGCCCTTCTGGAGCCCTACCGTCCCCACCGCTACCGGGTCTGCCGTCTCCTGATGGCCACCGGCGCCCGGGCCCCCCGCTACGGCCCCCGGCTCACTCCGAACGACCACCGCCACCGCTGAGCCGCCCGGGCGGCCGCTACCGCACCTCGATGAAGGCGTCCGCGCCGCGCTCCGGACGTTCGCGCGGCGGCTCGGCCGGGCGGCCGACGGCGACGGCGCCCATCGGGTCCCAGCCGTCCGGGAGGTCCAGCGTGGCCCGGACGGTGTCGCGGCAGAACATCGTGGACGACACCCAGGCGGTGCCGTAGCCCTCGCCGGTCAGCGCGACCAGCAGGTTCTGCACGGCCGCGCCGGCGGCGACGGTGAACATCTCCCGTTCGGCGGTGGCCCGGCGCCGGTCGGGGTAGGCGTGGGAGCCGTCCATCACCAGGCAGGGGACCACCAGGTACGGCGCGTCGCGCAGGACGTCGCCGCGGGCGGTGCGGCGGGCGATCCTGGCGTCGTCCCAGCCGTCGAGTTCGCGCAGGTCGCGCTGCCAGGCGGCGAGCATCGCGTCGAGCAGCCGGGTGCGGGTCTCGGCGGACTCCAGCAGGACGAACCGCCACGGGGTGGTGTGGTGCGGGGCGGGCGCGGTGACGGCGGCGGCGACGGCGCGCCGGACGGCGGCCGGGTCGACCGGGTCGGCGGTGAAGGAGCGGACGGTGCGCCGCAGGGTGACGGCCTGGCGCAGCGCCTCGGAGGTGCCGAGCCGGAACATGTCGTCCACGGCGGGCCGCACCAGCGGCCGGGTGCCGGCGCCGTCCTCGACGGTGACCAGGTGCCCGAGCCCGCGCACGATCGCGACCGGGACGCCGCTGGCCTTGCCCTTCACCAGGTCGGCGGCGGCGGCGAGTTCGTCGGCGGTGGCGGTGACGGTGAGCGCCAGCTCGTTGCCGTGGCTGTCGGCGCGGCCCCGGTGGTCCTCCAGGACGGACAGTCCGGCGGCGCCGATCGCGACATCGGTGAGCCCGTTGCGCCAGGGCCGTCCGAAGGTGTCGGTGACGATGACGGCGAGGCGGCGGCCGGTGAGCTGCTGGAGCCGGGCGCGCAGCGCGCGGGCCGAGGCGTCCGGGTCCTCGGGCAGCAGCAGCACGGTGCCGGGGGCGGTGTTGGAGGCGTCGACCCCGGCGGCGGCCATGACGAAGCCGTTGCGGTTCTCGACGATCCGGGCCGGTCCGCGCCGGGCGACCACCCGGACGGTCTCGGCGTCGATCGCGGCCTCGCGGTCGGCGGCGTGCAGCAGCCGGCCCTCGGCCTTGCTGACGATCTTCGAGGTGACCAGCAGGATGTCGCCGTCCCGGTACGTCCCGGCCTTGGCGATCAGCCCGGCGAGGTCCGTCCCCGCGTCGATCTCGGGGATGCCCTCGACGCCGAGGACCTCCAGCGGGGCCGTCACGTCCGTACCTGCTCCGCCAGCGCCAGTGCCGCCCTGGCCATCTCGGCGGTGGTCTCGACGTCGGTCATCAGCAGCGGGACGGCCCGGCAGGCGATCCCGGCGGCCTCCACGGCGGCGACGGCGCCCTCGTCGGCGGTGTCCACCAGCCAGCCGTCGATCAGGCCTGCCCCGCGCCCGCCACCACCCTCGCTCGAACTGCTTCGCAGTGCCGCCCTGCTGCCGTAGTGGAGCGCGACCGCCTCGGCGGTGGCCTCGACGCCGACGGCGGCGAGCACCTTGTCGGCCATGCCCCGCACCGGCGCCCCGCCGATGATCGGGGAGAGCCCGACCACCGGGGCCGGGGCGGCCGCGACGGCCTCCCGGATGCCGGGGACGGCCAGGATGCTGCCGATCGAGACGACCGGGTTGGACGGCGGGAAGAGGATGACGTCGGCCTCGGCGATCGCCTCCAGCACGCCGGGCGCGGGCTCGGCGGTGTCCGCGCCGACCGGGATGATCGCCTCGGCGTCGACGGCGGCGTGCAGCTTGACCCAGTACTCCTGGAAGTGGACCGCCCGGGTGCCCTGCTCGTCGGTGATCCGCACGTGGGTCTCGACCCGGTCGTCGCTCATCGGCAGCAGTCGCACGCCCGGCTTCCAGCGCACGCACAGTGCCTCGGTGACCTGGCTGAGGCTGTACCCGGCGGTGAGCATCTGGCTGCGGACGAGGTGGGTGGCGAAGTCCCGGTCGCCGAGCCCGAACCACTCGGGGCCGACGCCGTACTCCTTCATCTCGGCCTTGATCGACCAGGTCTCGTCGGTCCGGCCCCAGCCCTGCTCCTCGTGGATGCCGCCGCCGAGGGTGTACATCACGGTGTCGAGGTCGGGACAGACCTTGAGGCCGTAGAGGTGGATGTCGTCGCCGGTGTTCCCGATGACGGTGATCTCGTCCTGCGGTCCGACCGCTGCGAGGAGTCCGCGCAGGAAGCGCGCCCCGCCGATTCCGCCTGCCAGTGCCACGATGCGCATGGGGTCATCCTGCCACGGTCGGACTCTTCGTCAGTCCGCGCTCAATGCCTCTCGGCCTGCGCCCGCCGGTGCCGCTCCGGGTGGTGGTCCGGGTGCTGCTCCGGGACGGCGGTGGCGGCGCCGTACTGGTTCATCTCGGTCAGGCCCGGCGTGTAGAGGTGGATGGAGACGGCGGGTTCGAGCGCGCCGTTGACCACCTCGTGCAGGTACCCGGAGGAGAACACCCTCCCCCAGCCTCCGGCCGGGGGGACCCCCATGCCACCGGGCCGCAGGATTCGGGAGGTCTCGCCCGCGCGGGTGAGGGAGCGCTCGATCAGCTCGCCCCGGACGACGGTCATCACGCCGGAGGACTCGCCGTGGTCGTGGAAGCCGCTGCTCTGGCCGGGCAGCCAGCTGAGCAGCCAGATCTCGTAGCCGGGGCCGGTCTCCAGCCGGGCGTACCAGCGGGTGAGCGCGTCGTAGCGGACCAGCGGCTCCCAGCGGGCGCGGTCGGCGGCGATCTCGCGCACCAGCCGGGCGTGCTCGGCGACGGTGGTGGGGCGCCCGGGCAGGTCGGTGCGGGCGAGGTGCGGGAAGGCGAGCGGGTCGCCGGCGATGGAGACGTCGCTGAGCCCGTCCGCCCAGCGGTGCCCGTCCGTCGGACGGGGGGAGTGGGTGGGGGTGAGGCCAAGGCGGGCGAGCTTGTTGCGATCGCGGTTCCGCCTGCGGATGCGGATCATGCGCACGGGAGTCGTCCTCGGAGGAGTCGGCTGGTTCGTCGGGATCAGCCGGATCCGGGATGTCCTGGGACGGGAATCGCGGGCGGCCTCTGTGTTTCCTGGGGCGGCGCGCGGTGGGACGCGGGCGCCTAGATACAGCAGGAACAGAGGCGACAACAAGAGTTCACGGCACGGCGGAGGGTGGAACCGCTCCGGGGGCTGGCGAACTCTGACATAGGGGCAAGGACACCGCATGCGCGGGGTCGGTGTCAAACCGTAAGGATGTGGCATTCGAGTGGGTTAGGTCTGGATCTTGCCCGGATGGGGTGATTCATCACTCTCTATGTTTCGATGAGAAGATCGCCGGGAAAGCAGCCCGATGGCCGACCTGTGATGGTGACCGGGCGTCATTCCGCTGATGGTTGTGGACGGTTCGATGTCGTCCAGGGCTTTCAGACTGAAAGTCTGATGTGTCCGAATATGTACACTATTCGTAACGGCTTGGTGCCAGGGAGTGAATCCCGGCCTCAATACCAGAGCTCGGCTTGACTGGGCCAGAGTGACGCAACTGTAATTTCACTCGTGTCGTCAGCCGCACGAGGCAACGGCAACCACGGGGACGCCAAGTAGGGGCAGAGGAGGCGCGCCACATGAGCGAGCTCTTTGAGCTGTTGATCGGGGACGGCATCGCGGAGGACGAGGAGGAACTCGGTTGGCAGGAGCGCGCGTTGTGTGCCCAGACCGACCCCGAGTCCTTCTTCCCCGAGAAGGGCGGCTCTACCCGCGAGGCCAAGAAGGTCTGCCTCGCCTGCGAGGTCCGCTCGGAGTGCCTGGAGTACGCTCTCGCCAATGACGAGCGCTTCGGCATCTGGGGCGGCCTCTCCGAGCGCGAGCGCCGTCGGCTCAAGAAGAGCGCGGTCTGATGAGGGTGGCCCCTGGCCCCCGTTGACCCTCCGGCATCGACGGACAACCACACAGCTGTACGAGCGCCTCACCGCGGTGGTGGGGCGCTTTCGTGTTCCCGGGCCCTTCACACCCCCCTTACTTCACCGCCTCCGCACCGGCACCGCGCACGAGGCGGCCATCCGGAGCCGTTAGTGTGGTGCGCCATCCGGTTGCCGTTCACCGGCTGTGTCCACCGAGAACTGGGGCCCGCGCACTCGATGACCGTCTACAGCCACCAGAGCGGCTTCACCGCTTCCAGGCCGCCCGCCTACCCGCGTCACCTGGTCACCGCGGTGATCGTCTCGCACGACGGCGCCCGCTGGCTGCCGCAGGCCCTGGCCGGCCTGCTCGGCCAGGACCGCCAGGTCCAGCGGATCCTCGCGGTCGACACCGGATCCACCGACAACTCCCCGGAACTGCTCGCCAGAGCGCTCGACGACTTCGGCCTCGCCGACGGGATGCCCGAGAGCGGCCCGCTGATCCTCGGTCGTCGGGCCGGCTTCGGCACCGCCGTCGCCGAGGCGGTCTTCAACAGCCCGCCGCTGCGCCCGGAGGACCTGCCGTACCGGCTCGACCCCTCCGGCTACGACCCGGTCACCGGCGGCTGGGACGACTTCGGCGACCCGCTCGCCCAGGAGGACGACCTCGGCCGCGGCGGCCCCCGAGAGACCCAGCCGGTCGAGTGGCTCTGGCTGCTGCACGACGACTGCGAGCCACAGACCGACGCGCTGCGCCGCCTCCTCCAGGTCGCCGACTCCACCCCGAGCGCCGGCGTGGTCGGTCCCAAGCTGCGCAGCTGGTACGACCGCCGCCAGCTGCTGGAGGTCGGCGTCACCATCGCCCGCTCCGGCCGCCGCTGGACCGGCCTCGACCGCCGCGAGCAGGACCAGGGCCAGCACGACCAGGTCCGCCCGGTGCTCGCCGTCTCCAGCGCCGGCATGCTGGTGCGCCGGGACGTCTTCGAGGAACTCGGCGGCTTCGACAAGGCCCTCCCGCTGATGCGGGACGACACCGACTTCTGCTGGCGGGTCAACGCCGCCGGCCACCGCGTGGTGGTCGCCCCCGACGCCGTGCTGCGGCACGCCGAGGCGGCCAGCCGTGAGCGCCGCGCCATCGACTGCGGCCCCTCCCACCCGCACCGGGTGGACAAGGCCGGCTCCGTCTACACCCTGCTCGCCAACTGCAAGGGCGCGCTCTTCCCGTACGTGCTGCTGCGCCTGGTGCTCGGCACCCTGCTGCGGGCCGTCACCAACCTGCTCGGCAAGGACCCGCGCCAGGCCGTCGACGAACTGGCCGGCCTCGGCCACGAACTCATCCGCTTCCCGCGGCTGTTGGCCGCGCGCACACGCCGCTCCCGGACCAGGGCCGCGGACGCCCTGGACGACCGCACGCTCTTCCCGGCCCCCGGTGCCACCGCCCGGCTGGCCGTCGAGGGCGTCATCGGCTCGCTCGGGATAGGGGGCGGCGACGACTCCGGCAGCCGGCACGGCACGGTCGAGGCCGGCGGCGACGAGGACTCCGAGGACCTGGTCGTCGAGCAGTTCGCGCTGATCAAGAAGCTGGCCCGGCGCCCCGCGCCGGTGCTCTTCGCCGCGCTGCTGGTGTTCGCCCTGATCGCCTGCCGCAGCCTGTTCGGCGGCGGCGCGCTGTTCGGCGGCGCCCTGCTGCCCGCCTCCGACGGCGCGAGCGGCCTCTGGTCGATGTACGCGGACGCCTGGCACCCGATCGGCACCGGCTCCACCGCCGCCGCACCGCCGTACCTCGGCGTGCTCGCGGTGTTCTCCTGGCTGCTGTTCGGCCACGCCGACCTCGCGCTCACCGTGCTGGTCGTGCTCACCGTCCCGCTCTCCGCGGTCAGCGCCTACCTGGTGTCCCGGCCGCTGCTGGACTCCAAGCTGGTCCGCGCCTGGGCCAGCGCCACCTACGCGCTCCTGCCCGCCGCCACCGGCGCGCTCGCCCAGGGCCGGATCGGCACCGCCGTCCTGGCCGTGCTGCTCCCCCCGCTGGCCCGCGCCGCCGCGATCGCGGCGGGCCTCGGCATCCGCGAGGAGAGCGCCGCCAAGGGCGCCCGCCCCGGCTGGCGGCCGGTCTGGATGACCGTCCTGCTGCTCACCCTGACCACCGCCTTCGTCCCGCTGACCTGGGCACTCGCCGTTCCGCTGTGCCTGGCCACGCTGGTCGTCGCGGTGCTGCGCGGCGGCGCCTTCGGCTCCGGCGGTACGGCGCTGCGGCTGCTCGGCCTGCGCGTGCTGGTGATCCTCGCGGTGCCGGTCGGCGTGCTGGCCCCCTGGTCGCTGAAGGTGCTGTCGCACCCGCAGTGGCTGCTGCTGGAGGCCGGCCTGCCCGGCCTGCACGGCGCCGGGGCGAGCGCGGCCGGTCTGCTGCTGGTCAACCCGGGCGGCGCCGGGGTGCCGCCGGTCTGGCTCTCCGTCGGTGTCGTGCTCGCCGCGCTCGCCGCGCTGCTGCGCGCCGACCGCCGCCGCGCGGTGCTCGCCGCCTGGGGCGCGGCCGGCGCCGGCCTGGTCTTCGCGGTCGCGGTGGCGGGCACCTCCGTCACTCCGGCCTCCGGCGGCCCGGCGGTGCCCGCCTGGGCCGGCCCGGCCACCCTGATCGCCGGGATCGCCCTGCTCGCCGCCGCCGCGATCGGCGCCGACGGCGCCAACGCCCGCGTCGCCGGGATCGCCTTCGGCTGGCGCCAGCCGGTCGCCGCCCTGGTGGTGGCCGCCGCGGTGCTGGCCCCGCTGGGCACCGGCCTGTGGTGGGCGCTGACCGGCGCCGGTGGCCCGCTGCACCGCGCCGACGCCGGCCAGGTGCCCGCCTTCATCGCCGAGGAGGCCGGCACCACCGACCGGGCCCGCACCCTCGTCGTCACCGGGGAGAAGGGCGCCGTGAGCTACACCGTGGTGCGCGGCGCGGGCCTGACGCTCGGCCAGGCCGAGTCCACCGTCGACCCGGCCACCGGCACGCAGGACGGCCTGAACAAGATGGTCGGCAGCCTGCTGGCCGGCTCCGGCGCCGACCAGGCGAACGCCCTCTCCGGCTACGGCATCGCCTACGTGCTGGTCCAGCGCCCGGTGATCGACGCCTTCAAGAACGTCCTGGACGCCACTCCCGGCCTGGTCAAGGCCAACCAGGACGGCGACGCCGCGCTCTGGCAGGTCAACGGCGCCCCGGCCGTCCGCGCGGTGATCACCGCCCCGGGCGCGAACCCGGTGGTCGTCCCGGCCGGTGTCCGCGACCTCGACACCACCGTCCCGGCCGGCCCGGACGGCCGAGTGCTGCGCCTGGCAGAGTCCGCCGCCCCCGAGTGGAAGGCCACCGTGGACGGCACCGCCCTGGAGCCCACCACGGTGGACGGCTGGGCGCAGGGCTTCAAGCTCCCGGCCGCCGGCGGCAAGCTGGCCGTCACCCGTGAGGGCAGCCTCGCCCACACCGGGTGGATCTGGGCCCAGGTGCTGCTCGGCCTCACCGTCCTGGTGCTGGCCCTGCCCGGCCGCCGCAGCCACAAGGACGACGACCTGCCCGAGGAGGTGGTGGCCGCCGCCGCGCTGGCCGCCGCCGCCCAGGCGCAGGCCCCAGCCCCCGGCAGCCGCCGGGCCCGCCGGATGGCCGAGCGCGGCGAGGGCGGCGAGGGCGGCGAGCCCGTCGGCGAGGAGCCCGGGGTGTACGAGGGCCGGCCGGGCGCGGTCCCGGCCCAGCCGGCCGGCGAACCGGTGACCGAGGCGGTCCAGGCGGCCGCCGCCGTCCAGGAGGCCGAGCCGTACACCGACCCGTACCAGACCTACCAGCAGGCCGACCCGTACAGCTACGACCAGTACACGGCCCAGCAGCCGGCGGCCGCGCCGTACGGCGGCCAGGGGTACGACACCCACGGGTACGACGGCGGCCAGCAGGGCTACCCGCAGCAGGGCTACGAGCAGCCGTACCAACAGGAGCAGTACGGCTACGACCCGTACCAGCAGCCCGAGCAGCACCAGCAGCCGTGGCTGCCGGGGCAGCAGCACGGCGAGCCCTACTACGACCCGAACGACCCAGGCGGCACCGGCGGGTACCCGCACCAGCACGGATCGGGGAGCTGACCCGCGATGAAGAAGCCCGCTTTCAGGAAGAAGTCCGGCGGCCGGGCCGAGGACGCCCTCGAGCCCGCCGAGGCCTTCGAGCCGACGGAGTCCGCCGAGCCGATGGAGTCCGCCGAGACCGCCCGCCCGGAGGGCAAGGCCCCCGGCCGGTCCGCGGGGAAGACCACCCAGTCCCTGCTGGCCGCGGCCGTGGTGCTCGCGGCGGTGTTCGGGATCGCCCAGGTCCGCCAGCCGGCCGGCCAGGCCAAGGCGGCCGACGGCGTCGCCCCGACCACCGCGCAGGTCGAGCGGACCTCGGCGGTCTGCCCGCAGCCGCTGCAGGGTCTGACCGGCTCGACCACGCTCACCGCCTACACCCCGCCCGGGACCGGCTCGGCCACCGGCGGCGCCGGCTGGCTCTCCGACCAGGCCGCCCCCGCCACCCCGCCGACCGCCGCGCCCTCGGCCGCCCCGACCCAGGCGCCGAGTGCGACCCCGGCCCCGAGCGGCTCGGGCACCCCGGCCGCCCCGGCCCCGGACAAGAACGCCGCGCCCGCCGACGCCAAACTGACCGTCACCAAGCCCGGCACCCCGGCCACCGGCCCGGCCACCAACGGCGACACCGCGCCCGGCACCGGAGCCGTCGCCACCGGAGCGCTCGCCCCCGGCTTCACCGTCGGCCAGACCACCGTGGTCACCGAGCAGCGCGGCCTGGGCCTGTCCGGCCTCACCTGCACCCCGGCCGGCACCGATTTCTGGTTCGCCGGGGCCAGCACGGCCGGCGACCGGGTCGACTACCTCAGCCTGGTCAACCCCGAGTCCTCCGCCGCGGTGGTCGACATCAAGCTGTACGGCGACAAGGGCCTGATCGACAACGACGCCGCCAACGGCATCGCCGTCGCCCCCGGCAGCTCGCAGTCCGTGCTGCTGTCCACCATCAGCAAGGGCGCCGTCACCGACCTCGCCGTGCACGTGGTGGTCCGCTCCGGGCGGATCGGCGCCGCGCTGCACGCCGCCGACGGCAACAAGGGCGCCGACTGGATCCCCGCCTCCGCCGAGCCGGCCGCCACCCAGGTGCTGCCCGGCCTGCCCGCCGACACCTCCGCCGCCCGCCTGGTGGTCTGGGCGCCGCCGGAGGACGACGCCGACCTGAAGATCCAGCTCTCCGGCAAGAACGGCTGGTTCACCCCGGCCGGCAACGAGTCGATCCACGTCAAGGCGGGCATGGTGGCCGCCGTCGACCTCGGCAAGATCACCCGCGACGAGGTCGCCGGACTGCGGCTGTCGCCCAACGACGACAAGCACCCCACCGCGATCGTGGCCGGCCTGCGGGTCGACCGCGCGGGGAACAACGGCAAGAGCGACGCGGCCTGGCTCACCGGCAGCAACCCGATCGGCGCCCGCGCCACCGTCGCCGACAACCGGGCCGGCGACTCCACGCTGTTCCTGACCTCCACCGGCGACGCCGCCACCGTCAAGGTCACCGGCTCGGCCGGCAGCGGCGGCGGCACCCCGGCGACCAAGGAGGTCCAGGTCCCGGCCGGCGGCACGGTAGCCATCCCGGCGCCCGAGCCCGCCGGGCTGAACGGCGTCTTCGCGGTCACCGTGGAGACCGAGTCCGGCGGCCCGGTGGTCGCCGCCCGGATGCTCGCCATCCCCACCAAGGACGTGCCGATGTTCACCGTCCAGGCGCTGCGCGACGACCACAGCACCGTCAAGGTCCCGCAGGCCGCCCAGGACCCGGGCGTCGTCCTGCGCTGACCGGGCGTCCCGGGGGCCTGCGGGCTCCCGGGACTGTTACTCCTCGCTCGCCTCCGGGCGCTCCGGATTCGCCCTTCTCCCGAGGGGTCAGTCCTCGTCGTAGCGCGGGTCGATCGCGTCCGGCGACAGACCCAGCAGCTCGGCCACCTGCTCGATCAGGATCTCGTGCACCAGCGCCGCCCGGTCCTCCCGGGTCTTCGCCCGGATCTCCACCGGCCGCCGGTACACCACGATCTGGCTCTTGCGGCCCTTCTCGCCCGGCGACACCCGGCCCAGCGGCACACCGTCCTCGGTGTCGGCGCCGTCCGCCTCGTGCAGCGGCACCTCCTGGACGGCGAACTCCACCTCGATCAGCTGCGGCCAACGCCGCTCCAGCCGCTCCACCGACTCGCGCACGTAGTCGTCGAACAGTTCGGAGCGGGTGAGCGAGATCGGCACCTGGGGCGGCGCCAGCGGGCCGCGCAGCCCTCTGCCGTGCCGGTCGCGGTGCCGGGGGCGGCGCGAGGGCTCTGTCGATGACTGCGGTGCGGAGCTGTCCATATCACTGCCGAGGGTAGTCCTTGGACGGTCGGAAGTGGGCCACTCCGGCGGGGAAACGCCCGGGGGATCGGCGCACTGACGAGTGCGCGCCGGGCGACACGGCACCGCCTCCGGGCAGGCGGTCTTCGCTCCCCGGCGGGGAGTGCGGTACCGTCCACCCTCGTGAGCTCTGTACGTCGTTGTTCGCGGACCGCGTGCGGCCGACCGGCCGTCGCGACGCTGACGTACGTCTACGCGGACTCCACCGCCGTACTGGGCCCGCTCGCCACCTACGCCGAGCCCCACTGCTACGACCTGTGCGCCGAGCACGCCGAGCGGCTCACCGCCCCGCGCGGCTGGGAGGTCGTCCGGCTCGCCGCCGAGGCCGGGCCGCTGCGCCGCAGCAGCGACGACCTGGAGGCCCTCGCCAACGCCGTCCGCGAGGCCGCCCGCCCGCAGACCCCCCGTCAGGGCCGTGTCCCCGAGGGCGATTCCACCGAGGGCAGCCGCCGCGGCCACCTCCGGGTGCTCCGCTCGCCCGACAACTGACGCCTCACCCGGCACAGAGCGTTCGCCCGGCCCGGGTACGCTGCCCGTCTGACGTCACCGCGACCCGTCGACCGGACGGGGCCGGTGGCCCGACGTATCGATCAGCAAAGACACAGGGTGGAGCCGCAGTGCGCGACCTCAAGCAGCTCGTGAAGGCGTACGACGTCCGAGGTGTCGTCCCGGACCAGTGGGACGAGGGCCTGTCCCGGGCCTTCGGTGCCGCCTTCGTGCAGGTCACCGGCGCGACCGCGATCGTGGTCGGCCACGACATGCGCCCCTCCTCCCCGTCGCTCAGCCGTGCCTTCGCCGAGGGCGCCGCGGCCTACGGCGCCGACGTGGTCGAGATCGGCCTCTGCTCGACCGACCAGCTCTACTACGCCAGCGGCAAGCTCGACCTGCCCGGCGCGATGTTCACCGCCAGCCACAACCCGGCCCAGTACAACGGCATCAAGCTCTGCCGGGCCGGCGCCGCCCCGGTCGGCCAGGACACCGGTCTGTCCGAGATCCGCGAGCTGGTCGAGTCCTGGACCGGCGATGACGACACCGTCACCGTCCCGGCCAAGGACGTCAAGCCCGGCGCGCTCTCCGAGCAGGAGACCCTGCGCGGCTACGCCGACCACCTGCTGGGCCTGGTCGACCTGACCGGCATCCGCCCGCTCAAGGTCGCGGTGGACGCCGGCAACGGCATGGGCGGCCACACCGTGCCGACCGTCTTCGACGGCCTGCCGATCGAGCTCGTCCCGATGTACTTCGAGCTGGACGGCACCTTCCCCAACCACGAGGCCAACCCGCTCGACCCGAAGAACCTGGTCGACCTGCAGGCCAAGGTCCGCGAGGTCGGCGCCGACGTGGGCCTGGCCTTCGACGGCGACGCCGACCGCTGCTTCGTCGTGGACGAGCGCGGCGAGCCGGTCTCCCCGTCCGCGATCACCGCCCTGGTCGCCGTCCGCGAGATCGCCCGCGCCAAGGCCGCCGGCGAGGCCGAGCCGACCGTCATCCACAACCTGATCACCTCCTGGACCGTCCCCGAGGTGGTCCGCGAGCTCGGCGCCACCCCGGTGCGCACCCGGGTCGGCCACTCCTTCATCAAGCAGGAGATGGCCGTCACCGACGCCGTCTTCGGCGGTGAGCACTCCGCGCACTACTACTTCCGCGACTTCTGGCGCGCCGACACCGGCATGCTGGCCGCGCTGCACGTGCTGGCCGCGCTCGGCGGCCAGGAGGGCACGCTCTCCGCGCTGACCGCCGAGTACGACCGCTACGCCGCCTCCGGCGAGATCAACAGCACCGTCGCCGACCAGGCCGCCAGCACCGCCGCCGTCCGCGCCGCCTACGCCGGCCTGGAGGGCACCACCGTGGACGAGCTGGACGGCCTCACCGTGGCCGGCCCGGACTGGTGGTTCAACCTGCGCGCCTCCAACACCGAGCCGCTGCTGCGTCTCAACGTCGAGGCCAAGGACCCGGCGAAGATGGCCGAGCTGCGCGACGGGGTGCTCGCCGTCGTCCGCGCCTGAGCGGGCGCATCCGAGCGGAGCGCGCCTGACAACGGGCCGCAGTGCCCCGGCCGGTAGGGTTGCTCATCGGCCGGGGCACCTCCGTGCCACCCCCGAACTTTGGAGAGCCCCATGAAGCTCGAATCCTTCCTGCTGGAGATCCTGGTCTGCCCGCAGTGCCGGGCCGCGCTCGCCGAGGGCGGCACCGAGGAGCAGCCCGAGCTGCTCTGCACCGGCGCGGACTGCGGCCTCGCATACCCGGTCCGGGACGGCATCCCGGTCCTCCTGGTGGACGAGGCCCGCCGCCCGGCCTGATCCTGGGGGCGAAGCCCCACCCGCGCCCGCCGACCACAGGACAGCCGGAGGCCCGCCGCATGCTCGACGACACCCTGCTCGACGACCCGGCCGCCCTCCAGCGCGCCGACCACGACCGCGCCCTGCTGGCCCTGGCCGGCGCCGGCGCCCGGGTCCGCACCGCGCTGCGGCAGGCCGAGGCGGCCGGCCTCGACCGGCTGCGCCCGGACGGCCGCCCGCGGGCCGTCGTGGTCGCCGGGCACGGCAGCGCCCTGACGGCGGGCGAGATCCTGGCCGCGCTGGCCGGGACCGCCAGCCTGGTCACCCCGCTGCCGCCGACCGAGGCCGTCGCCCCGCGCAGCGACCGGGCCGGCACGCCGGCCGCCTTCACCGCCGGGCTCGGCTGGCAGCTGCCCGGCTGGGCCGGCCCGCTCGACCTGCTGGTGATCAGCTCCGCCGACGGCGGCGAACAGGGCCTGATCAGCCTCGCCGAGCAGGCGTACGCGCGCGGCTGCGCCATCGTCGTCACCGCCCCCGCCGGCAGCCCGCTGGCCGAGGCCGCGCTCCAGGTGCGCGCGCTGCCGCTGCCGTACACGGCCTCGGTGCTGCCCGACGAGGGCCTGCCCGCCGTACCGGCCGCCGAGCCGGACCTGCCGCCCGAGGACCCGGCCGCGCTCTGGTCCCACCTGACCCCGATGCTGGCGCTCGCCCAGAAGCTCGGCCTCACCCAGCTGCCGTACGACGCGCTGTCGGCCGTCGCCGACCTGCTGGACGCCGCCGCCGTGCGCTGTCGGCCGGACGCCGCCGCGTACACCAACCCGGCGAAGGGGCTGGCCGCGCGGCTGGCCGGGACCGTCCCGCTGCTGTGGGCCGAAGGCCCGATCGCCGGGGCGGCCGGCGTCAGGTTCGCCGCCCAGCTGGCCGACCGGGCCGGCCGCCCGGCGCTGGCCGGGCCGCTGCCGCAGGTGCTCACCGCCCACCGCGGCATGTTCACCGGCCAGTTGGGCGCAGGCGCGGATCCGGACGACTTCTTCCGCGACCGGGTCGAGGAGCCCGACCCGCTGCACCTGCAGGTCCTGCTGCTGCGGCACGTCCCCGGCACCGGCTCGGCGGAGGAGCAGGACGGTCCGGCCGAGGTGCCGGAGGGCGACGAGCGCCCGCGCAGCTTCGGCGTCGGTCGCGCGCACCGGCTGGCAGCCGCGCACGACGTCCGGCTGACCGAGTACGCGAGCACCCTGGCGGACCCGCTGCAGGCGTTGGCCGACCTGATCGCGCTGACCGACTTCGCCGCCGTCTACCTGGGGCTCGCCGCTGCGCAGTCCTGAGTCGGCTGCCGCTACTCTCGGCGCGTGAGCGAGCGAAGTGAGCGAACCATCGACAGGTGCGTACGGGCGAATGCCCCTGCCGAGCGCAGCGAGGTGGGCGCATGAGTACAGAGGGCGGGACGAAGGCGCTGGTGGCGGCGCTGTCCGCGAACCTGGCGATCGCGGCGGCCAAGTTCACCGCCTTCGGCTTCACCGGCTCCTCCTCGATGCTGGCCGAGGGCGTGCACTCGGTGGCCGACTCCGGCAACCAGGTGCTGCTGCTGGTCGGCGGCAAGCGGGCGCGCCGGGCGGCGGACGAGGAGCACCCGTTCGGGTACGGCCGCGAGCGCTACATCTACGGCTTCCTGGTGGCCATCGTGCTGTTCAGCGTCGGCGGCCTGTTCGCGGTCTACGAGGGCTGGCACAAGGTCAGCCACCCGGAGGCGCTGGACTCCTGGGGCTGGGCGGTCGGCGTGCTGGTCTTCGCCCTCGGGATGGAGGGCTGGTCCTTCCTCACCGCGATGCGGGAGTCCGCCAAGGCCAAGGGCGGGCAGGGCTGGGTGCAGTTCATCCGCACCGCCAAGGCGCCGGAGCTGCCGGTGGTGCTGCTGGAGGACACCGGGGCGCTGATCGGCCTGGTGCTCGCGCTGTTCGGGGTCTCGCTCACCGTGATCACCGGCAACGGCGTCTGGGACGGCGTCGGCACCCTGTGCATCGGCGTCCTGCTGGTGGTGATCGCCGTGGTGCTCGCCCTGGAGACCAAGTCGCTGTTGCTCGGCGAGTCCGCCGACAAGGAGTCGGTGCGGCGGATCCGTTCCGCGCTGGTGGACGGCGAGGCGGTCACCGGGGTGATCCACATGCGTACCCTGCACCTCGGCCCGGAGGAGCTGCTGGTCGCCGCCAAGATCTCCGTCAACGCGGAGGACAGCGCCGCCCGGGTGGCGCAGGCGATTGACGCGGCCGAGGAGCGGGTCCGCGCCGCCGTCCCGATCGCCCGGGCGATCTACCTGGAGCCGGACGTCTACAGCGCCGAGAAGGCCGCCGCGGGCGAGGACCCGGCCGCCACCCCGGGTGGTCCCGGCCCCGGCGCGGCGCACTGACGGACCGTCCTCGCCCGGCTGGTGTCCGGGTCGAGCGGCGGTCGGATCCGGGACCGAAATCGGTCATCGGCGGACGACCGGTGGGGCCGCCGGTGTAGATTCGTCACCAGAGCCAGAACGTCGCTGCTGATGGCGGTCGATCGGCGGTCCGCACCCGTAGGGTGTGCGCCGGTCGAGGGAGAGAGGTCCTCCGACGGTTTGTGCTGCGCAGCAGGGAGTCGGTCCGCCACCACGGGATCCGGCAGCCCCGGCGTAGCCGTGCGTCCGTACGGCCCGCCATGCGCGACACATCCGGACCTTGGCCGTGCCCCACCCCATCAGCGAGGAGCAGACGCATGTCGACCGACATCACCGGTGACTTCAAGGTCGCCGACCTTTCCCTGGCGCCGTTCGGCCGCAAGGAGATCCAGCTGGCCGAGCACGAGATGCCCGGCCTGATGGCGATCCGCGCCGAGTTCGCCGAGTCGCAGCCGCTGGCCGGCGCCCGGATCACCGGCTCGCTGCACATGACCATCCAGACCGCCGTGCTGATCGAGACCCTGACGGCGCTCGGTGCCGAGGTCCGCTGGTGCTCCTGCAACATCTTCTCCACCCAGGACCACGCGGCCGCCGCCATCGCCGTCGGCCCGGAGGGCACCCCGGAGAACCCGCAGGGCGTGCCGGTCTTCGCCTGGAAGGGCGAGACCCTGGACGAGTACTGGTGGTGCACCGAGCAGGCGCTGACCTGGCCGGACGGCAAGACCCCGAACATGATCCTGGACGACGGCGGCGACGCCACCCTGCTGATCCACAAGGGTGTCGAGTTCGAGAAGGCCGGTGCCGCTCCGGACCCGTCCACCGCGGACAACGACGAGTTCCGGATCATCCTGGAGCTGCTCAACCGCACCCTCAAGGACACCCCGAACAAGTGGACCGAGGTCGCCGCCACCATCAAGGGCGTGACCGAGGAGACCACCACCGGTGTCCACCGCCTGTACGAGATGCACCGTGACGGCCAGCTGCTGTTCCCGGCGATCAACGTCAACGACTCGGTCACCAAGTCGAAGTTCGACAACAAGTACGGCTGCCGCCACTCGCTCATCGACGGCATCAACCGCGCCACCGACGTCCTGATCGGCGGCAAGGTCGCGGTCGTCTGCGGCTACGGCGACGTCGGCAAGGGCTGCGCCGAGTCGCTGCGCGGCCAGGGCGCCCGCGTCATCGTCACCGAGATCGACCCGATCTGCGCGCTCCAGGCGGCGATGGACGGCTACCAGGTCGCCACCCTGGACGACGTCGTCGAGATCGCCGACATCTTCATCACCACCACGGGCAACAAGGACATCATCATGGCCTCCCACATGGCCCGGATGAAGCACCAGGCCATCGTGGGCAACATCGGCCACTTCGACAACGAGATCGACATGGCCGGCCTGGCCAAGCTCGACGGCGTCGTGAAGACCGAGATCAAGCCGCAGGTCCACGAGTGGCGCAAGGCCGACGGCCGCACCATCATCGTCCTCTCCGAGGGCCGCCTGCTGAACCTGGGCAACGCGACCGGGCACCCGTCCTTCGTGATGTCCAACTCCTTCGCGAACCAGACGATCGCCCAGATCGAGCTGTTCACGAAGACCGAGCAGTACCCGATCGGCGTCTACGTGCTGCCGAAGCACCTGGACGAGAAGGTCGCCCGTCTGCACCTGGACGCGCTGGGCGTGAAGCTGACCACCCTGACCCAGGAGCAGGCCGACTACATCGGCGTTCCGGTCGAGGGCCCGTACAAGCCGGAGCAGTACCGCTACTGATGCGGTGAGCCGCCGCTGACGCGGTGACAGGCGAACGCCGGTGGCCGGCACCCCCCGTGGGTGCCGGCCACCGGCGTTCGTTCGGCCTCAGCGCAGGTTGCTGGTCGTCCAGGTGCTCTCGTCCGCGCCGGTGACATGCACCAGGTTCAACAGGCCCGCCAGGCCGCCGACCCGGTCGACCAGGGGCACGATGTCGGGAAGCGTGGACGCGCAGATCTGCAGGCCACCCTCGTGCCGGCACTGCGAGACGGGCGCAAGGTTCCACAGGCGGCCCTCCGGGGCCACTGTGATGGTGACCATCTTGCCCTCGATCGCCAGGACGACCCTCGCCTCCCAGGGCACCGTACCGATGGATCGGTCCACGGTGGCCGAGTCCGGCCGGACGGACGCCGGCAGCCCGCTCAGCCAGAGCGGCATCGGCATGTCCCGGCTGCCGCCCGTGACGGACTCCGCGATCCGGATCAGGTCCTCGTCGGGGATGACCGCGGACTCGGGATGCGTCGCGAAGATCTGCGCCCACCGGCCGTCGGCGGTCTGCCATCGAAGGACCCGGCTGCTGCTGTCGTAGCGGGGCTGGGACGGATGCTCGACCCAGTACGCCGTCCGGCCGTTGATCGGTGCGGCCGCGACCTTCGCCTCGTCCGGATGGGTTTCGAGGACTGGCTCCGGGCCGGGGGCGCGCAGGACGATCTGGAGGCGTCGCTGGCCCGGTTTCGGTTCGACGGCGATGATGTTGGAACCGAAGGTGCCCGCGGTGTAGCTGATGCCGTGTTCGCGGTCCACCCAGTCGGGCAGCCAGCCGACCTTGAGTTCGGAGGTCAGCACGGGGGTGCCGTCGACGGCCGTTCCGCTGGGGGAGGGCGCCGGGGTGACCGCTGCGGTGGCGGAGGCCGCAGGTGCGGTGGGAGCCGCGTTCCCGCCCCCGGGTTGCAGCAGCGCGGTGAAGCCGACCGTGAGGGCGGTCACGGCGGCCACCCCGACGATCGCGACCCGCTGCCGGGTGCGCAGGCGGGCCCGTCCGCGGGCGATGGACGTGGTGGCGTCGAAGGCGGCGGGCGGGGCCGGCTCGTCGGCCAGGGCCGACAGAGCGGCGCTCAGCTCGTGGTGATCGGTGGCGGTCATGATGTCCTCTCTGCGAGGGCCGGGACGAGAACGAGAGTGCGGCGGAGGGTCTCCAGGGCGCGCGCGCTCTGGCTCTTCACGTTGCCGGAGGAGCAGTTCAGCGCCTCGGCCGCCTGATCGATCGACAGATCGCAGTAGTACCGGAGCACGACCGTCGCGCGCTGGCGCGGCGGGAGCGCCGCCAGGGCCTTGCGCAGGTCGAGCGAGACGTCCAGGTCGATGCTCGCGGCCGCGATGTCCGGCTCGGTGCCGGTCCGTACCGTCCTGCGCCACCAGGAGGTGCGCTGCTCGGCGAGGAACGTGTTCACCAGCGTCCGGCGGGCGTAGCCGTCCACGTTCTTCGCGCGGCTCGCCTTCGCCCAGTGCACGTACAGCTTGGTGATGGTCTCCTGCACCAGGTCGTCGGCCCGGTGCCAGTCCCCGCACAGCAGATAGGCGACCTTCCGCAGCCAGCCGCTCCGGGAGGCCACGTACTCCGTGAACTCCGCGTCGCGTGTCTGCTTCGCCATCCGCACCCCCTCTCGTCGTGGCGGCGGCGCGTCTTCCGCACCGTCCGCCTCCCTAATGCGGGCACCGGCCCGGAACGTTGCATGCGTCGTCGCACGTAGGCTTTCGGGCATGCCCAATGGCCGGTACTCGCTCCACGACACCCACGACCACCTGCTGCTCGGCGAGGAGCGCTTCAGCTGCGCGCCCGGGGCGGCCGGGTGGCGGTACGTCTCCAAGACCTATGCGCCGGACGGCCGGGTGATCGGCAGCGTCGACCTCACGCTGGACTCGCGGGCCCGGCCGCTGCGGATGGAGCTGCGGGCCGGCGGCTGGCAGGTGCGCGGCGGCGCGGTGGACGGGGTGGCCTGGGTCCGTACCGACGCGGCGGACCCGGGCGGCGCGTCGGCGGTGGAGGGGCACGACCGGGCGCACGGCTTCACCGGGCGCTCGCCGGGCTTCCTGGTCGCCACCGCCCGGATGCTGCGGCTGCGGGAGGGGGCGAGCGCGCGGGTGCGGCTGGTGGCGTTCACCGAGCCGGTGCTGGCGCCGCGCACCTTCGACCAGGGGTGGCTGCTGGAGGGCGTCGACACCCACGAGACGGACTCGGGGCCGCTGTCGGTCGAGCGGTACCAGGTGGCGGACCTGGAGACGGGGGAGCAGCAGGTCGTGCACCTGGCGGGGGACGTGGTGCTGGCGGCGGAGGGGATCGAGCTGGAGGAGCTGGAGTCGCCGCCGAACGCCTGGCCGGTGGGGGACGTAGGGGAGTAGCCGGGCGGACGGGCTCAGGCGGGCGGGGCGAAGCCGGTGTCGGTGACGGCGGGTTTGTCGAGCGACGGGGCCGGCGCGGACATCGGGGCCGCGGGGACCGGCGCGGGCGCGAGGGGCGCCTCGGGCGCGGGCATCCCGAGGACACGGTGGGGCCGTCCGTCGACCGGTGCCACCGGTGCCACCGGTGCCACCGGAGCCGCGGGGGCCGTCGGGGCGGTGGCCGGGTGCGGGGCGGTCATCTGGACGGCCGCCTGCGCCGCGAACCGCTGCTGGGCGCGCATCCACTCCCGGCGCTGGCGCTCGGTGAGCACCGCGCCCAGGTAGGCGACCGGGTGCAGCCCCGGCGGTGTCGGGTGGCCGATGCGGGCGGACAGGTCCTCGGCCAGGCCGACGGCCATCCTGAACGCCACCGACGGCTCCAACTGACCTATCCGGCCGAGCAGTCGGCGGACCGCGAGCCAGAGCGGCTCGGGCACCGCGGACAGATCCATCGCGACCAGCTCGCGGCCCATGTCGTGGAGGAGCTGAGGGTGCACCGGCGGCAGCGGGGTGGTCGGCCCGCCCACGCCCGGGGTGCGTTCGCGGACGACCACCGTTCCGGCGAAGATGTCGCCGAGCCGCTTGCCGTCCGAGTTCACCGCCGAGGTGATCACGGCCGCGGAACCGGTCACCGCGATCAGCTCGATGAAGCCGACCAGCCCGCGCACCAACGAGTGCCGGAACCGGACCGGGCCGCCGTCGGTGCGGACCACCCGCAGGCCGAGCGCGGCCTTGCCGAGCGAGCGGCCGTGGCTGAGGGTCTCGACCATCACCGGCACGGCGACCAGGAAGAACACCGTCAGGCCGAGCAGCGTCGCTGCCGCCGCCGCGCCGTCGAGGTCGATCAGGGCGACGCTCAGCACCAGCGAGACGATGAACAGGGCGGCGAACTCGACGAGCAGGTCGAGCACGATCGCCAGCGCCCTGCTCGGAAGCTTCGCCGTCTGCAGGTCGAGGACGACTGCCTCACCCGTCACCAGGTCGCTCAAGACACCTGTCCGTTCACGCTCATGCGGGGAGGGGGGAGTTCGAATGGATCGGCCCCCCACGACCCGCTCTCCGCAGTCCGATCCGCAGCCGCAAACATACGGCGCCCGGTGGGCGCACGGGAAGTGAGATCCCGACGGCTGCGGCGGCAACGGTTCCTGGCATGCTGGGCCGGACGTGTCCGTACGTACCTGCCCGACCGCGCACGCGCGCCACGCGCCCACCGCCGACCATGGAGCCGCCGAATGGACCTGGACGTCTTCGTCGCCACCCACCAGGGGGAGTGGGCCCGGCTGGACGCCCTCGCCCGCAGGCGCCGCCTCAACGGTGAGGAGGCCGACGAACTCGTCACCCTCTACCAACGCGCCACCGGCCACCTGGCCAAAGTCCAGGCGGCCGCGCCGGACCCCGCCCTGGTCAGCCGACTGACCGGCCTGGTCTCGCGGGCCCGCAGCGCGGTGACCGGCGCCCGCACCAACGGCTGGCAGGACGTCGCCCGCTACTACGTGGTGAGCTTCCCGGCCGCGCTGTACCGTGCCCGCCGCTGGTGGGTGCCGGTGGCGGTCGTGTCGATGATCGCCACCGCGCTGCTGGCCTGGTGGATGGCGACCCACCCGGAGGTCCGCAACAGCCTCATCTCCCCCGACGAGCTGCGGGAGATGACCCGCCCCGGAGGTCAGTACGAGGCGTACTACTCGGACCGGCCGGCCAGTTCCTTCGCGGCGCAGGTCTGGACGAACAACGCCTGGATCGCGGTGCAGTGCCTGCTGTACGGAATCGCGCTGGGCGTTCCGGTCCTGTGGGTGATGTGGACCAACGTGGTCAACCTCGGCATCGGCGTGGGACTGATGGCCTCGGCGGGCCGGCTCGACGTCTTCCTCGGTCTGCTCATTCCGCACGGGCTGCTGGAGCTGACCGCGGTCTTCGTGGCCGGTGGCCTCGGTCTGCGGCTCGGCTGGACCGTCATCGACCCCGGCCCGCGCACCCGGGCCGTCGCGTTGGCGGAACAGGGCCGCTCGATCATCGGGATGTCGATGGGCCTGGCGACCGTGTTGGCGGTCTCCGGTGTCCTCGAAGCCTTTGTGACCCCGTCCGGCCTGCCGACCTGGGCGCGGATTTCGATCGGCGTGCTGGCCGAGGTGGCCTTCCTTCTGTATGCCCTGGTGTTGGGCCGAAGGGCCGCCGAGGGCGGAGAGTCCGGCGACGTGGACGAGGCCGACCGGGCGGACCTGCAGCCCGTCGCGGGCTGAGTCGATGTGATCAACAGGCCCCTGACCTGCTACTCTTCTCGCATCCAGGCCAAACCATTGACGTGGTGAGGATGGGCTAGTAGGTTTGAACGGTTGGGACTGACTGGACAACGGTCGGGCCCAGGCGCTAGTGTCTACGACACCGCCGAAATCGAGGCGAGCGCGTTTCACGAAATGCGCGCCCTCCGACGAAGCAAATCCTGCGGACTGAGCACACCGAAAGCTTTGATAAGCTTCGGAGCGAAGTTTGAAGGAAATCCCGCCAGCGGGAATTCAGAGAAAACGAAGCCGGTAAAAATGGCCGAGAAGATCTGATAAGCTGGAAACACGAAAGAACGAAGCGCCCGGAGGGCCCGCTGGAAGGCGGTCCGAAGGAAGTGTCCGTTCCTTGAGAACTCAACAGC
>NZ_JBEXKB010000072.1:0-40733 GCF_040609455.1 Kitasatospora sp. NPDC004669
GGATACCGCCCGCAGTTCCCCCTCGCGGTCCGCGGACGGCCGTAGCAGGGCCAGTTCGCTGAGGGTGTCCAGGGCTTGCCTGACCTGGGGGTCGGGCAGGTCGAGCCGCTCGCCGAGAGCGGAGACGCCCTCCTGCGGATGGGCGAGCATCGCCCGATAGACCGCCTCTGAGACGCTGTCCAGACCCAGTGCTGTGAGCACCCCGACCCCCGTGACGAACCCGTGTTCGATACGCACGCGATCATTTCACGGGCGGTGCGGACCGGGGCACGCGGGCCGGCGGACGGTTTCGGTCAGGGCCGGAACCGTTCATGGTCATCCCCTTCACGCCTATTGCCCGCTTCGGCACGCTCGTTCCATGTACCTCGTTCACGCCGCCTTGCAGCCTGTTTCGCCCGGCCGCTCGCTGCCCTTCGATGCCCGCGAGCTCCTGCTGGCCGCCGTCCGGCCCGAGGACCGGATCGAGCACCTCGTCGTCCACCCGGGCGCGGTCCCAGACCCGGTTCTCGGCGTCTACCTGCTCGTCGACTCCCTCGCCGAGGCGGAGGGCCGGACCGCCGCGTTCTGCCGCCGCGCACTGGCGGCCGTACCCCAGTTCGCCGGATGGAAGGCGACGAAGCTCGCCGTGCCGCTCGTCGTGCCGTTCTACGACCGCTTGCTGTCCGCCGCTGCCGGTCCTGGCCGGAACGGTCCAGGGACGCTTCCGTCCATCTGAGAACCCTTCCACCCGCCCTGACCAGCGGCGAAGCTAGTGGTCGCCGGAAGGGAACACAGCCCGGACGGCAACCGGACGAAGCGTCACCGCGGGACGCGAGCACCGGAATCCCACACCATCCCGTCGCATCCGAAGAGGACACTGCCATGCTCCGCACCGTCACTGCCAAGGCCGCCGCGGTCGCCGCCCTCGCCCTCGCCGCCCTGGTTCCCGCCGTCGCCGCCCAGGCCGCCCCCGCCCAGCCGGCCATCACTGCCCAGGCCGACAACATGATCTGGGGCTGACTCCCCGTCGGGCCCACGGTCATCCGCCGACCGGCTGCTCCTGCAGGGCAGCCGCACGGCCCTCCTGACAGGCCCGCCGCGCACCGCACACGCGACGTCCGCAGAGCGCCGCCACCCTCCGGTCCGACCGGCCGCCGGCGCACCCCCGGCCGCATCAGACGGCAGGTCGGACCGGCACCGGCCGCACCGGAGACCAGTGGGCGGCGCGCCGCGGGGGAGCGTATCGGGCCGATCGGCACGTTCTCGGCGCGATGCCGAGGTTCTCTTACTCACCCATGTCGAGCCCGACTGCGGACAGGTAGCTCCTCCGCCACCCGGGCGAGGACACACACCGACGACAAGCAGGGAATCACCATGCGCGAAAACCACCGGATTCGGCCTGTGCTGGCGCTTGCCGCCGCTTCAGTTGTGGCCGCCGCGATACCCGTTCTTGGCTCCGGCTCGGCCTCGGCCGCCTCGGTGTCGACCTGGGAGAAGGTCGCGCAGTGCGAGAGCGGAAACAACTGGAGCATCAACACTGGCAACAACTACTACGGCGGTCTGCAGATATCGCTCTACAACTGGCGATACTACGGTGGCAGCGCCTACGCGTCGCGGCCGGATCTGGCGAGCGAGCAGCAGCAGATCCTGATTGCCGAGAAGATCCTCGCCGACCAGGGCGCCCGTGCCTGGACCTGCTCGCCCGGCACCGGTCTGGCTACGGACCACAGCAACCCGTACCCGGCCCCGACGCCCCCGGCGAAGAGCAACCGGGTGATCGAGGCCGTCGAGGGTGGCGCCCTGCACGAGATCTACAGCGACAGCGCCGGCAACTGGCACGACGACACCGTTCCCGGCGTCGGTACCGGCATCAGCGCCGTCTCCGTCCAGGTCAAGCCGGACAACACCCGGGTGATCGAGGCCGTCGAGGGCGGCTGGCTGCACGAGATCTACAGCGACAGCTCCGGCAACTGGCACGACAACGCGGTCCCCGGCCAGGCCGACAGCGCCACGGCCCTTTCCTTCAGCCTGGCCTGACGCCCGCACGGCATCGCCCGAACACGCTCGTCCTGCGCCCGGCACCACGCAGCCGGCCACGGACGCCTGAACCTCCTTACTCCGGTCCACCACCGTTCCTGCAGGGCGGTCGTGAACCTTCATCGCGCCGCGAATCGACGCGGCACCTCTCAGTCGGTCACCGTACTCACCAAGGAAATTGGCATGACTATGTCCAGCAAGCTGCGCGCCGCCACCGTCGGAGCGTTCGTCGTGGCGACTTGGACGAGTGGCGTCTCCGCACTCCCCGCCTACGCCGACACCGCCTCGATCGCGCAGACCGCCACGGCCGAGAACGGCAACGGCCCCTGCGCCCACGGCGGTTACGCCGCCGGCGGGCAGACCAGCTCGTGCAATGGCGGCGGCGGGCAGGCCCACGCCTGGTGCGCCGACTTCGTCGGCTGGGTCTGGGCGCGCAACGGCGTGGCGCACGTCAACGATCTGACCGACTTGGCCTCCTCCCTCTACGACTACGGCCGCCGCTACAACACGCTGCACAACGATCCCCGTGTCGGCGACGCGGTCGTCTACGAGTACAGCGCGTCGACGGACTGGGCCCAGCACGTCGCGCTGGTCACCGGGGTGAACGGGAACAGCGTCACGATCACCGGCGGCAACCAGGGCCACTCCAGCGGGTACACCCAGGGCATCGTGAACACCAGCTCCACGACCAACTGGTCCGTGGGCTCCGCTCCCTGGGGCCAGCGCATCAGCGGCTACATCTCCCCGGTCCTCACCGGCACGCCCGCGGCCAACCCGGTCCCTTCGTCGCTGCCCACCGGCACCCTGGTGAAGTCCGCCGCCGGCGCGCAGGTCAAGGTCGTCATCAACGGCGCCGGCCTGCCGCTCGCGGGATCCGACGTCGGCCCCGACCACTACGACCTCGGCAAGGTCGTCACCGTCGATGACGGCCCGTTCAACGCGATGCCGGCCAACCTGCCCGACGGCTCGGTCATCATGGACCAGTCGGGCACCGACCCCAACCGCTACGTCATGGTCGACGGCGTGGCGCTGCACATCGCCGCCGCCGACTGGGTCACCAGCGGCTACAGCACCCGCCCGCTGATGGGCGTCCCCACCGCGTGGCTCCAGAGCGTGGCCGGCGACAACCTCCCCTCGGGCACCGTCGTCTACGACCAGTCCGGCCAGGACGCGAACCGCTACGTCGTCGTCAACGGCTCGGCCCTGCACATCTCCGCCGCCGAGTGGACCGCGTACGGCTACAGCACCCGCCCGCTGATGGGCGTGCCCGGCGGCTGGCTGCGCGACGCCGTCAAGCGGCCCCTGCCGGACGGCACGGTCGTCATGGACCAGTCGGGCACCGACCCCAACCGCTTCGTCATGCTCAACGGCGCGGCACAGCACATCTCCGCGGCCGAATGGACCGCCGACGGTTACTACAACCAGGCACTGATGGGCGTCCCGGGCGAATGGCTCGCCTCCGTCAACAAGACCAACCGTGCCCTGGCGGCCGTGGAGAGCGGCACCCTGCACGACGTGTACCCGGCCGCGGACGGCTGGCACGACAACGCCGTGCCCAACGTCGGTGGCAACATCACCGCCGCCTCCCTGGCATACGACGCCACCGGCAACCGCTCGATCGCCGTCGTGGAGAGCGGTACCCTGCACGACGTGTACTCGGCTGCGGACGGTTGGCACGACAACGCCGTGCCCAACGTCGGTGGCAACATCAGCGCCGTGTCCATGGCCTACGGCGCCTCCGGGAACCGGGTGATCGAGGTGGTCGAGAGCGGCACCCTGCACGAGGTCTACTCGGCTGCGGACGGTTGGCACGACAACGCCGTGCCCAACGTCGGTGGCAACATCAGCGCCGTGTCCATGGCATTCGACGCTTCCGGGAACCGGGTGATCGAGGTGGTCGAGAGCGGCACCCTGCACGACGTGTACTCGGCTGCGGACGGTTGGCACGACAACGCCGTGCCCAACGTCGGTGGCAACATCAGCGCCGTGTCCATGGCATTCGATGCCTCCGGGAACCGGGTGATCGAGGTGGTCGAGAGCGGCACCCTGCACGAGGTCTACTCGGCTGCGGACGGTTGGCACGACAACGCCGTGCCCAACGTCGGTGGCAACATCACCGCCGTATCCGCGATGCTCCACCCCTCCGGGAACCGGGTGATCGAGGTGGTCGAGAGCGGCACCCTCCACGAGGTCTACCCCGGTCAGGACGGCTGGCACGACAACACCGTCCCGGGAACCAGCGGCCCGGCGTCGACGGTCTCCGCCGCACTCCACCTCTGACCCACCACCGTTTGACCGCGAGTCGGGGACCGGACGCGAACCGCGTCCGGTCCCCGACTCGTGCTACCGGACGGTCCGGCCCGGGTCTGTACGGGGTCTTCGGCTCTGGCGCACATTCGCTGGTAACGGAGCGCATCTGTCATCACCAGTGGTGACAATCCATGGCGATTGGCCGAATGACCTGCATGTCCATCGGCCGGCCAGCCGACTCCAGGCCGAGAGGATCCTGCCTCGGCGGACATCAGCGTCCAGTGTGACTCAGCACGGTAGTAGTAGTCGTCAGCAGTGCCACTCGACGTGCGGTTTCCCGATCCGGTCAGCACGACAACTGTCGGCGAACCGGCAAGGAATCTGACGGCTGGTGATCGATCAGCGCGCAAGCGGTCGTCAACTCGGTGACACGTGTCGCGGCCGGCCGGCGAGCACGAAATCGCGGTACTCGTCCTGAGCCATTCCCTGATTGACCCAGCGGCCACGAACGGCTCCAGTCCGGTGCTCCGCAAGGGCGAGGGCGTCATGTGCTCCCGTCGCCGTGGCGATCTCCAGGCCGAACTCGTCGTCCTCCTTCTCGGGGTCCAGCGCCGGGAACTCGACGAGGTCGCAGAAGCTCTCGCTCCCAACGTCCGCCGACGTGTGGAGAACGACCTTGAACTGAGAGCCGGTCGGAACAACCTCGACCCAGCGGACCCCGAGAGCGTGGGCATCACCGGCGGGGCCGAGGAACTGTTCGACCGATCGACCGCGGGTCAGGGCGCCGACAGCGAAGGACTCGACTAGGTAGCGCACCTGGGCAGCCTAGAGGCCGAGGGACACGTCGCGCTTCAGCCGGGGCTGTAGGTGGACGACAGATCCCGTGCTGACCCGACAGTTAGCGTGCTGGGTTACAACTACTGACTGTAGCCAGAACGTTGGTGTGGCCAAGTAGCGAGTCCCGTGGCCAACAAGCATGTCCAGTCACACTGGCGCTGGGTCAGGATCTCCTTCTGGGCTCGGGTGAGCTCGGCCTCGGCGTTCAGCGCGCGTTCGCGCCAGGTCGCCTCGATCTGGTCGTGCTGCTGGCCGGTCAGCCGGCTATGTCGGCTGCGGCTGTCGGTGACCGCGTGCGCAGCAGCTGGGTGCCGTAGTCCTTCAGACCCTGTGGGCCTCGCTGGCGACACAGGAGGTATCGGCCCTGCCCGTCCACGACCTCCACGCGGCACTATGGGCGGCGGTCGCCGACGACATCGACCCCGGCGACCTGTACCCACCGGGCACCACCATCGATCAGGCGAAGGCGGAACTCGCCGAGCGAGCCGACCTCGTGCTGTCAGAGTACGAATCCCTGGGCCTGATGGTCATCACCCACGACCGGGGGACCGTCGAGACGACAGCGCGTGGACGTCAGGAAGCCGAGCGGCGCACCGCGCGGCTCGCGACGGCGCGGTAGGCAACTTCCGGCGCCACGCCCGCCGCCCCGCGACCCGGTGGCCCGGCTGCGTCCCTGCCGTCGGGCTGGACCTGCTCCGAGCCTCACGCCGTCCATGGACAGGCCGTGGTTCGCCGACCCGCGCGAATCCCCTCAATGGGCCGGGGTGGTGCCGAGGCATCCATCGGAACCACCCGAATCGGCCGGGTCCGCCCAGGGTGACGGTCGTCAGCCGGCCACCGTGTCGTACAGGCCGCGGCCCGTCCGCTGCGCCCGTCCGGTCTTGGCGAGCCGACCTCGGCTCCCACGCGGAGTCCCTCCGCTTCCTGTTACGCGACCGGGACGGCGAGTACGGCCAGTCCTTCGACGCCGTCTTCGGGGCCGAGGAGATGGAGATCCTCAAGAGTGCGCCGCGAACTCCCCGGATGAACGCCCACTGTGAGCGGGTGATCGGGAGCATCCGGCGTGAGGCCCTCGACCATGTCCTCATCATGAACGAGGCCCGCGCCCGGCAGGTCCTGACCGCCTACCGGCAGCACGACAACGCACACCGCCCCCACCGGGCACGAAACCAGCTACCGCCCGGCGCCCACGAGCAGCCCACCGCACACGACCTCGAAGGCCGCAAACTCCTGCGCACCCGCGTCCTCGGCGTCATCATCAACGAGTACCGATACGCAGCTTGACCAGCAGCTATGATTTTCCGAGCCCCACAGCGTGCTGGCCTGGCGACTCGGCTGGTGGTTGATCAGCAGGCCGTCTGCCGGGCGAGAACCAGTTCGGTGCTCGGCTTGCGGCGGGTCGCCCGACGGGCAGAGCGGTCCGAGATCAGTGAAGCGATCGCACGATCGGTCTCGGCGTAGTCCTCACGCCGGCCTGTGTAGCGCTGCAGTGGGCGCCACGGCCGCAGCTCGGCGTTGGCGTGCTCGACACAGATCCGGTCCGAGGACTGCCGTCGGCGGATCTCCCGCCGGGCGTACTGCTCGCCGAGCGGCGCGTCGTCCTTCGGCTTCTTCGGCGGGGCGCTGACCTGGTCGGGGAACTCGTTGGCCAGGCCCCGGTAGCCGTCGTCGACCTCGGCTGTCGCCGTCGGGTGGAGTCGGAGTTGCTCTGCGATGCCCTCGGTGCGCATCGCGGTCTGGTCGTGCATGCGGCCCGGGCGGTCCGCACCCGACCACAGCAGGCGGCCCTGGCCGTCGCTGATGGTGGTGGTCTTGATGGTGTTCTGCTTCTTCTTGCCGGAGACGAAGGCCCGCCGTCCGGGCCGGTTGGCCTTGGGGCGGCGGACCTGGGTTTCGGCGCCGTCGATCCGCAGCCGGATCCCCTCAGCCTCGGCGTAGGCGAACACGTCCGCCAGGGTGCGCAGTCGGGTACCGGGGCGGTCGGGGACGGCGAAGCCGCGTACCGCAAGCAGCGGGCGGATCTCGCCGATGGCGCGGGAGATCGTGGAGCGGGCGGTGCCGTACAGGGCGGCAAGCGCGGCGTGCGGAAGCCCGGTGCGCAGGTGGACCAGGGTGACGAGCAGGCGGTCGGTGAAGACCAGGTCGTGCTTCGGCCCAGCGCCAGCCTCTCTCTGCCGCTCGGCACCACGCCGCTCACTGAGCACGGACTCGCACCGGGCGAGCCACGGGTCAGCCAACTCTTCGATCAAATCGCCGAGATGTGTACGCGAGACGCCACAAAATGCAGGATGGGCCAAGGCCGCACCGGCCCACTTCTTGGTCACACTCGAAGAACCCGTGCGGCCACCGTCACGTCACGGTCTGGTCGAGCGGCATCGCGGGCCGAGTCGTAGCCCACGCCCCCCGACCCGACGCCTGACCGTCAACGGCGGACAGCATGGCGATCTCCGGGCCGAAGCAGAGCACCAGTGCGCCGTCCGGTGCGGCGAGGGCCGACTGGACGGGCGCGGGGCAGTGCAGGGGTGGGACGACTTCGGCGCCCGTGGCCAGGTCGCGCACCGATACCGTCTCGGTGCCGCTGGTGGTGATCAGGTGGGTGCCGGTATCGAGTACGACGGTCGCCAGCCCGCGTACGGGCCCGGCGGGGCTGGGCAGCGGCTCGGCGTACGGTTGGCCGTCGAGCAGGCTCCAGGTGCGGATCGTGCCGTCCCGGCTGGCGGTGACCGCGATGGGGTGCCCGTTCAGTGTGGTGGTGGCCACTGCGGTGACCCAGTCGATGTGGCCGGTCAGGGGTTCGCCGAGCTGCCGGCCAGTGGTCAGGTCCCACAGGCGCACCGTCTTGTCCCAGCTGCCGGTCACGGCCAGCGTGCGGCCGTCCACGGTGGCGGTGGCGAGCGCGGTGAGCCGGCCGGTGTGGCCGGTGAGGGGCTGGCCGAGGTGCTGACCGGTGGCCAGGTCCCACAGCTGCGCGGTGCCGTCCGAACTGCCGGTCACCGCGACGGCTCGCCCGTCGACCCGGGCGGTGGCCAGGGCCAGGACTCGGCCGGCCGGTCCGGCAACGGCCTGGCCGAGCTCCGTGCCGGTATCCAGGTCCCACCTGCGGAGCGTGGCGTCCGGGCCTGCGGTCACCGCGACGGTGCGCCCGTCCAGCTCTGCCGTCGCCAGCAGGCTGGCCTCGGTGGCGATGCCCCCGCCGTACGGCATGCCGGTGGCCAGGTCCCAGGTGCGCATCGTCCTGTCCGCACCGGCGGTGACGACGGCCGGCCGGCCCTGCATGGTGGTCATGGCAGCCGCCAGCACCACGTCCTGGTGACCGCTGGTCTCGGTGCGGCGTAGGGCCCGGCGCTCCCCGAGCTCCCAGACCCGCACCGTGTGGTCCGCGCCGGCGGTGACGGCCACCGGATGCCCGTCCACGATCGCCGTCGCGACGTCCCACACCTGCCCGGTGTGCTCCTTGAGCGGGCTGTTGACCTGCCGCCCGTCGGCCACGTCCCAGAGCCGCACGCTCCGGTCCAGGCCGGCCGTCACCGCCCTCAGCTGCCCGTTCACTTCGGCCAGGGCGCCAGCCCGGATCCGGTCCTCGTGGCAGCGGAACGGCCGCTCACCGACTTCCGCCCCGGCGGCGGTGTCCCACACCCGCACCGCGTGGTCGGCGTCGGCGGTCAGCCGGAGCGCGCGTCCGGCGACTACGCAGGTACCCAGGACCCGCGCGGCGGATCGTTCGGCGTCCACTGCCACGGCCGGTGCAGGGTCCGCGAGTTGCCAGAACCAGCCGTCCTCGCCCGGGTCCTCGGCCGGCAGCTGCAGCGCTTGTCCACGCAGCTCGTCGGTGGTCACCACCCACCCGTGCACGCCGGGCCGGGAACCGGCTACCCGGTCCCACACCCGCAGCGACCCACCGCACTCCCGCAACAGGGTGGCCGGCCGCCCGGCCACCACCACGGACCGGGAGACGCGAACCGGCACTCCGGAGCGCTGCCCGCAAGCGGCCGCCATGTCACCGACGAGAGCCACCACGGTGTCGCCGCCGTGGGGGTGGTCGAACGCGCAGGCGACCAGCCGTCCGTCGACCACCACCGCGGCCGCCTGCGGGTCGAACGCCTGTTCGGCCTCGTCCGCGGGTATCGAGTCGCGCTCGTTGCCGGCAAGGTCCCAAGTCCGTACCGCGCCGCCGAGTTCGACGCGCACCGTGGCCGGATAGCCGTCCTGACCGGCCAGCAGCTGCGCTAGGACGGACGAGCCGAGCTCCTCGCCGGTGGCGACGTTCCACAGCCGTAGCGTTCGGTCGTCCTCCAGCGTCAGCACCACGCTCCGGCCGGCCAACTCCGCCACGGCCACGACGCGGACGCCCTCACCGATCAAGGACCCGGTCGCCAGGTCGAGGAGGAGGAGCTGCTGCTCCCCGGCGAGCTCCGAGAGCAGCAGCGCAACCTCGCGGCCGTCCAGGGCGGCCGTGGCGATCCGGTCGACCTCGGCGGTCAGCGCCGACCGGGCATCCGTCGGGCACTGCATCGGCGGGCATGCCTCCCGGCCGGTGGCGAGGTCCCAGATCCGGACGGTGCCGTCCCGGCTGCCGGTCACGGCCAGCACGCGACCGGTGACCACTGCGGTGGCGACAGCGGTCACCTGGCCCTGGTGGCCGGTCAGCGTCCACACCAGGCGGGAATCCGCCTGCGAGCCTCTGACCCAGGCCGGCTCCCAGCCGAGCGGCTCTGCCCCGGGAACGGCCACCGCCGCGAACTGCGCGGCGAGATCCTCCTCTCCCAGCCTGGCCGCGTCCAGTGCGAGGACGAACCGCCGTTCGGCGGCGGTCAGCTGCCGGTGCACGTCGAGCGAGGCCCGGTACACCGTTGCGACCCGCTGCTCCTCCGGCTCCGACGCGCTCGACAGCGGGGCGAGCACCGAGTTCGGGTCCCCGCGGACGAGCCAGCCGGGGTCGGTCAAGCCGCCGGGCACCGCGTCGGGGTCAGCCGATGGATCGTCATCCCACAGGGCGTCAGCCATGGCCGACACGGTAGTCGACCCCGCTGACACGGTCTTACGACTCGGTCCGCTGATCACCCACCAGCCGACCCGCCAGGTCGGCACGTCCTGACCTCAATCGCGGACCGAGCCTCAAGCGACCACATGCGGTAGACGGTGGAGGTCGGCCGCGGTTCGCCGTCCCAGTGGTTCTCGGCGCGGACCACCCAGTACCAGCCGTCGGAGTGCGCGACCTGTGGGGTGACGGCACCGACGGAGCCTTCGAGGGCGCGCTGGATGCTGTCCCGGGCCTGCCCGGCGTCCGTCCCCGGCTTGTCGTGCCGGGCGATCGGGCCGTGGCCGTTGTCGAAGAGCCAGGATCCGGTCGCGACCGCGCCGAACAGGAGCAGCAGGAGCACGGTGAAGACGGCCGGCTTCCACAGGCCCTTGGTGTGGTTGCCGGTCTCCATCTGCATCGCCCCCGTGTCGGTGCCGGTCTTCCCGCCGACCTTGATCACGAGGCTACGGGGCGGGCGGCCCGCCAGACCTGAGCACGGGTACTCAGGGGCGGTAGGCGGGCGGCTGGGCACAGCGGCGGCCTTGTGCGGGGGCCGGGAGCCGTCGACAGGGCGCGGCCCTGGCTACCGACGGGATGTTCCACCTGGTCGTCCGTGGGCAGAACAACACCGGCGGCGAACAGTCAGGTCCACCCCGCTGCCGATCCGCGCCACGCGGCCCAGCTCGCCGGCGCAGCCTGACAGCGTCGCTACGGTGCCTGAGAAGAGGTAGCCCGCCATGACTGATCTTGGAAACGTCGCCTGGCCTTCTGCGCCGATACGGACCGAGCGGCTCGTGCTCCGTGAGCCCGAGGCCCGGGACCGTGCGGCGTTCGTCGAGCTGCTGGCGTCCCCAGAGGTGCACACCTACCTCGGCGGCCCCCGGCCGCGTGACGAGCTTGAGCGCGAGATGCCCGAGGTGCCCGAGCGGTGGCCGGGGAGCTTCGTCGTTGATCTCGGCGGGGTGATGATCGGTCAGATCATGCTCAGGAGAGCATCGGAGCACCATCGCCAGGCTGCTGCGGGCAAGGCCGATCTCGGCTACCTGTTCCTGCCCGGGGCGTGGGGATTCGGGTATGCCGCCGAGTCGTGCGCGGCGGCACTTGACTGGTTCGACGGCGTCCTTCCCGGTGAGCCGGTGGTGCTCGCCACCCAGACCGCCAACGTCGGCTCGATGCGCCTCGCGGCAAAGCTGGGGTTCACCGAGGTAGAGCGGTACCGGGCCTGGGATGCCGAGCAGTGGCTCGGCCTGCGGTCCCCGGTCACGCCGTCCGGCTGAGATCCTGCTCGACAGCGCGGACCGGCTCCGGACTTCTTGGTCGAGGTCCGCACGGATGCCGACAGTGAGACGGCAAGCGGTGAGCGCGGCTTCGTTGCGCGGTGCGGTCATGGCGGGATCACCGAAAGTCGGGACCGTCGGCCGGACCGGCGGCTTCCGAAGCGGCAGGAGCAACCGGCCTGTCGCCATGCGATCAAGCCGAGGAGCAGTGACCATGCCAGTGTGCACACGCGACTTGACCAGCATCGACCAGAACCGGATGACAGTTGCCACCTCCAACCGACAGGAACAACGCGATCACCAGCCCTTCCGCGGTGGGCGGAGCAGATGCGGCGGTGGTGCGCCTGTGCCGGGGAGGCGGTGAGCCGGTTCGAAGCGGCGCTTGACAACGATTTCCTCGCTCTACACCTGTGCCGATCAGTGGGGTAAGACGCCGAGGTCCGACACCACTAACACTCATGAACCGTAGGCGCCGTGCGGGCGAGGACTGATACAGAGAGGTGTCCAAATGAAAGCGATCGTGGTGACGGACCAGGCCGCAGGAACGGCCGGGATGACACTGACGGAGCGGCCCGATCCGGAGCCGGCGATCAACGATGTCGTCGTTCAGATTCATGCGTCGGGATTCGTCCCGACCGAGATGGCGTGGCCCTCGACCTGGACCGATCGCCTCGACCGCGACCGAACACCGTCGATCCCCGGACATGAGCTGGCCGGAGTGGTCACCGCCCTCGGCTACGGCACGGCGGGTCTCTCGGTGGGACAGCGCGTGTTCGGCCTCACCGACTGGCATCGCGACGGCACCCTCGCCGAGTACGCGGCTGTCGAGGCACGCAACCTCGCGCCGTTGCCGGGCGACGTCGACTTCACCGTGGGCGCTAGCCTTCCGATCTCAGGCCTCACCGCGTGGCAGGGACTGTTCCAGCACGGCCGCCTCCAGGCGGGGCAGAGCGTCCTCGCGCACGGCGCGGCCGGCGCAGTCGGGACGATGGTGACGCAGCTCGCACGAGAGGCCGGCGCTTACGTCATCGGCACCGGACGTGCCGCTGACCGTCAGAAGGCACTCGACTCCGGCGCAATGGAGTTCGTCGACCTCGACAACGACGCCCTGGAAGACGTCGGCGAAGTGGACCTGGTCTTCGACGTCATCGGCGGAGACATCCAGAAGCGATCCGCAGGCCTGATCCGGGCCGGAGGAACACTGGTAACCGTCGTTGGGCCGCCTGAGGCGCTGCCCGCCCACGGCCTGGCGATCGACTTCGTTGTCGAATCCGATCGTGCCCAACTGGGTGAGATCGTCCAGCGGGTGCGGGACGGACGACTGCGCACGAACATCGGCAACGTCGCGACCCTCGACGATGCCGTCGCCGCCCTCAACCCAACCGAGCGACGCCAGGGTAAGACGATCATCCGCGTTCGTCCGTGAGGGCTCGGGGACAGCACGGTCCTTCCGTTCTCGTCGATCAGCATCAGCTGCGTAGCGATGTCGGACGACGTGCTCGACGCCGACACGGTGGTCACGAGTCCGGTACGGATTGTCGCTTACGGACAGCAAGATCCTCTGGCGGCAAGCAAGCCTGCTCGTCACACTGTCGGCGCGGGATCCTGGTCACTCGTTTCCACTCGATCGTCCCGTGTCGGTCTCTGCGCCGGACTTCGGTCACTTGGCGTTTGTGCTGGTGAGCGCTGGTGTCAGTGACTGAAGTGACTGAGGCTGGGGGTTGGGGCAGGGAGGTTCGGGGTTGTCGGCCCGCCGACGGCATTCCGGGGAAGGCGACCACCGTGGCGGGGAGCTCGGCTGGCGGGTTCTCCGATCGGTCAGGAGCGGCCGGATGTGGCCGGCACGGAAGGCACGCTCGCCGACACGCTACGGCGCCGCCGGGGCACCTCGGGCGGGAATGAGGCGAAAAGCTCGCGGTCGCGACCGGCCGACGCCGTTGTCGGTGCCGACTGCCATCGTGGTGACGAATCGTCATATCGCGATCACAGGGAGCTGCCGTGGAGTACCGGAAGATGTCGCCCGAGGCGAAACCGGCGTTCCTGGCCGAGCGGCCGAAGTGCGAGCTGTGCGGGGCCAAGTCGATGGCCGGCTGGACCGTCAACCCCGACGTCGAAGGCCTACCCGAACGGGAGCACCAACCCGCTGCGCGGGAGCATCCTCCAGGTGTTGGGCGTGCTGAAGGCCGCGACCGTCAAGCAGGTCTGGCAGCTTGCGCAGCCCGACCACGAGTACCCGAACACTGTCGCCGGCGGGCTGCGGGACCTCGCGCTGAACAAGGTGGCCGAGCAGCGCGGTACCACCTCCGGCCTGAAGAAGGAGCCGGACCCCGAGGGCGACGACGGCAACAACGTCCAGGCCGCGCCCGCGAAGCCGAAGACGAAGCGAAAGCCGGTCCGCCCGCCGGGGGCTGGGGCGGTGATCTGGGGGGGCTTACCGAGCTCGGCCTGGACGCCGCTGCCACCACGCTGCCCAGAGAGCGGAAGATGGGCAGCAGGGCCCGCTCGCTCGGCCGCGGCACCGGGGCCCCGCACGCGATGGCGGTCAACGACGCCATCACTGGCGCCGGCACGATCGCCGACTGGACGACCGAGGACTCCCACTCCCTGCCCGGACCGCCAGCAGATCGCCGACGCCGTCCTGACCGCCTCCGACGACCGTGTGCCGGTGCTCCTGGTGGAGGTCGACCTCCACAACGGCGACAACGCCAAGATCGCCAGGAAGTTCGACGGGTACGCCGAGTACTTCGCCCTCACCTACAAGGACCCCAACCCCCAAGGGCACCCGTCCCAGGCCAGGCAGCTGCCGGTGTGGCGGCGCAAGTACCCCACCGCCTCGGCGAAAACGCTGCCGCCGATCGCCCTCGTCCTCGGCGGCGCCGGCGAACGCGGCCATGCACCCCTGCTACACCTGCCAGGGCTCCATCGGCGGCAAGCCGGACTCGATCGCCGAACTACGCAAACCGGCCGACCCCTACCGCCTGGAATGCCCGGACTGCGACTACAAACGCCACTCCACCGGCCGCCCGGCGATCATCCTGCCCCTGCCCACCAACCGCGAGCGCCGCCGCGCCGCCGCCGGTAAGCTCGACGACCCCTACTGGCACATCCGCATGCACCACGCACAGGAGTACCCCGACCGCTGACCAGGCCCCACGGGACGGCAGCGACCAAAGCGACCGACCCCGAACACAGGCCGACCGGGCGGTGCGCGCCACGGGCGATGGGATGCAGCGCGCACCGCCCGCCCGATCCTGCCAGAGCCCTGCAACCCGGCTTCCCGGCAGACCCGGCCAGCACGCCACCGCGCCCGCCAGGCACACGCCGATGAAGCGAACTTCCACCCAGGACGGGCAAATCAACGGTGCAGCGAAGAAGCGTCGCTCCGGCCTGCGGCGGCCCGGCAGTTTCCTGCCGTCCGACTCATCGGTACGGCCGCTGCACCTGTTGTGGGCGGGGGTGGTTGGTCGGTCAGTCGGGCGCGTGCCCGGGCGGCGAGGTGGTGGGCGTGGCGCAGGTGGTGGCTGATCGCCGGTTGGAAGCTGCCGCGCAGTCGGTCGGCCGTGTCCAGGGCGTCCGCGGCCCGGTGGAGAAGAGCGCCCGCCTCCTGCATACGGGGGTCCACCGCGCGGGAGCGCTCGCATGCGCAGGAGCGCGCCATACGGGCGAGCTCGCCCGTACCGGGGTCGTCCAGGACGGGCGCACCCCACCAGGCCAGTTCCCCGGCCAGCGCCTCACGTGCCTGTTGTCCGGTCGGTCCGGCCAACGCCGCCACCGATAACCGGTGATCATCATCCACAGCCCGATCCTCCCCAGCAATCACATCACCAACCCCCTCCCCAGGGCGAATCCTGGCTCTATGCCAGGTATCTGCCTGTCTGCGTCCCGTTCTCCTCGGAATCTACAGGTGGTTGGTCTGGGTGCCGACGGCCGGCGTACCGGCGCGCCCGGTCCGCCGAGGAGGCGAACGAGGCGAGCAGGTCCCGCCCTATCGCGTTGATCGCCGGCAGGGCCGGGGTCGATGCGCTCGGCGTGAGAGCCCGGGCCGTGGGAGGCGCCGCGTACCGCGCGCTCGGGCCCGGGGCGGGGTAGTGGCCTTGCGGCCAGCCCGTTCGAACTCGCGGTGTGCCGGTACTTCGCCGGCCGGGCAAGTGGTACGACTCGCCTTCCGGAACCGTCCCTTGACGAGAAGGTACGCCTTGGCAACCTACTACGACGCCCCGCGCAACACTGGCGACGACGCCGGCGACGACAGCATCGAGGAACTGAAAAGCAGGCGTGATGACAAGCAGGGCTCCGCGGTCGACGTCGACTGGGAGGCCGCCGAAGGCCTCGCGCTTCCGGGTGCCGACCTGTCCGGCGAGGAACTCACCGTCCAGCGTGCTGGACGTGCGAGGGACCGCTCGGCGGCGGTCCGGGCTCCGAGCCGGAGTTGCGTGAGGAGACAACGGCCGGGGCCGCCGAGTGCCCGGACTGCGATGCGGAGCGCGCCGGCGCGTGCGGCGAGCCGTTGATGCTGCCGCTGCCCACCGACCGTGGGCGCCCAGTGTGGGCCGGCCCGGCGGCCCGGCGGGAAACCGATTTCGTGTTGGCACGGTCGTCGCTTAGGGTGGTCTCACCGACGCGGGGTGGAGCAGCTCGGTAGCTCGCTGGGCTCATAACCCAGAGGTCGCAGGTTCAAATCCTGTCCCCGCTACCACCAGGGCCGGGGCCGGCGCACGATTGCGCGGGCCCCGGCCCTGTTCGTTGGTCGGCCGGTGGGGTGCGCCGCGCGGCACAAGACGTGGTGGCTGGAGGGCGCGGCCCCGGCCGCGATGCGGTGGCCGATGAGCAGCGGTCGGGGTGGCGACGGGGTGGCGGCGATGGGGTACGGGCAGTGGGCGCCGACGTAGACGTGCGAGGTGTCGACTTCCTGACCGGCCCGGATCGGGTGCTGCTGCGGGCGTGTAAGGCGCCTCGATGCGTCCGGTACTTCCTGAAGACCCATGGACGGCAGGAATGGTGCAAACCTTCCTGCGGCAACCGGGCCCGGGTCGCCCGCCGCTACGGACGGCAGCGTGCGGCCACGAGCACGTAGGGCCCGGTCGGCGGACCTGGTGACAGCAGAGCTGGAACCAGGGATGACGGCCGTTCGAGGAGACCTGCCGACTTCCATTCCAGTGTTGTCCGAACTCGTGAACATTTCGATTCACTGCGGGCTCCAACTGCCTCCCCAACTCATTGACAACTGCTGTCCTTTCTCGCGGACAGAGCCAATTAATCGGAACCTACAGTGTCCGTCCCCGTCCCCATCTGTGAAGGACGGTGCTGAGGTGGTGGTGAAGCGTCACACCGAAGGGCGGTGAAGAGCCGACGCCGATCGTTATCACCCGACGACAGCTGAAGGCGCAGCCATCGGCGAGCGACTACTGGCATCCCCGCCGACGGCTCGCCCTTGGCACGACGGCGCCCTGTGTGAGGGTGACCCGGTGGATCGGCCTTCTCCCGTAGAAGCGATGACCGTCCTGTCCGAAGCCGACCAGGGCTTCGTAGGCCTGCCTGTCTCAACTTCAACGGTGGGACGTCTCATGTACACAGGCCGCCCCGCGTCTCATTGTCCAGGTTTTCGGCGTGAGACAGCCTCGCCACCACTTGGGACAGCACTGACCACCCATCAGTCTCTCTGCGAATGCGCATGATTGAGCTGCGCCAGCGGCCGACCCGCAGCGGACACGGCCCTCGCCCTGCGCGGCCCCGAGCAGGCCCCACCCACCCGTCCGAGGGTGCGCCGCAGCCAGTTCTGACGCACTCGCTCGCGTTCCCGGGATGGGCCGCCCACCGACCACCAGGCCGCTGAGCCCCACCACCAGGAGAAGGCCGGCCCCGACAACGGCCGACGTCCCGGCTGCGCCCCCGCTCGGGGGAGTGAGACGGGCAGGGGTCGACGGTGACGCTTCCTCAGATGCGCCCGACCTGCCAAGATCCGCTGGTGAAACACGTGACTTACCGTCTCCATCCGGCACAGATACGCCGCCAGTGGATCTTCTCGACGCTCTACCTGGCCGGTGGTGCCTACCTTCTGTACCGCGGTTCGCTCTTCCCGATGAACGTCCGGACTGCCGCGGTCATGGCTTTCGGCGTTCTCCTGATCATCGGTGGACTCCTCCAGGTGAGGGGCGCCTTCAGTAGCGTGAGCTTCGACGAGCGCGAGATCTGGTGGACCGGGGCGCTGGGCTCCCGCAAGCGGTTCGCCTGGGCGGACATCACCAACGTCGAGGTCGGGAAGAACCGCAACCGCCCCGATTCCGGGGACGTCGTGCGGGCCACCCACCGGGAGCACGGCGACTTCAAGCTGCCGGCGGTGATCGGCATGCCGGGCGCCTGGCGCGACCCGGACTTCGAGACCAAGGCAGCCGACGTCATCGCCACCTGGCGTGCGGCGACGGCGACGTCCGAGCCCGCGGCGTAGTCGGGCATATGTGGCCCCTCGTTCGCCTTTGGACGAGGGGCCGCTGCTCAGGACCGCGTCGCGCGCCGTACCCAGTAGTGCCAGCCGGCCTCGATCTGGCTGGGCGGCCAGGCGAGCGCGTCCTTCTCCAGGGACTCCTTGTGGTCGGTCCAGTGCCGCACGGGACCGGCCGCCTGGGCGGTCAGCTGGACGGCGTGCGCGATGTCCCGGCCCGCCGTGAGCAGGCCGTGTAGCTGCGTGCGCGCGGGTCGAGTTCTCGGGCAGGCCGATGAGGATCGGGTCGGCGGTCCGCCGCCCCTGCGTGTGGAGGGCGGGGGCGGCGGTGTCAGCGTCGTGCCGGGTGGTTACCAGGTGGTGGGCAGGTACGTGTAGCAGTAGGAGGTGCTGGTGCCGCCGCCCGCGCGGTAGGGCATGTCCGAGCCGGTGTAGGCGGGGTCGCCGTGGGCCATGAAGGCGTTGCCGGTCTGGGGGCCGAGGACGCCGTCCTGCGGGAGACCCATCTCCTCCTGGAAGTCCTTGATGGCCTGCTTGGTCTCGGGACCGAAGCTGCTGTCCTCGGCGGGCTCGTGGTGGTCGGAGCCAGAGGTGCGGAACCAGTAGGAGATGTTGTGCTGGGCGCACCGGACGCCGTGGGGGTTGTTGGTGTAGCCGGCGCCGATGTGTCCGGCGCTCGGGCTGGCGTTGGCGGTGCCAGTGCCGAGGATGGCGGCAAGCAGCGGCGCTGCGGCGACGGCGGCGATCTTGGCTATGCGCTTTTGGCTATGCGCTTACGGTTGGCCATCGTGTATGGGTTCCTTTGATCGGGTGTTGAATGGGCGGATTCAGACAGCAGGGGCGGTTTTCGTCGGGATGTCCATGCTGTGCGCGGCACGGACAGGCTTCCGGGCCGGTGCCGACTTCGTCAGATCTATGGTGTCTTCACGAAGTCGTCGGGCGGCTGCGATATGTGACGACGGCCGCAGTCGGTTCGGTGGTCTTCGGGTGGGCGGCCGGGCATACGTCTCCCGGCCACCGTGCAGTGGAAACATTATTGCGATATGCGGTGCCGTCAGGGGGCATCACACGACAAAAAGCGGACCGTACGCGTCAAATGGACGCATCCCGCAGTGGAGGCTGGCGACACAATGGTTGAGCCGGACCCGCTTGACTGTGCGGCGGACTGGATCCGGTTTCCACGAGGAGTCAGTGTGATCAACAAGAAGGTCGTGTCCCGGATCGGCACGATGGCGGCCATCGCGGCTCTTGCCCTGGGTGCGTCCGTCGGTAGCGCGAGCGCTGCCGACGTCGGCAGTGTGGGTCCGAACTCGTCCAACACGGATGCCGTCCAGTGCATCCAGGTCGCGCTGAGCGCGTGGGGCGGCGACGGCGTCATCGACGCTGACGGTCGTTACGGTCAGCAGACCTATCAGGCCGTGATGGACTACCAGAGCGCCAATCACCTGGACGCCGATGGCATCGTCGGTAAAGACACCGGCACCAGTCTGTGGGCTAACTACCTTAGGCATATGGCTGACTGGCACAACGAGTACTGCCTCTCCGTCACGCCCACGCACTAGGGGAGTCGAGCCGTCCGGCTGTTGGCCACAGCACGTCCCTTTTCCGTGCCGTTCTGTAGAGGAAAAGTCGCAGGTCGGCGGGCATGGGACGTGTGGGACGCCGGTGGGACGGGGGACGGTTGATCACCGCTGAAGGCCGACGGCACAGTGGTCGAGCCGGGCCCGCTGGATTGGGCGGCGGGCTGGATCGGCTTCCGTACGACAGGAGTCGGTGTGATCAATGGTTGCGCGAAACGTCCCATGCGCCCCCTGTCTCACCAGATCCATCCCGACGACGCCCGCAACCTCACGGCCCGCCTGCGGGGCGAGTGCTGGAGCGTCACGAGCGCCTTGGTGCGGGCGGCAGCGACTTCGTGCCGGCGAGGTAGGCCGTTCAGCGGGCTACCAGGTGGCCCAGGGGAGGTTCCAGCCGCTGAGGCCGTTGTCAGGGGCGACGGTCTTCTCCTTGGTGTTCACGACCGTTACGACGTCGCCGATCAGCGAGCTGTTGAAGAACGACCCGGCGACGGAGGTGTCGCTGCCGCCCTCCACGTCCTTGAGCGAGACGCAGCCGTGGCTGGTGTTGGCCTTGCCGAACGGGTCGCCCTTGTACCAGTAGTTGCCGTGGAGGTAGGTGCCGGACCTGGTCAGCCGCATCGCGTGCGGGGCGGCGGGGATGTCGTACTCGTTGCCCATGCCGACGGTCTGGGAGTTCATGTGGGCGACCCTCTCCTTGGACATGATGACCATGGTGCCGCCCCAGGAGGGGTGCTCGTCGTCGCCGAGGGTGGCGGGCACGGTGGTGGACTTGCCGTCCCGCACGATCGTCATCTGGTGCGTGGCGGCGTCCGCGGTCGATACCTGGGAGCGGCCGATGGTGAACGGTTCGTCCTTGTCGACGTCGCCCCACACGCCTGGGGCGACTTCGACGTTCTTCAGCCGGTAGTGGATGGTGACCTTGGTGTTCGGCTTCCAGTACTCGGCCGGGCGGAAGTCGATCCGGTTGTCGCCGAACCAGTGGCCCTTCACCTCGGTGCCGTTGTCCGTCTCGAAGGTGATGGCCTTGGCGACGGCGTCCTTGTTCACGACCTTGGTGCTGAAGTCCACCTTGACGATCATGCCCACGCCGTAGGTCTGGCCGTCGGCGATGTTGTCGTTGGTCGACACCTGCTTGCCGGGCAAGGCGGTGGTGAAGGCGCTGGTGGCCGCGGAGACCAGACCGTCGGCGTCCTTCGCCTGGGCGTTCACCGTGTACGCCGTGCCGGGGGCGAGTGCGGCGGCGGGCTTCCAGCCGGTGCCGTCGGGGGCGATCGAGCCCTGGACGGGCTTGCCGTCCTTGTCCGTCACGTCGACGGCGGTGAGCGTGCCGTGGGAGACGGACACCCGGAGCGCGGTCGGCGCGACCCCTTGGGTCCCGTCCTTCGGCTCCACGTCCAGCACCGCGGTCGACGTCCTCGGCGTCGCCACGGCGGGCGCCCCGCCGGAGGCGGCTCCGGAGGCGGCGGTGCCGGCCGGCGCGGCGTCACCGCCGCCCTCGCCCTGGCCGTCGCCGCAGGCCGCGGTCATCAGCAGGACCCCGCCCATCGCCAGTGCCACCGCGCCGCGGTGGAGACGGTCGCTGGTGCGTATCGCGGCCCGGGCCGCCCGAACAGTGCTCACAGTTGCTCCCTCTCGGTGTTTCGCCGTCAGCTTGTGCGCCGGTTCGTCTCGGCCGCAACGGTGGGCTGGCGATCAGGGACGCGGGGACGCCGTTACCCGGTTTGAGCTGGGAAGACGTAATCTTCCTGGGACGCGTTCGCGGGGCTCAGGGAGGGCGCGGCCGGTTCCGGAGGTGCCCTCGGGGGAACCGTGGGACGGTCTGCGGCGTGCTTGTCTGCCGGAGCTCGTGTCGGCCCGCGTCCGGGTGGTCCGGCGTCCCGGTGGTCCGGCGGCCGGAGCCGGGGGCGCCGCCGAGGGGGTTCACGAACGGGGTGGAGGAACAGTGCCAGAGGGGACCGGGGGAGTGCGGGAGGCGGACGAGGTTGCGCGGCTGCTCCAGGAGCTGAAGAGCCGGTCGGGGCTCAGTTACGGCGCGCTGGCGAAGCGGCTGCACGTGAGCACGTCGGCCCTGCACCGTTACTGCAATGGTGATGTGATGCCGGTGGAGTTCGCCCCGCTGGAGCGCCTCGCGCGGCTGTGCCGGGCGACTTCGGAGGAGCGCACCGAGCTCTACCGGCTGTGGGGCATCGCCCACGCGGCGCGGGCGAACCGGCAGGCTTCCGCGCCCTCGCCCGCACCCTCACGCGCACCCGAGCCCGCGGCTGAACCCGAGCCCGCACCTGCGGCGGAGGCTTCGTCAGCGGCCCCGGTGGCGCGGACGGTGCCGGGCACCCCTGACGCGCCGGGACCGGCGGAGGAACCGGCCACGGGAGGCGCCACCGGGGCCGGCGCGGCCGCCCCGGAGCGTGCCCCCGCCGTACCGCCGCAGCGGCGAGTGCGCCGGGGCGCACTCGCCGCCGTGACGGCCGCAGCGGTGCTCGCCACCATCGGGGTCGTCGCCACCGGCCTTGAGACCCACTCGGACGGTTCGCCCGCCTCCGTGCCCGCCCGGGCCGTTGACGCCGGTCCGTCCGCCGAATCCCCGACGCCGGCCCCTGTCGCCGAGCCCGTCGGCGCCCCCACTTCCACCAGCGCGGGCGCGACCCCGTCGGGGCCGGCCGGCGCCGCGGACCAGGGCGCGAGCGCCCCGATCGCCGTCGCGGTCCACCCCTCGGGCTGGGACACCGAGTGCGACAAGTACGTGGTCGACCGTCCGCCGTCGGAAGTCCCCCGCCCGCCCGCGCTGGTGGACGTCCCGGCCTGGGTCTCCCGGGTCGGTGCGGTCCCCGGCCACTACCAGTCGATCGAGCTCACCGTGCAGGGCAGCGGCAGCGAGACCGTGGTGCTGACCGCCCTCAACGTCCGCATCGCCCGGATCGCGGCCCCGCTGCCCTGGAACGCCTACTCGATGGCCGAGGGCTGCGGCGGCGGAATGGCCGTCCACTCCTTCGACCTCGACCTGGACGCGGCCCGCCCCCGTCCGGTCGTGACCGACGGCAGCACCGGCCTTCCGGTCAAGGTGAGCGAGCGGGACCCGGAGGTCATCGAGGTGACCGCCGAGACCACCTCCCACGACGTCAGCTGGTACCTGGAACTGGAGTGGACCAGCGGCAACCGCAAGGGCACGCTGACCATCGGCCCCGGCGCGGGCACGCCCTTCCGCACCAGCGCGGTCAAGGGCCGGCCGCTCTACAGCTACCCGATCGGCGGGAAGGCCTGGGAGCCCAGCCCCTTCCAGCAGTGACGGCCGAGCGGGGTCCCGCCACCGGGGCCCCGCCGTCCGCCCGCTCTCCCGGAGCCGGGCCGACGCTTCGGTGGGTCGCCCCGCGCGTGGCCCGGGCGGACCCGTTGCTGTTCCGGGGTGCGGAGCGACCTCGACGGTCAGGTCCTCCTACCCGACCAGGGCCGCCAGGTTCGCCAGCTCGTTGCGCCTCCCGGCGACCAGTCGGTCGGTCCACTCCTGGTCGTGCATGGCGTCGACCGTCATCGCCACGTGCACGCCGTCATCGGTCGGCGTCAGCTCGATCGCGGTCAGGAACTCGTACGGGGTCATCCCGAGGATGAAGTCGGCGAGCGTGGTGCAACCGAGCCGGCGCTTCGGCTCCACGACGGTGAAGGTCTTGCTCGACACACGAAGTGGACCAGAGCCCGATTTGCGACAGCAGATGTACGCCTCACCGAGCAGCGCGTGGATGGCGGCGTGTTCGATGTTCACGTGAAATGACAGCAGTCGTGTGGCGGCTGTCCCTGCAGTTGCATCCACCAGTCGAGGGCTGTGCTCCATCACAGCCTGGTGGCCAGCCAGATGGTCACAGCCGCGGTGGTGGCGAGCCCGACGTTGAGTGCGACCCGGCGGTCTTCGCCGGTCAGGTGGACGGCGATCGCACCGGCCTGGAGGAGCGCGAAGCCGCTGGCCGCGGCCAGCGCCAGCGGGGGCGCGATGCCCGTCAGCGGCGGCAGGATCAGGCCGGTCGCTCCGAGTATCTCGACCGTCCCCAGCACCCTGAGGGCGGGCAAGGGCATGCGGTCGACCCAGGCCATCATCGGTCGGAGCTGATCGCGGCTGCGGATCACCTTCAGCGTGCCCGCGTAGAGGTAGAAGAGGGCGAGCAGTCCCGCGACGATCCAGTAGGCGATGTTCATAGTTCCCGTTCATGGGTCACCGGTTCACGGGGAACCGTCGACTGCTTCAGGCGAAGTCGGTGGCAGGCTCGGTCGCGTAGCGGCTCATCGCGTCGATATTGGCCTGTGGTGTCAACGGCCGGCCGCCGGCGAGCACCTCCTGGAGGTCTCGGAAGTACTGCACGTACAGGTCGGGGGTGAATGTGCTGAGCATGACGGCGGGTTGGTCGGTCAGGTTGGCGAAGGTGTGCGGGGTACCGGGCGGAACCATCACGAGCGTGCCCGTGGTGGCGTCGTGGTCCTCGTCCCCGACGGTGAACCGCACGGTGCCGGAGAGGATGTAGAAGGCCTCGTCGTGCTGGGCGTGGCGGTGCTGCGGCGGTCCCTGGGTGTGCGGGGCGAGGACGGACTCGGCGATCGCGAGGCGGTGTCCGGTGTGGCTGCCGTCCTCCAGGACGCGCATGTGCGTGGTGCCCAGAACGATCGTCTCGCCGTCTCCGGGACCCACCACCGATACGGCGGGGTCGGCCTTCGGTGCGTTGGTCTCTGCTTCTTCGGTCATGCTCACAAGTGCACCGCCGGGGGCCTGCCAGTGTCCAAGACCCGTCCCGCAGCGCCGATACCCCGTGGGTATCGTTGCAGCGTGGAGCTACGGACCTTGCGCTATTTCGTGGCCGTCGCCGAGGAACTCCACTTCGGCCGGGCAGCCACCCGACTGCACATGAGTCAGCCGCCGCTGAGCCGGGCGATCAAGCAGTTGGAGGCCGATGTCGGGGCCCTGCTGTTCGCCCGCTCACCCACCGGCGTCACGCTCACTCCGGTGGGCGCGGTGCTGCTCGACGAGGCGCGGGCCCTGCTCGACCACGCCGACCGCGTCCGTGCACGCGTGAGCGCGGCAGCCGGCGCCGCGACCATCACCGTCGGCATCCTGGGCGACGGCACCGACCCGGGAGTGGCCAGGCTGGCCGCCGCCTACCGCCGAACCCACCCCGGCATCGACATCCGCATCCGCGACACCGATCTGACCGACCCGACGTGCGGGCTGCGCGCCGGACTGGTCGACGTCGCCCTGACCCGGGCGCCGTTCGACGAGGCCGCCCTGACGGTGCGTGCGCTGCGAACCGATCCGGTCGGCGTGGTCCTGCGCGCCGACGATCCGCTGGCCCGCCACGACCGGCTGCGGCTGGCCGAGCTGAGCGACCGCCGCTGGTTCCAGTTCCCGCAGGGCACCGACCCCACCTGGCAGTCGTACTGGAACGGCGGCACGCCGCGCGAGGGCCCGGTGGTGCGCTCCGTCCAGGAATGCCTGCACGCCGTGCTGTGGAACGGCACGGTCGGCCTGGCCCCGCTCGGGCACGACCTGCCCGCGGAGTTGGCCGTGGTACCGCTGACCGACATGGTGCCGAGCCGAGTGGTGGCGGTGTGGAACGAAGGTGACACCAACCCGTTGATCCGATCCTTCATCGAGATCGCGACAGCCGCCTACCGTCACTGAGCGTCGGCAACCGGTGCTGCCGGTGCTCGTGAACAATTCGAACACGGCGGCCCTCGGAACTGCCTCCCGAAGTGGTGAACGTCTGTTGCCCCTTCCCGTGTACAGAGCCAACCGGGGATCCGCCCGCGCGGTGTCGGTGCCGGCTGGGATGCCGGCGGGCACGGACGACGAGGCGCTGCTGCGGGGCCGGGTGTACGGGGCGGACCACGACGCGGGCGAGGCGAACTCGGGCTCGATCCAGTTCAGCCACGAGCCGTAGGTGGGCAGGAAGACCAGCTCGACCTCGTTCGCCGCCGTCCAGGCCCGCACATCGGGGTGCTTGTGCGGGGAGAAGTTGTCCAGCACGACGTACGGCTTCTCCCCGGGCCAGCGGGCGTGCAGGGCTTTGAGCAGGCCGAGGAACTCGCGCCATCGCTTCCGCTTGCGGATGCGGTAGTGGATCCTGCCGGTGGCCGGGTCGAGGGCCGCGAGCATGTGCATCATGCCGCCGTAGCGGTTGTACGTGGCCCGCAGCCGGCGCGGCGAGCGCACCGGACGCCAGGCCTTGCCCTTGCGGGGCTGGAGGTCGAGCGGGCCGAACTCGTCCACGCAGACCACCCGGCCGTCGGCGGGCGGCGCGTCGTAGAGGTCGAGGATCCGGTGCATCTTGGCGAGGAAGGCCGGGTCCGTCGAGGCCTTCCACGTGGTCGTTGTCTGCCAGGAGACCCTGCCCTCGCGCAGAATCCGGCGCAGGGTCTCCCGGCTGACCGCGGCGACGACCTTGTGCCTGACCAGGTGCTCGGCGAGCTTGGCCAGGCTCCGGGTGGAGAACGCGGCTGTGCCCCGGTCGGCGGGGGACGTCCGAGCGATCAGGCAGATGCGCTCGCGCACCTGGTCACTGATCGGCTTCGGGCGTCCCCCGCTCCATTTTGGGTCCAGTGCGTCGAACCCCCGCTCGTTGAAGGCGTGGATGACATGACGCACGTAGTCCTCACCGACCCGCAGCAGCGACGTGATGTTCCGCACCGGCTGCCCCTGGGCGGACATCAGCACCACGATCGCCCGCCGCAGCCTCACCGGGTTCTTCGAGGTCCGGCCGATCCGCCGGTGCTGAGGAAGAACGGCAAGAAGCGCCACCTCCGGCGCGGTGATTTGGGCGACGCCCAGCAGCACAACGAGCACTGACGACGTGTCGGGCCGGTTCAGTGGCCGAGCTCGGTCCTGGCGAAGAAGAACAGAAACCATCCCGCCGCGACGGCGGCACCCGCCAGCAGGGCAGCGAGGAGGGCCGGCCACACGACCTCGATCCACATCGGCAGTTGTTCGCGGTCCGAGTGCACGACACGGGCCCGGAAGGGCTGCTCCGGGTCGTAGAGCACTTTCACCTCGTCGCCGGGACCGTACGGAGCGCCGTCCGGCCGACGAGGCCAGGTCTCCGTCCACCCGGTCCGCTCGCCGGGCAGCTCGAACGTGATGATGGTGCGCTCATAGGGGTTGCCTTCGCTGTTCTCGAGCTGACGGAGCGAGTCGACCCGGCCGGTGGTCCGCACCCCACGCTGCCGCAGGGCGGCAAGTCCCTTGGCGAAGAGGATCACCCGCACCGACAGTGCGGCGAGGCCGGCCGTGACCGCCAGACCCACGACGAAGAACAGTAACGGTCCCATGCCGTCAAAGTACCGTTGAAAGACGGGAGTTGCGCGCTGGTTGGCCTAGCAGGCGCGCCCAGGGCACCGCACACACCACCATGGCCAAGGCCTCCGAGGGCGGGGCCGAATTCGGGGAGGGCGAGCAGCAGCCGGCTGCGGCGGAGTCGCCGGTCGAGTGGCTGCGGATCAACGCCCGGCACCACGCGGCGCGGATCCTGCAGACGGTGAAGCTGTGGGCGTTCAACCCGCGGGCCGTATGGGTGCGGAGATGAAGCTCCTGGTCAACCACGCGGCTGGGTAGGGGAGTGGTGGCTGAGGTCCGGGACCGCCGGTCGGCCCCGGCCTGGCCGGGGCCGACCGCGTTCGAGGCGTGCGGCAGTGTCACCGGCGGGGTGCCGCGTAGGCGCGCAGGAAGGCCCGGACGCCGGCGACGACGATCTCCTCGGTCTCCGCCCGGTCCAGCGGGTACGCGCCCCAGTACGAACGCTGGGTGACCTCCGTCGCGGTCAGCAGCACGAAGTGCGCGGCCGCCCGCCCTGGGTCCGGTGCCTCCAGCCACCCGTCTTCGGCCAGTTCCCCGAACCGGTGCCCGAGGGCGGCGGACACCCGGCGCGGCCCGGCCTCTTGCCAGGCGTCGAGGGCGGCCTTCGGCAGGTGCCGGGCCTCGGCATTGATCTGGCGCACCAGCCCGAAGTGGTCGGCGAACTCGGTCAGCGGGGTCACCCAGGCCATGGCGAACGCGGTGAGGTCCGCCTCCAGGTCGGTGACCTTCCCGAGCCGGCGCTCGATGATGTCCAGCTGGGCCTCGGCGACCTGCGCCGCGCTCTCCCGGACGACGGTCTGGAAGAGCAGTTCCTTGCCCGCGAAGTGGTTGTAGATGGTGCGGGTGGACACCCCGGCCTCCGCCGCGATGGCGTCGATGCTGGCGCGGGTGTAGCCGTCCCGGCCGAAGACCGTGCGGGCGGCCCGGGTGATGGCCTGGCGCTTCTCGGCCAGCCCCCGGCGGGGCCGGTCCGGCGTTTCCTGCCGGCTGGTCATGGAGTCTCCTTCATCGCCGCTGCCTCGAAAAAAGTTGCAGTCACCGTTGTACCTATTGCCATACACGTTGTACTTTACCTGACGTGCCGTCCGAACGGGCGGTGACAGAGCAGCAACACACCCCTGGAGACAGCCATGTCCGTGACCCCGTTCCGCCTCGCCGTCATCATCGCCAGCACCCGGCAGGGCCGCTTCGCGCCCACCGTCGCCGACTGGTTCGTCCGCACCGCCGGGCGGCGCGCGGACCTCGACATCGACGTCGTCGACCTGGCCGAGCACCCGCTGGCCCACGTGGGCGAGGAGCCCACCGCCGAGCAGGCCGAGCGGCACGCGGCCCTCTCGCCCCGGCTGGCCGCCGCAGACGCCTTCGTGGTGATCACCCCGGAGTACAACCACAGCTTCCCGGCCGCCCTCAAGAACGCCATCGACCTGCACGGCGCCGAGTGGCGGGCCAAGCCGGTCGGCTTCGTCTCCTACGGCGGTCTCGGCGGCGGGCTGCGCGCGGTCGAGCAGCTCCGGCTGGTCTTCGCCGAGCTGCACGCCGTCACCGTCCGCGACACCGTCAGCTTCCACAACGTCTGGGGCCTCTTCGGCGAGGACGGCGAGCCGGTCGACCCGACCGTCCAGAACGGCGCCGCCAAGGGCATGCTCGACCAGCTCACCTGGTGGGCGCACGCGCTTCGGGACGCCCGTACCGTCCGCCCGTACGGCGTCTGAACCGCGGCCGGGGGGGGAACGAAGAAGATGAGCACCGCCACCGGGCCGGTCACGGCCGGGACAGCCACCCACACAGCCACCGCGGCCGCACCCGGCCCGCGCACCGCGGCCGTAGCCGCCGTCGTGGTCCTCGGCTCGCTGATGACCGTCCTCGACACCACGATCGTCAACGTCGCCCTGAACCGCCTCGCCGGGGATTTCGGTGCCCCGCTGGCCACCGTCCAGTGGGTCACCACCGGCTACACCCTGGCGCTCGCCACCGTCACGCCGGTCACCGCCTGGGCGATCGGACGGCTCGGCACCCGTCGCCTCTACCTGACCGCGCTCACCCTGTTCGTGCTCGGCTCGGCGCTGGCCGGCGCCGCCTGGGACGCCCCCTCGCTGATCGCCTTCCGCGTCCTTCAAGGCCTGGGCGGCGGCATGGTGATGCCGGTCGGGATGACCGTCCTGGTCCGCGCCTCCGACCCGGCCCGTACCGGCCGCACCATGAGCGTGCTCGGCATCCCCGTCCTGATCGGCCCGCTGGCCGGGCCGGTGCTCGGCGGCTGGCTGGTCGACGAGGCCTCATGGCGCTGGGTCTTCCTGGTCAACCTGCCGCTCGGCGTGCTCGCCCTCGCTCTCGCCGCCCGGCTGCTGCCCCGCGACGGCGGCGGCGCCCGCCGCAGGCTGGACCTGCCCGGCCTGCTGATGCTCTCCCCGGGCCTGGCCGCACTGATCTACGGGCTGGGCGCCGAGCACGGACACCCCGCTGCGGCCGGCAGCCTGCTGCCCACCCTGGCCGGCGCGGTCCTGGTCGCCGGGTTCGTCGTCCGGGCGCTGACCGCGGCGGAGCCGCTGATCGACCTGCGGCTGCTGGCCCGACGCGCCTTCGCCGGGCCCGCCGCCACCCTCGCCCTGTTCGGCTGCGGCTACTTCGGCTCGATGCTGCTGCTCCCGCTCTACTACCAGCTGGTGCGCGGCCAAAGCGCCACCGACGTCGGCCTGCTCGGCATCCCGCAGGCGCTTGCCACCGGCATCACCATGCAGTTCTCCGGCCGGCTGGCAGACCGTTTCGCACCCGGCCGGATCGTGGTCACCGGCACCGCCGTGGCCGCCACCGGCTTCCTCGGCTTCACCGTCCAGGTCGCCGCCGACACCCCGTACCCTCACCTGATCGCCGCCCTGGTGGTGATGGGGACGGGCATCGGCATGACGCTGATGCCGGCCATGGCGGCCGCCACCCGCAGCGTCGCCCCGGCCGAGGTCCCGGCCGCCACCACCCTGGTCACCATCGTCCAGCAGGTCTCCGGCTCGGTCGGCACCGCCCTGATGTCCGTCCTGCTCACCGGGGCGATGGCCGACCGGCTGCCGACCACGGTCGCCGGCGGGGAGGCCGGCGGCGCACTGGCCGCCGTGCAGGCCCTGGACGGCGCCGCGCGGGCCGCGCTCGCCCCCGGCCTCGCGGACGCCTTCCGGGACACCTACGGCTGGGCCGTCGCCCTGCTCGCGCTCGCCCTGCTGCCCGCACTGCTGCTCTCCCGCCGGGCACCGGGTCGCGGCGCCGCCGGGAGCGCCACGTCACGCCGCGTGCACACCTCCTGACGAACTTCACCGAACCCCCAGCGAGCCGCCCCCGCCCCGTACGTTGATTTCGCTACCGGCGGGGGTCGGCCCATTCGGTCAGCCCGGCAACCAGGGGTGGGCGGCGGACGAGTGCCCAGGTCATGACGGTGGAATCGGGCCGTCACCCAGGGCCGGGCCTGGTCTGAGCAGGGGGAGCGACGATGCGGCGGATCCGCGTCCGTGGTCGACGACCACCGGATCCGCGAGGGCCACCAGGTCGGCCGGGTCGAGCACGGCCTGCCCGGCCTTGGAGACGGGAAGTGGGTGCCGGTGTACGAGGGGTACTTCATCGGCGACCCGACCACCCGGGAGGCGGCCTTGCACGACATCCCGGAGCAGGCCGCCCGCACAGTCCAGCTCGCCTGTCTGCAGAACTTGTGACCGGCGGGACCTGGCTATGACCGCAGGCCGTCGGCGGCGGCCCGGAGTTCGGCGTAGGCGTTCAGGCGCTCGTCGTCCTCCGGCCGCGATGGCCGTTGTCGCTCGGTCGGTCGGCCGCTTCGACGTACGACGCCAGATTGGCCAGCGAGGAGGCGATCCCAGCCTCGTGAATCGCTTGGTCGATGCCAGGTGGCACATCCGTCGCGGTGACGGTCACCATGGTTCGGTCACCGGCGGAGGCGAGGTGCCAGGTCATCGTCATGGTGCCCGCGTACGAGGGGTCGTCGGCCTCGAACACCGCCCTCTGCACCACGCGCTCCGGTGGCACCAGCTCTGCAAACCTGACGTCGACGACATCCGTCGCATCTGAAGTCTTGCCGGGGCTGTCGACGGGGTCGAGGTAGGTGAGGACCATCCGGAACCCGCCACCAGGCCGGGGATCCCACCGCTCGACCCGCCCGCGCATGCCGTCCGGCGGCAGCCAGGCTTCGAGGGACTCCCGGTCGAGGAGAGCGCCGTAGACAGTCGCCGGTGGTGCCGCGATAACCCGGCTGGCGCGGTCGGTCCTGCTCATGGCCCGAGTCTAGGACCGAACCAACACGTCGCATGACACGCCGATCCACAGGTCTTGACTGTTCCTCTGCCGGAATCAGCTCTTCTTCCGTCACGTCCTCAGTGTCGCCCTGGACGGAACCCGCAATGCCCACCCGGGGGTGACCCCGGTCACGGACATACCGGCAGGCCAAGGGGCCTGACCGGTACTTGCCGGGCCTCGGCGGGCGTCGGCCGTTCTGCGATGGTCGGCGCCCAGGCTGCTGGGGCCGTCGTCGGCCGAGCGGCTCGCGCTGGCGGCCGAGCGCGAGCTGCGGCTGGCCGAACGCAACCGGCTGGCCCACGAGTCGCACGACTCGATCGGGCACACGCTGACGGCTGCCACGATCCGGCCGCGGTGGCGGGCGAGGTGCTCGCCGCCGATCCGGTAGCGGCGCGGGCCGCCATGCGCAGCATCGAGGAGTCGACCCGGGCCGCGCTGGAGGACCTGGACTACGTGCTGGGCGTGCTGCGCGAGGAGGAGGCGGGGACGGCACCGCCCCGGACCCTGGCCGACCTGCCTGAACTGTTGGACCGGCTGCGGCACGCGGGCGCGGTGGTGGAGCCGGAGCCGTCGGGCGAGTTGGCGCAGGTGCAGGGGACGCTCTCGCGGGCGGCGTACCGGATCCTGCAGGAGGGGTTGACGAACGCGTTGCGGCACGGGGCGGGCGGTCCGATCGAAGTCCGGGTGGTGGCGGGATCGGACGTACTGGAGGTCCGGGTGGTCAACCGCACCGGTACCGGGCCGGGCTCGGGTGCCTTCCCGACGTCCGGGCTCGGCCTGCCCGGGCTGGCCGAGCGCGTGCGGCTGCCGCACGGCGAGTTCGAGGCCGGCCCGGACGGGCCCCAGCACTGGCGACTGGCGGTCCGGCTGCCGGTACGGGTGTCGGCGTGACCCGCTCCGACGTGAGCGAAATCGGGATCACCAGCCCCAGCAGGGCCTCCGTCGCACTCCTGATCGCGGACGACGACGAGGTGACCCGCAGCGGTCTGCGCACGCTGCTCGCGGCCCAGCCGGGGATCACGGTGGTCGGGGAGGCCGCCGACGGTGTCGAGGCGGTCGCGCAGGCGCGGCGGCTGCGGCCGGACGTGGTCCTGATGGACGTGCGGATGCCGCGGAGCAACGGGATCGAGGCCACCCGGCAGCTGCTGGCCGAGTCCGCCGAACCACCGAAGGTCGTGGTGATCACCACCTTCGAGAACGACGGCTACGTCACCGCCGCGCTCAGCGCGGGGGCCAGCGGATTCGTGCTCAAGCGGCTTCCGGTCCGGCAGATCGCGGAGTCGCTCACGGTGAGCCTGGAGACGGTGAAGACACACGTCGGGAACGTGCTGACCAAGCTCGGCGCGCAGAACCGGACCCACGCCGTGGTGATCGCCTACGAGTCCGGGCTGGTGGTGCCAGGGTTCGCCGGCTGACCTGACCTGGGCGGCCTGAGCTTGTCGACGGTCGAGCCGTACGCCCGGCCTCCGGGTACTACAGCTTGCTCGCCTCGCGGACGGTGTGGAGGTGGACCAGGACGTCGTAGGCCCGGCCGATGGCGAGCTCGGGCGTCGTGTCGTCGGGGAACTGCGTGCCGACGTCGTACGTGGGGCGCAGGACGTCCAGCCAGTTGCGGGCCGCGGCCGGGGCCTTGCGCAGGTCGGCGTAGTAGTTGCGGTACCGGACCTGGTCGAGCGTGTATTCGTTCGTGCCGGGACCGGCAGGGGGGACGGTGAACGTCTTCCAGTCGCCGCCGAGCGCCTGACCCTTGGAGAGGAAGGACCCCCGGTCGAAGGTGGTGCCGATGGCGAGGTAGTCCGTGCCCAGGGTGTCGCGGAGGAACGAGCCCTGGGTCTTCGGATACGTCGTGGGGTCGGTGGCGGTGTAGCCGACATGGTCGTCGGCGGCCGACAGCAGGATCCTGCCGCCGGTGCGCCGCTGCCACCACATCGTGGTCTCGGCCATCACCTGGTCGCGGTAGCGCTCCATGGCGGTCAACGAGGCCTGGTCGTCGGGGTTGACGGTGAGGAAGGCGTAGGTCTGGGCGATGTCGCGGGCGTTCTGCAGGGCGAACTCGAAGTCGTCGGCGCCCGGTTTTCCCTGGCTTTCCATCAGCTTGAGCAGCTGCTGCGCCCTGGCTGCGTTCTGATCCCGTTCCGCGAGCGGTTGCTTCAGGTAGCCGATGGCGTCGTCGAGCGGGCGCAGGCCGGCGAGGAGGTCGTTCACGCGCGGCAGGCACTCCGGATGGGTCCGCCGGACGTAGTCGGTGACCGCGTCGAAGACGGGCTCGTCGAGGCTGGGCGCGCCGATGTCGTCACCCAGGAAGTGGACGGGGCGGTCGGGGTGTTGGCGATTGTGGTCGCGCATCCACCGGACGAGGGCCGCGAACTCCTCGCGGTCCCAGGGAGAGCCTGCCATCGCCTCGTGGACGACCCGCCGTGCGTCACCGTTGCCGTGCTGGAGGTAGTCGTCGATCCGCAGCCCCGCCGACCAGCTCATCTCCAGGGCGAAGGTGGTGAATCCCTTCTGCTCGACGAGGTAGCGGAAGACCCGGTCCTTCAGCGCGAAGAACTCATGCGAGCCGTGCGTGGCCTCGCCCAGACCCACCACCTTCGCGTCGCCGACCATCACCCCGAGGGCGCGCAGGTCAGCCGTGCCGGTACCCGGCTCCGCCGACAGCAGCGGATGGGCGATCCGGTCCAGCACGCCAACGGGGTCCGGCACGGTGGCGGATGCGGACGCCTCCGGTAACGCGGACGCGGCCGTCGCGGGGGCCAGCGTCGCGGCCAGGGCGAGAGCCGCAGCCGCCAGCCGCTTCCCGTTGCCAATCATGTGTGATCACTCCTCAACCCATCTGATGCCAAGCGCTGCTGAGAAGATCGTCACGCCTGCGGCAGCCTGGGCGCCCTGGGGCCAGCCCGACACTTTCCCTGGGGATAACCCCACGACCAGGGCCTCGGGATCCGGCGCTCCGGGCCTGTGCAAGCGGGTCGGCGGCGTCAGCGCCGTAAAACCCGTGAACATCTCGGAGCCGGGAGATCGACAACTGCTGTGCAGAGTCACGGACGAACGCCGCCCCCAGAAGTGAACAAAGCCAGCTGGGACCGCTTCGGACGCTCGGGGTAGCTGTCGCCGGGCCGGTACTGGAACGGCTCAGGGGGCCGGGACTCCTTCGGGCGTTCGCGCGGGTCGGTCGGCGGGGTCGGCCTCGTCCGGCGCGGCAGTCGGGCGGGGGCGAGCACTGCACAGCACCGGCAGGTGGTCGGAGAGATCGCCCAGGACGGTGCCGGGTGGACGCGTGACCAGGCGCCGTCTGCACCGACCACCAGTTCCTGGTCGAGCGGGCCCGCGAACGCGTCCTCGGTCTCCTCCAGGACCGGGCGGGCCCGTTCGCCGGGCCGTGGCCGTCCTGGGCGCCCGGTCTGGCCGTTGCCCGAGCTGCCCGACGATGCCGGCGATGTGGCTCCTTCAGCGAACAGCGAGGGAGGCGATAGCGTGCCGGGATGAGTGAGAGCCCAGGCGCGGTAACGCCGCGGACGACGTGGGAGCACTGTCTGTCCGCTGCCGACGAGCTGACGCGAGGACAGACGCCGCCGGACGCCGAACAGCACAAGAGGGTGGTCGTGCTGCTGGCGGCGGTGCTCGCGGCGTGCGCGGAAGGCGGTGGCCAGGTCGGCGCCCAGATCGCCGACCTGCCGATGGACGGCACCGGCGGGGCACTGGACATGCTGGAGGTCGCGGCACGGTTGTCGGTGCGTGTCTGCCCGGCCCTGCCCGGCCCTGCCCGGCCCTGCCCGGTCTCGGTGCCGAGCAGCGCGAGGACCTGCTGGCCGCCGACCGCGAGGCCTTCCGCACGGCGCGGGACCTCGCCGAAGGCATCCTGCGCCAGCACTTGGCCGCAGCCCCGCCCGGCGCCGTACCGACCGTCCGCGAGTGCGTGACGGCGGCCGCCAAAGCCTGCGGACTGCACCGAGCCGCCCCGGCCCTCGGCATCGAGGAGGAGGACTGACCGTGCTGACAACGGATGAAGTGCTGCGCGTCCTCGCCGCCCTGGAGGCCGCGGAGACCTTGACAGCTGGCCCGCCCCGGAAACAGGACGGGCCATCAAGGATTCTGAATCAACGCGGAAGGTGGGTCATGCCCAACAGCCGGATCGTCGCATCGGCACTGAACGGCGACGCGGAGGAGCTGAGACGCATCGTCGGACCGGGCGGTCTCGTGTGCGTCGCTCCCGGCTTGTCGAGCGTGTTCGTGGTCCGGACCGCCGCCGACGGAGCGCAGACAGGAACAGTCGCCCTTCCCGGCAGCACCATGTTCGTCCAGTTGCCCAGGTCGTTCCAGGTACGCCGCATCGATCACGACAGCGAACGCTTCACCCTGACCAGCGTCGACGGCCGGTCCGTGACCGGCACACCACGGCAGTTCATCGCCTGCTACAAGGTGATCGCCGAGGAGTACAACCCTTGGTACGAGGAGCACGTCGAGGAAGCCTTTCTGGCGACGAACCTGCTCCCGGACGGTCTGCTGCCGTCTCGCATCCTCCATGTGGACACCGACCCGGTGCTGGGCGAGCTCCGGGCGGAGGGCCGGATCGCCGAGAGCTCGGTGACGGCCGCCGGGAAGCAGCTGGAGATGTGGTTCGACTGCGCCGGCCCGGAGAAGATCACCGAACTGCTGCCCCATGCCCGCCGATTGGTGGCCGAGTTCGAACGCATCCGCCGGGACGGCACGGAGTTCATCTGGACCACGTTCGCGGAGGGTGACGAGACCGAGGAGGAGAAGGCCCGCTTCCCCGAGGTCATGACGCCGAACACGCTGGTCGTCTACCGCTCGGGAGACTTCGAAGTCCACTTCGGTGAGCCCGAGAGCCGCTACTTCATGGACGGCTACTGGCCGGCCGTCCAGTTCCGCGCCGACATGACGCCTGTCCACGTCACGGTGGAGGCCTGACCACATCGACCCTCAGCAGTGTCTGGTGCGGTGGCCGACCAGGCCACACCCACAAGATCGTGTTGCGAGCTCTGAGGTGACCTGGCGATCACCGGGAAGGTCCTCACACGGCGAAGACGATTGCCGCCGCCGTTCTGTCCGACTCAGTCCGGGGCGGCCCCGATCTGCCGCCACCCGCTCCCCGACAGCCGGTCGACTGGCAGGAGCTGAAGAAGATCCTGCGGCTGATGCCGAACAACGACTTCCCCGTCACCGTCGACGCGGACGGCAACCTCCGCCTCCGATTCCGGTAACGGGACGTCGCCCCCACCCGACGTGCCTCGATCACATCCCGACGATCAAGGCCTCACCGCCGTCATGCAGCCCCGACGATCGGGTCGTCGATGTGCATGAGCCGGCTGCGGGCGGTGACCCGGTCCTCGCCGGACAGCTTGGCCCAGTATTCGTCAGCCCACACCGCGTGGCAGGCCCGCTGCCAGAGGTCGGGGGTGTCCCGCCGGGCGAGCCAGCCGCGGACCTTGTGCGGCTTGAGGTCCAGGTCGGCCAGGATCCGGCCGACCTGGGACGCGGAGACCGGCGCGAAACACGTGCCGGCCACCTTCCGGGCGGTGGCCCGGTGCGACCAGGTCGCCTCCGGATGCGGCGGCGCGCTCGTCGCGGTGGCCACGATCGCCATGCGCACTTCGGCCCCGTAGGTCTTCGGCCGTCCCGATTGCCCGGCGTCCCGCAAACCGTCCAGCCCCAGGACAGCGAACCGCCCTCGCCACTTGCGCACCGTGTTCACACTGACTTCCAGGTCCCGGGCGATCGCGCCGTTGGCGAGCCCGCCCGTTGGCCATCACACACAGCCGACGATCACGGCGGTCCGACGCCACACCCGGCAGGATGGGCCTGTGCCGAAGAACCCACCGGAATCGATGCAGCACCACCTGCACCAGCGCCTGAACCGCCACGCCCGTGAACGCTGGCCGCACGTGAACGCCATCACGGTCCGCTTCCGAGCCGGATTCGCCTACGTAGCAGCCGAATTGCCCGCCCAGGAGCCTCAGCTCCTGTGCCGCCTGCGCTTCACCGGCGTACTGCACACCTGGGGCTTCGCCCTCCACCTCGCCAGCAGCGACAGCTACAAGGACAACATCCTGCCCAGCGGACTGCCCGTTGGTTCCCCCGAAGAGGCCCTCGACTGCGCCTGCGCTTTGTACCTGGGCGACCCCACCGGCCGGTCCCTGTCCGACACAGCAGCCCGGACGACGCGGGCATGATTCCTCTCCCCGCGCTGCCCCCGGAGGCCACGTGGCGCGACACCGGCACAGGTGTCTTCTGCTACGCGGCCCGGGCCGAAGGACGCTGGTGGGTCCTGCGACTCAACGACTTTCCCGAGCATCCCCTCTACACCTTGTTCATTGACGCACAGGTCATCGGTGACGTGGACGATGATCCGGCCGTCTGGCAGCAGTTGCCGCCCTCTGCGACGCTCCCCGTTCTCGGCGCGCCGGAGCGTGCGGAGGTACTCCACCTCATGGCCGGTCTCGGGCCTTACGGCGCCGAGACCGGCGCCCCATGCACAGGCGACTATTGCACCTGCACCATCCTCACCGACGAATACGCGGCCCGACCGAACACCCCTCCACGAACTTCTGCGGGGCAGCACTAGCTAGGAGCGACGACGCGGTCAAACCTCGCTGAGAACGGTCAAACTTCACTGAGACGGCCACCGGTGTCCTTTCTCAGCGGAGTTCGAGCAGTCTCACCAAAGCCTGAGCGGCTCCTCCTCTACTGTGTCGTGTCATGGCAGTCCTGATCGTCGGCGGCAGCGGGTTCCTGGGCACGGAGTTGGTCCGTCAGGCAGCAGCGGCGGGCCACGCGACCGCGGCAACCTTCGCCACCAGGCCCGACAGCACTCCGGGGGTCTCATGGCACGGCCTCGACCTGCGGGACTCCGGACGCATCGAAGCAGTCATGGCCGAGGTGGAACCGCGCGTGGTCGTCAACGCAACGAGCGGCAAGTCCGACTGGGCGGTCACGGCCGAGGGCCCTGTCCGTCTGGCGATGGCTGCGGCGAAGTACGGCAGCCGCCTGGTCCATGTCTCCAGTGATGCGGTGTTCTCCGGCGCCCGCGTCCACTACGACGAATCCTGCCTCCCCGACCCGCTCACCCCCTATGGCGCAGCGAAGGCCGCAGCGGAGACAGGTGTCCTCCTCGTGCGCCCGGACGCCGTCGTCGCCCGCACCTCGCTGATCATCGGCGACCGCCGATCGGAGCACGTCCGCGCGGTGCACGACCTCGCGGCCGGCATCCGCAACGGTGTCCTGTTCACGGACGACATCCGCTGCCCTGTACATGTCGCCGACTTGGCCGCCGCCCTTCTGGAACTCGCGTCCTGTGATCTGTCCGGCGTTCACCACCTGGCAGGAAGTGATGCCGTGAGCCGTCACGAACTCGGCACCCTCATCGCCCGCCGTGACGGACTCGACGCCTCCCGGCTCCCCGCAGGCCTGCGGGCCGACAGCACACTTCCCGGGGCGCTCGACGTCCGCCTCGACAGCCGTACCACCCAAGGTCGGCTCCAGACCAGACTTCGCGGCGCCCGCCGGTTCCTCGCCACGGGGCCTTGAGCTCCTCGCCGAAGCTCCGCGGCCGCCCGGGCTCGAACCTCGGTGAGACCGCGCAGTGCAAGGAACACCAGCCTGTTGATGAAGTGTCAGTAGTCCCAGAGTGTGCTTCAAGACGTCCCAAAGCTCTGTTCAGGAGCGTGAGACGAAGTTGAGACGTGCGCAGGGCTGATATCGGTTGAGCAGGTCGTTCCCTGCACCACAAGATTGCGGAGCCGGAGCGTCCGGCCCGCGTCTGTGGTTTGAACGGAGAGATCTGTGAAGAAAAAGTTCAAGATGATTTCGATATCGGGCGGCCTCGCCCTTGCCGTTTCTGCTATCGGCCTCGCATCTGCGGGGACTGCCTCGGCGGCTTCGTACTGCAGCGGGACAGGCCTCAACAACGGTGGTGGGTCTATATGTGCAGACTATGACCCTTCCGGTTACCAGGCGTCGTACCAGACCGGTCCCAACAGCCTGGGTGACTGGATGGATTTCAATCTCGTCTGCGACAATGGTCAGCGGTTCGGTGACAATGGCGCATTCCGGGCAGGCGGGTCCTGGCAGAGCTACAATTACGTATTCTCGGTAGGCTCGCAGGGGACGTGCCACGTGGAGCTTTACGATCGCTCCTCTGGCGGTTCTTCCTCGTCACCCTCTGTGACTCGATAGACGCTCAGGCTGGTCGCCCCGCTCATCGGGCAGAGGCGACCAGCCCAGTGCACTTGTCTCGGAATCGGCGCTGGCCGAGGGCCGCTTCGACGCCAGGCGTTCGGCTCCCATCCCGGACCCCACTGGTCCGCCAGACGCCCCGCAGCCCGCACAGCGGCCCGCCGAACAGGCCGCTGACGCCATCGCCGCGCTGCGACACGTCCGCATCCCGGCCGCCGTCCTGGAGAGCGCGCTTCACCACGCCCAGGCCCTCATGGAGCCACCCCACGCCGACCGCTCCTCCCGGAGGCCGTCGAGGGCCTGGCCGCCGTCATTCCGCAGTACCTCCCCGTCCGGCCGCCGGCACCGACACCGCCGCCCGCCCGGCTGCGCACCGCCCCGGCACCGACGACCACCGGGACCGGCCAGCTGACCGCGTGAAGACGGCGTGCCGAAGGCCCGCGCCGGGTACTGCCGCAGCAGCGCCGCCCACAGCCCGGACGGCCGTCCGGAGGCCGGTGAGAATCGCCCCGCGCCCCCTTGTCCCGGTGTCGACGTACTCCTCTGGCTGCTCCATCAAGTACGGAGATAGGTGCGCCACGTTCGAGCCTGTTCCCGTCGGGTCTGCCTGGTGATTTGATCGCCTTAGGAAGGGGTCCTGTTGGAGGAGAGCGAGGCAAGGCTGCTCGCGGAGGAGTTCGGGCGTGGCTTGACCGAGCGGTGGGATGAATGGGCCTTTGAGCTCGGCCTGTGGGCGCCCCCGGCTGTCACGGGCATGTTCGGCTTCACCTGGTATCCCAATGCGACGAACAAAGATGGGCGTCCGATCCGAGTTGGCGGAAACTGGCCCATCCTTGTTGACCAGGACACCGGCGCATGCCGACTCGTGCAGGGGCCGAACGAGTTCGCGGCTCTCAGGGGCACGTCGGCGGCTCGCAATGCCCGCTGGGCCGCTGCCCGTAGAAAACGACTCCCCAGGTAGCTGTGGCCTCTCGTCAACCGGGGGGGGCAGGCTGCTTCGTCTCGTTCTCGTTCGATGGCGGCGAGGCGATTCTTGAGGCGGTAGCTGTCGCGCCGGAGTCGTACAGCGCGCGATACCGCCTCAACTCCAGCCAGCGATGCGGGTCCAAGACCACCGTCGACCACCCTTCTGCCGCCCGAACCGACGGCAGTGGGCTCACGGGAAACTACCGGTCATCGCATCAACTTTGGCGCACAGTCACCCGTACGAGGTGGTGCATGCTGACGGCTCTGGCAAGATTTTCGTAGCCGGAGATCATCCCGGGATGGCGGTGGGTCGCTCCGCGTATCGGCGGCGTAGGTGGGCGATCAGTACGACTCGGTGGCGGAGAAGTGGCACTCCGGCACGGCCTCCCATAATGCGTTTTTGGAGCTTCACGTCGGTGATCCGGCCCTCGTTGACTCCGGAGCTGTAAAGGGTGGTGATTCCCTGGGTGACCGCATGTTGGTCTTCGAGCAGGGCAGTGGCGATACCGGCGAGGGGCGCCAGTCCGCTGTTGGCGAGTTG
>NZ_JBEXKB010000073.1:0-39930 GCF_040609455.1 Kitasatospora sp. NPDC004669
ATGTAGTTCAGCGCCCACTTGATCTGGGTGCGCGGGTTGGTCCTCCAGTCCGCACCCGCGGAGGCCATCTTGGAGGCCGGCAGCGCCTGGCCCAGGCCGTAGGCGCCCGAGCCCGGGTTGGTCGCGTGCACGTTCCAGCTGGACTCGTGGAAGATGATCTGGCTGAACGAGGCCAGCTGGTTCGCCGGGACGATCTGGGCGGCGATGGCCTTCGGGGACGGGGTCGCGGCGGTGGCGGTGGCGGGCACCAGAGCCGCGCCCAGGGCGGTCAGACCGGCGGCGCCGGCGAGGACGGCAGCAGAAGTGCGCATACGAAGCTTGAAGCTGGGCATAGCGAACAAGACCTCAATCGGGTTGGGCCGGTGTCACGCCCCGCCTGGACCGTGGCCGGACAGGGGCCGAGTGGTCGTGGGGCGCGTTTCGGCAGTGAGCCGTTCACCGGCGGGACAGGAGCCGGTGTGGCTGGGTGGAGCAATTGTTGCCAGGCGGGATCGGTCGCCGACAAGACCCCCTTGTTACGATCCACCGTCGTATCCAGGGCGGACCGCCGTTGATTCGAAGGGCGGGTCGCCTGGCCGCGCCAACGTCGCTGAGCTGCGCAAACATCGCGGTCGGGGGTTGCCGGCGGCGCCGGGCGCGGCCACTATCGCCCGTCGTTGACCCCGTTCAGGTGTGAGCGGGCTCACGGCTTATGACGGTTTTGGGGCGATCTGTCCAGGCCGGCGGTGGACAACCCGTCAGACGGGTACCTGCCGGCCGTAGGACGGCGGTGCACCGGCTTCCCCCCTTGCCCGTGCACCACCCGGCCGCCTCCGCACGGCGTGCCCGCCCGGACGACGGCATGCTGGGGCCATGGCACCGACCCGACGCAGCCGTCGCCCCGCCGCCCGCCGACTCGACGTGCCTGAGGACCGGCTCACCTTCCCGCCCGCCCCGCCGCCCACCACCCCGGTCCGCCCGGTGCCGGTACGGCCGGGCCCGGGTATGCAGGGCTGCTGCGCGAGCACCCGCATCCGGCGAGTCCTGCCCGGAGGGGCCGTCGCCATCACGCGCCACCACACCCCCGACTGCCCGATCTGGTCGGCCCGTTGAACGAGCGGTGCCCGATCCGGCGAAAGCGGCCGTGCCAGGGCCCGGCCCGGCATGCCGCCGGCCCGTGACCGACATCGATGCCCGTCCGGCCCGGCCCCGCCCGTCGCCGGCCCCCTTCGCGAATGAGTGGTCGGGACCATCCCGCCTGTACCCACCGGCCGAGAGGCTCGCCTCGGACGCCGTCTCCAGCGGCAGGGTGACCCAGCCGACGCGGCCGCCCGACTCCGGCCTCCACTGCCGCGCCACCGAGTAGCCGCGCCGCCAGGTGATCGGCCAGGACGGGCACCACCAGGGGCCGACGACCGGAGATCCGTGAAGGGCCGCTGCGGAGGCCGCTACCCGACAGCCACGACCTGGCCGGCCGTGATCTGAGGAGGGTTGGGGAGCAGTGACGTGAGGTTGTTCCGCACGAAGTCCGCCGCCGTCTCGATCGACTTTTCGGCCCCGGACCGGTCTTCGAAGACGCTGGTGGAGACCATTACTCCATCCCCGGCGTCAACCCAGTAATAGGCCACGAATCCGGGAACCCGGCGAAGGAGAGGCGCGAACGGCCTCCAGGCTCGCCGCCACCGGCGCGTTGCCGGTGGCGTGGCCAGGGCGTGGCGGATCGGCCCGGGGCCGACACCAGTGAGCCCGTGTCAGCCTGCGAACTCGTGCACGCCCCACCAGCCGCTGGAGTCGTGGTAGAGGCCGACGCCGATCTGCGTGTAGCGGGGGTTGATCTGAGCGGCGTGGTGCCCCGGGGATTCGGTCCACATCTTCTGGAACTGCTCGGCGGCTTGTTCCCCGGTGAGCGAGGCGTCACCCCACATCACGATGCACTCTCCGGTCAGCGTCCGGCTGCCGGTGAGGCTGGGCCCGGCACCGGAGGCGTTCTCCGAGTGGGCGAACCCGGTCTCGCGCATGTGGCGGGCCCAGTTCACGGCGAACTCCGTCAGGTCGTCCTTGACGACGAGGGCCGGGACACCGTTGCGGGCACGCTCCTCGTTGATCAGCTTCAACGAGAGCGCCTCGGCGCTGCCCGCGGTCCGGTCCGACCCGGTGGTGTCGGAGTTCGCCGGGGCCGGGGCGGATGTCGTGTGACCGGGGTTCGCCGCGGTCCCGCCCGACGCCGCGCCGTCCGCGTTCGGCTGGGCCTTGGCCGGCGCCCCGGTCGAGGTCCGGGTCTGGGCCTGGGGCGGAACCTGGGTCCGGTTCTGGCCCGGGGGCTGGGCCGAAGTCTTCGTCGTGGCCGGGCTGGAGGGGTCCTTGGTGGCCGCCGGGGTGGTCGGTGCGGGCGGGGCCGACGGCGGCGTGGTCTCCCGGCCGGTCGCGGAGGCGGACGCCGACGGGGAGGAGACGGCCGCGGACGGCGAGGAGTCGCCGCCGGTCGCCGCCGCCTTCGCCGGGGCGGCACCTGCCGTGTCCGTGACGGACCCGCCGTTCTGCGGACCGCACGCGCTCAGCGCGGCGCCTATGACACCGGCGGCCAAGACCGCGGCGACCATCCGCCTTGGACGAACAGACTGCATGAAACAGGCTCCCTGGGTTCTCCTGGCCGCTCGGAGCGACTACGCGGCCGTACCACCACGCGCGCCACCCCGACCGGCCGACGCCTCTTGCGCCGACATCACAGGAGACCTGCAGGCTCGGCGGAGATAACACCTACCGAGGAGATCGTGATCTTCGTCACCCGAACGCCCTCCCATCCGCACCCACCTTCGGGCCGGACCGGTGGAGGGCGGATCGTAGGGTCGGGCGGTGAGCACCACTGACCCGCACACCGCCTGCCCCGTGCCCGACGTCCTGCCCGACCCGTGGGCGGTGCCGCGCGGGACCGATCGGTCGATGCCGGACACCGTGTGTGGGGTCGGCACAGAGCCGCCCCGGGTCCTGGCGCGGATGCCCGACCCGGACCTGACGATGCCCCGGACCCGGAAGGCTCTCGACGGCCTCGAACCTGTGCGGCATCAGAACACCGACACGCGGTGGCGCCGCCGGCGGGCCCTCGACGTCCTGACCGCCTGGGACACAACACCGCCGACCTGACCCGCCCCGGCGACGACGACCGCAGCCCCTACGCCACCGACCCGCTCCTGCCCCACCGAGACCCCGCCGACCCGCCCTTCTGACGGTGCCTCCTCCCGGGCCCGCTGCGAGAAACGAAGTCGCTGGACGGTGATGGCCCTCTTCGTCCGCCGGCCGCATCCACGGCCGCCGGGAGGGTGGGGGAGGAGCTGCGCCTGCCGGACGACCGCAAGCCCTGGTGCCCGACCGTCGCCGGCCGTCCGGCTCGCCGCCGCCCGCCTGGGCCGATCACGACATCACACAGGCCCTGGGCGGCCACCTGCCGCTCAGCCGGCGCGTCGCTACGTGTGGGCCCGGATGAAGGCTGCGTAGGCCTCAGGGATGGCCTCCGTGGGCAGTTGCCGTTCAAGTTCGGTCGGTCGGCCCGGGACCAGCCGGCGGGCGACGAGGTCGGCATGGACCGCTTGGAGGTGGGAGACCTCGCCCGCGAAGGGGTTGACGGCCGCCGCCGTGGGCGCGGTGACCTCCGCGAGGACGTCGTCGGTGCGCGGCGTGTTGGACTCCTCGCCGGTCAGCCCCGCGTACTCCTGCCCGGTGTCGGAGACGTTGCCCGGGTTGAGGAACCCGGGCATGTGATCGAACGAACGGTTCTCCGGCATCGCACCACGAGGTGCTCCACGGCGGACAGCCGGTCACCGTCGGACATCAGGCCCTTCGCCGGCTCGGCAGCCACTGGTCGCGGGGGATACGGCGACGCTCACGGCGGCTGCCGACGTGGGCGCGCAGCCGGTACTCCGCCCTCTCGTCGGCCGTCTTCTGGGTCCATCCGATGCCGGCGGTGACGTCGAAGACGCCGATGTAGCCGCCGGGAAGGAGCTCGAGCGGGTTCTTGATGTGGCGGCCGTAGTCGTACTGGCTGTCGGCGGCCGTGCGGTTCGGCTGGAACCAGGCGGGGAAGACGAAGTCGCTCACCTGGACGCCGTCGATCGGGTACGCGAAGTCGTCGGCTTCGCACGTGTCGCACAGCTCCTGGGCGTAGAGCACGCCCGTGGTGGCGGTCGGCTGGTCGAAGATCACCGTGTTGATCTCGGGATCGCCGAGCATCTCCAGCAGCTCGTGGCTGGCCGTCACGGTCCATAGCTGGCCGAACTGCTTGTCGGTGCCGGCGAACACCTTCCCCAGCGGCATGAAGTTGCTGGTCACGTCGTGGTAGCCCAGCGCGCCGGCCTGGTCGGAGTTGTCCAGGAGCACCAGCCACCAGGCGGTGTCGGAGAGCTGGTTCGGTTCCACATACGACAGGTCGGCGTCGATGCCCCAGATCGGGGCGAGGTGCTCGTGGACCTGTGTCTGCAGTGCCGGGATCACCGCCTTCACCTCGTCGGCGGTGAGCACGGTGCTCTCGTTGGTTACTTCGATCTTGATGAATGCCATCGCCCGGTCCTCCATCCGCGCGCGCAGTGACCTGCGACAGAGCACTCCGCTCCGCCCTCCTCACTTTGCGTGGCGCCCGTGACGGTGATGTGACGGGGACGCGACGGCGTGCGCGACGAGCCGGTGCAGCCGTGGCGTCGGGTGGAGGCCGAGCTCGCGGTAGAGCAACTGGTCGTAGCGGCGCAGGTCCCTTACCGCCTCGGACCGATTGCCCTCGGCCAGGTGGGCGCGGATCAGACATGCGTGACTGCTCTCCCGCAGCGGGTCGGCGTGGATGGCCGCGTGGGCGGCAGCGACCGCCTCGCCGTGCCGTCGGCAGGCGGTCAACCGGTCGGCGAGCGCCTCGAGGGCGTGCAGTCGCAGCTGGTGCCACTCGTCGGCCTCCAGCACCAGCCAGTCGTCGTACCAGCCGGGCAGCAGGTCGGCGGAGAGGTCGGCGACGGCCGCAAGGCCGAGGTCGTACGCGGTGGCGGGTGCGTTGGGGTCCAGCAGCAGACGGGCCAGCGACCGGGCCCGGTGGAGGTCGACGCTGGTGCCGGGAGCCAGCCGCACCTCGGCCGGTCCGATCTCCAGTGCTCGTCGGCCGGTGCCGCCCAGGCGGCACAGAGCGGCCCGCAGGTCCGCGAACGCGCAGTGCTCGGCCGCCTCCGGCCAGAGGGTCCCCGCGATCAGGCAGCGCGGGACCGGTGCCCGGCAGCGGCGCAGCGCGAGAAAGGCCAGCACCCGCTCGGAGCTCACCGGGACGCTGACCGGCTCCCCGCCGACGTACAGGGCGAAGCCACCGAGCATGCCGATGCGGATCTCGGGCCAGGCGCACGGCAGTACCGAGCCGGGGACGGCGGAGCTGTGGACGCGCGGCTGCGCGATGCCGTCGGCACACGGCTGCCCGTGGTCCATCGGCGAGACCTCCGCATTCGGCAGGCGAAAGCGACCTACTCGCTGGAAACCCTCTCCTCCAGCCATCGTCCGCCGCCTGCACAACGGTGTCGAGCCGCGGAACGCTTGCTCCGCCGGATATCGGTGCGCAACCACACGGAGTGCACGGTGAGTTGGGCAGCCCAGGACCGGACGGTCGATGGCGTCCCGCGCCGTTGGTGGCTGCGCGCCACCGATGCCGGTCCGGGGCCGGGATCGCAGTGGCCGGGCCGCAGGCCCCGGCCGGGCCCGTAGGCGCCCGCTGCGGGCCGGCCGGGGCGCGTGCGTACGGCTGTCGGCTTCGGTTTGCGGTCTCGCCGAGGGGGGCGGAGTCTTGATCAAGGTGGTGGTGGATTCGCCACGGGTTTCGGCGAGGTCGGCGAAGACGGCGGGCCGACCCGGTTCCAGCCCTGCGACGATCCCGTGTGGTCGGCTGCCTCGTCAGACCCACCGTAAAGATGCGACCGGAATAGCAAGATCCAAGTCGATCCGGTCTCCCGCGGTGAAAGGGGCGGATATGAAGCGTTCCCGGTGCCGGGCGTTGGGTGGTCTGGCCATGGTTTCAGCCCTGGTAGTCGGGTCTGTGGTGCCTGCCTCGGCTTATGCCGGAGACGGACGTGGTGCCCCGACCCAACAGGTGACGACAGCGTTGAAGGAGGTCACCGACGCTTCGTTCGACGAGGACGTACTGAAGAGCGACAAGCCGGTCCTCGTCGACTTCTGGGCCGAGTGGTGCAGTTCCTGCCGTCGGATCGCTCCTTCCTTGGAAGCGATTGCCGCAGAGCATGCCGACAAGACCGGGGTGGTGAAGCTGAACGTCGACCAGAACCCGGCCACCGCCGGCAAGTACGGCGTCATGGCGCTCCCCACCCTGCTCGTATTCAAGGACGGTGGGGTGGTCAAGACGATCGTGGGCGCCAAGTCGAAGGCCGACCTCGAGCGCGATCTCGACGCGTTCGTCTCGTGATCCCGCCGCGGGTACCGGCGGACCGCGCCTGCGGCTGCCGGCCACCCGCAGTCGGCGACGGCCCGTGCCCTACAGCTGCTCGAAGTGGAAGGAACGTATGAAGCAGTCCCGCGGCTGGCGGATCGCGAACAGCACGCAGTCAACGACGGACTGCGCGGTCAGAGGGTCATTCTGCGTCCGAGGGGCGCCGTCCCAGGCGGCGTCGAGCGGGTCACCGTCGTTGAAGTCCGGGGGGTAGAGCGAGATGACGCGGATCCCGTCGGGACGCAGACGGTGCGAGAGGACGTCGGCGAAGCCGGCTTGAGCAGCCTTGGCGGCGTAGAACGCGGGGTGCGACGGGGACCGATGGTTCCGAACCTCCGCAACCGAGGAAATCAGGTTGACCACGTCCGCCCCGGCCGAGGCACGCAATAGCGGGAGGAAGTGCTTGACCGTCAGCAGCGTGCCGGTGGCCCCGGAGGCGACGGTCTCGCTGATCGCGTCATCATCAGCATCCCCGAGGTCCAGACCTTCGAGGTAGCGGGCACCGTTGTTGATCAGCACGTCTATACGGTCGGTCCGGCCGGCGACCCCGTCGGCGAACGTCCGAACGGACGCGGGATCGGCCAGATCACAGGCGAACGCGTCAACTGTCGCTCCGCTGTCGGTCGTCACCTCGTCAGCCACCCTGCCCGCAGCGGCCGGATCACGCGCGGACACGAACACGCGCGCACCCAACCGGCCGGCCTGCAGAGCCAGAGCTCTCCCGAGCCCACGCCCGGCACCGGTCACCACCACCGCCCGTCCGGCGAGATCCATGAACACACACCTCTCCTCGTACCGAAGTTGACCACCGTGAGCCGGCTCTGATCAACATTTCGGGATGACCGAGCGTGACGATCACGGGATGAGTACTGCCCCAAAGCCACAGCGACCGGGCTCTACCGCGCCTCGGAGGCGCGGGGAACCGCGGCCGCGCCGTGCTCGCCGATGGCGGCGGTCAGGTCACGGGCGTGCTTCACGGCTCGTGCCCGGGAGTCGAAGGGCAGGGTGAGGCTGCGCGGCTCCGGTCCGCCGACCTCGACGTTCAGCCAGTAACCCGGCTTCTTGCGAACCCGGCGCACGATGGCCGACACCAGGGTCCCCACGCCGATCAACACGACAGCTACGAGCCCGACCAGGATGCCGTCCGGCAGACCCACGGCGTCCCAGTTCAGGTCCACCCCGCCGGGCCCTCTCAGTCGAACCACCACCGGGACGCCATCCGGCCCGACGACCGGGTCCCTGAGCGGCTTCCCGTACTTCTGATCCGGGTCTCCCGCCACGACGGCCAATCCGGCGGGGTCCTCGCCTTCGAGGCCGGCGGTCCGCATGGCGACGATCCGGTGGCCGACGTCCTCCACGCTCTTCCTACTGCGGCTCACCGTCGACCGCACCGGCAGCACCCGGCCGTCGCGCAGCCGCAGCGCGATCAACCAGTAGTCGGTCCCGTTGCTCCGCCTTCCGTCGCGGATCGCGACTTCCTCGACGTCCTGCCAGGGGGTGCGGCGGGGGCGTCCCATCGATCGTTCGGCGATGCCGTTCTGATCGATGACCAGCCCCATCCGGGCTGCCTGGAAGCACCACACCGAGGAGAGGACCAGGAGGACGGCGTAGAACACCTGCGCCCCGATCGGTGGGATGAACACACCGCCGGCCGAAATTGCGAGAAACACCAGGCCTACTGCCACAGGGACCAGCCGCTCGGGCTCGTAACTCTTCACCGGCTTCATCGAACCCCCGTGACCCTCAAGCGGCCGGCCTGCCGGCCAGCCTGCCCGTGTGCCGGGTGATCTTGGTCGGTGCGGCGCCTGGATGTCAAGGGACAGCGGGGAGCGGATCCGATCGACCTTCGGGATGGCCGAACGTGACCAGTGGTCAGTTCGATCTGTGAATGGATGTGTTGAGCGATCGCCTGCCTGATGTACTGCTGCCGCATCTGACGGCCGTTGCCGTCGAAGACATCCAGGCCGTCGGCGTAGGGGGGCGAATCTCCGCGTCGGCCACCGCCGATACCGCGCAGTGTCCGGGCTGCGGTGCGCAGTCGCGTCGTGTCCACGACCGCTACCGTCGTCGGCTTGTTCGCGGCGGACCTTCGCCGAGCGGGTCGAGGGGCCGACCTTCCGGCACTGCCGACGAAGCCGGCTCCGGCGGACGATGCTGTCCGTCGAGCCGCAGCCCGGCCGTTGGGCGGGGCGGTGGCGAGGTGCTTCACGCCCGGGGGCGGGCGTTTCCAGTGGGGTTCCTCGCCGGCGACGAGGTCGCCGCACGCCCGCGCCCGGTCGCAGGGCCCGGCCCGGTGTGATCGGGGCGCCGGAGGTGGCACTGTCCTCAGTCCGTGCGCTGCGGCTTTCCGCCGTGCGGGTGGGAACGGCGTCATCGGTGTTCCCGCCCGCACAGCCGAAAGCCGCAGCGGTGTTCGGTGTGTGGTGTGGTGTGGTGTGGTGGGAGTGCGGCGGGTGGGGTGCCGCCTGCGGTTATGCCTGGGTCCCGGTGGTCTGCGGTGCGGTGTAGAGGATGGTGCGGGGCTGCACGGTCAGGTGCCGCGGTGCGGTGGGCAGGTCGTGCTGGAGGGTGATCCGGTAGCGGATGGCCGTGTCGCCGCCGTGGGTGAGGATGTGGCCGGTGAGCGGGATCCGGGTGTAGAGGGTGCCGGTCTGCGAGCCCAGGTCCACGGGCTCCCAGCGCCGGGTTGCGTCGTCGAACCACTCCAGACGGATGTCGTCGCTCTGGAGGTAGGGGCCGTGTTCGGGGGAGAGGACGAGGATCTGCTGGGCCTGGGCGAGGCGGGTGTCGCCGGAGTAGCGGACGGTGAACTCGTGCGGGCGGTGGTCGGCGCCGATCCGGTGGGTGGGCAGCGAGACGATCCGCAGGCCGGTGTCGGCTGTGGCGGCCGTTGACGACGACGAGTGCGAGGCCGCGGCCGCCGCGGGGGCGGGGGCGGTGGCGGCCATGGCCTGGCCGGAGACGCCGAGGGCGGCGGCGCCGGCGAGGAGGAGGGAGGTCGTCGCGGTGGCGGCCCGTCGCATGGTCGTGCGGTTCATGTTTCTTCCTTCGGGGTTATCGGATGCCTGGCTGCGTTCGGCGCAGGCCGGAGGAGGGGGATCCCTCCGTCGGCTGGACGCTTTGTTTAACCTTCAACCAACACAAACCACCGTACGGGCCACGGATTCGAGCGTCAAGCGATGGAGTGAAGTCATCGCCATGGACCAGGACGAGCCCGAACGAATCCGAGCCGGGCCTGAAGCGGTCGCTGCCGGGGCATGGCCTTCTCGGTGAGCGTCAGTACCTGTCGAGTCCGTGGAGCGGCGTGCCCGCGATCGTCCGGCTGCGGCCCCTGATGCCGCACGCGTCCTCGGCTGCTGCGGCTCCGGGATCCTCCCGCGCCACCTGCCCGCTCGCCGCTTCGTTCGGGGCCTGCGGACCGGTGGGCCCGGGGGTGTCGGAGGTGGTGTGGGGGAGGGCGGCGGGTGCCCGGCGGACGAGGAGAGCGTGTTCGCGCGATCGTGCGGTGCCGCCTCGGGCGCGGCGCGGCATGGCAGGTCGCCGAGTGCCTGGGCGGGGCCGGCCCGCGCCGGTCGTGGTTGCCACGCCGGGCGACGGTGTCTTCGAGGTGCTGCCACAGCACTTCCCCGACGCCCTCGTCCGCGGGGACGCCGGCAAGGACTGGGCCGCCGTCACGGACGTCTCACGCCGTCACGGGTGTCTCGCGCCGCCGCGCCGGTCTGCCCGTGCCGGTGGGGTGGATGGCCTGCAAACCGGCTCGGGGGCCGGGCGCTTCACGACGGGTGGGGCCCGGGCGTGGTCGGGGCGGGGCGGTTCGCGCGTTCCAGGTCGGCGAGCAGGCGTTCGATGTCGGTGATCAGCGACCCGTAGACGTGCCAGGCGCCCGGTTCGGCCAGCGTGCCGTGCCTGATCTCGTCGGTCATCGTCCTGTGCCAGGTCGTGGCGTCGTCGATCGCGCGGCGCAGCGGCCCGCAGAGGCTGCCGAGATCGGGGCCGACGGCATGCCCGGGGGCGGCGAACGACTCCATCGCCCGTTCCGCCGTTTCCAGGGTCGCCGCGTACCGGTCGAGGAAGAGCCGGTTCAGGCCGTGACCGGCGGGCTGGTCGTCGACGCTGTCGGCCAGGGTCCGTGCGATGCCCCGGACCTGGAAGGAGACCCGGTGCAGGGCGCGCAGCGCCTCGCTGTGATCCGTCGGCTTCTGTTGTCCGTGGACGATGCACCGCGTGTTCCAGCGCAGGCTCTCCCGGCTCTGGCGTACGTCCTCCTGTGCCTGGAGGGCCAGGTCGTCGAGGTGCCTGCCCTGCTCCAGCCACAGGTGGGCGCGGTCGGTGTGCTGCCGCTCGCGCAGTCCGCGGCCCATGTCGCCGAGCAGTTCCCCCATGGCCGCGGCGAGTTCGCGTACCGAGGTGTCGGAGGCGCCGAGGTGCACGGGCGGAAGGATGAGGGCGTTGACCGCGATGCCGGCGGCCGCGCCGGTGAGGGTGGCCAGGGTCAGGGTGACGACGTGGCCCACGGGGACGGCCGTCGCCGCCGCCAGGGTCAGTGCCGCCGTCGAGGCGATCTGCAGGCGGCTGTCGGAGCCCCGGCGGCCTCCGGCGACCAGTGCGATGGCCGGGATCGCGGCGACGCTTCCCGCGGCCGGGCCGAGCAGCCATACGACGGCCACGGCCAGTGACAACCCCGCGGCCCGGGCGGCGACGCTGCGCAGGGCCCGCGTCACCGATCGGTAGATGGTCGGGGCGTTGACCATGGCCAGGGCGGTGGCCACGGCGAGGTACTGCTGTTGCCCGGGGAGCCGCCACGAGGCGGCCTGCCAGGCGAGGAGGGCCGCGACGAGTCCCTTGACACTGCGGGTGAGGGCGGTGGTCGACCATCCCGGGAGCGACAACCGGGGCGCGCGCGGCAGCCGCAGGGTGCGGCTCGGTGCTTCCCGCCACCGGACGATGGCGGCCGGACGCGGCGCGAAGGCCGGGGCTCTCATCTCTGTGCTCCTGCTCCGTCTACTGCTCACTTGCTGCGGCGGTGTGACCCGCCGGGGTCGGCCGGGCCGCTGAACGGAAGCGGCCGGGGCCGGGGTCTCAGGTGGTGCCCGGCAGCAGGCACGACAGTTCGGCGTCCAGGTCGTACCCGTCGGCTTCCCGGCCGGCGGGTACCAGTCGGTAGGTGCGCTCCAGCCACTCGGCCACCACGTGGAGCGGGGCCCGGAGCCAGGCGGTCCCCTCCCGCGAGGAGAGGGCGAGGTTCAGCACCTCGTCATGGTCGACTGCTCCGGCTGCTCCCGGCCAGACCTGTACGTCCCCTTGTCCGCTCGGTCTGCGCAGGCCCTGTGTCAACAGGTCGCGGGCGAAGACCCAGGGGACCTGGCCGTCCGCGTCGGTGTGGAAGACGATGCGCACGGCGAGCGGGTCGTAGGAGCGGTAGGACAGGAGGGTCGGCAGTGTGACCGGTTCTCCCGAGGGAAGCAGGAGTTCCATGTCGAGCATTTGATCTGCGCAGCCGTTCACGGCATGACTTCCTGTGTGGGTAGGGTCCCCCTGAATGGCGGGTGCGAGCGCCCCGGCCGTGGGCGCCGCAGGTCGGCGGAAGACGTGTGGGTTGAACCCGTGCACGACCGGTAGCTGCCCCGGCGTTCCCAGGAGCGGCGGCCGTCCCAGTGGCTCGTGATGGCTCCGGGCGGTGCCCCGCTGCGGTGGGACAAGAACGACGCTACCGGAAAATATGTTGAAACTTGCACATCTTGGGTCGTGGGGTATGTCATGCCCATCGGGCCGGCGGGGCGGGGAATAAGGGCGGGGCGACCGCGCCTCCCGCGGCCTCCCGCGCCTTCGTCCGGCAGCAGGCCCTGCTCGGCCCCGCCCGCATCCGTCGCCGGACCGTGCCGGCCTCGACGCCATCAGCGAGTTGATCACGAGCGGACGGCTGCGCCCGCAGATCGACCGGCTCGTTCCCCTCGCGCAGACGCGCGCCGCGTACGCGGTCCCGTCGTGCAGCCCCCTCACACAGGACTGAGACTCGGAAGCGTGAACACAACGGACCCGTCACCGAGTGCCTCCTCGAACCGACACGGGGCACCGGACGCGGACGTCCTGGTGGTCGGGGCCGGCCCGACCGGCCTGCTGCTCGCGGGTGACCTCGCCAGGTCCGGAGTCGATGTCACACTGCTGGAGCGACGCGATCACGAATCCAACCTGAGCCGCGCCTTCAGCCTCCACGCCCGAACCCTGGAGCAGCTCGACGCCCGTGGCCTGGCCGACGAACTGCTCCGTATCGGCACGCCGACCCGGGCGCTGCATCCGTTCGGCCGCCTCAGCATCGACTTCTCCGGCCTCCGGACGCGCTTCCCCTTCATCCTCACCATTCCGCAGTGGCAGGTCGAGCAGGCCCTGCTGCGCCGGACGGAGGAGGCGGGAGCCACCATGCTTCGTGGGGCTCGGGTCACCGGGTTGCGGCAGGACCCGGACGGCGTCGACGTGGATGTGCGTTATCCGGACGGCGCCACGGGAACACTTCGGGCCCGTTACGTCGTCGGTACGGACGGGGCGCGCAGCACCGTCCGGGAGAGCCTGGGTATGCCGTTTCCCGGCAAGTCGGCGATCAGCTCCGTGATGTTGGCCGATGTGCTGCTCGACCGTGCCCCCGACGAGATTTTCAACTTCGCCTCGAATGAGGACGGTTTCACGTTCTTCGCGCCGTTCGGGGACGGCTGGTACCGGATCATCGGCTGGGACCGGCACCGCCAGGTGCCCGACGATGCGCCGCTCACCTTGGAGGACGTCCGGGGCATCACGAAGCGTACGATCGGCGATGACCTCGGGATGCACGACCCGCGGTGGCTCTCCCGGTTCCACAGCGACGAGCGGCAGGTGCCCCGCTACCGGCAGGGAAGGGTGTTCCTCGCAGGTGACGCCGCACACGTCCACTCGCCGGCCGGCGGCATGGGCATGAACACCGGGCTGCAGGACGCCGCCAACCTCGGGTGGAAACTGGCAGCCGTTGTGCACGGCTGGGCTGGTGACGCACTGCTGGACAGCTACCACGCGGAGCGTCACCCGGTGGGGCGGATGGTCCTGCGGGTCAGCCACGCACTCCTCACGGCCGTCACCACCGGGTCACCTGTGATCCGCGCGCTGCGGGCCGCGCTGGCCACCGTCGTGCACCAGTTGACCGTGGTGGAGGCCCGCGCGTCTCGCGGCATCTCCGGCATCGGGATCACCTACCCCGCGCCCCGGGGCTCTCATCCGCTCGCTGGGCGCCGGGTTCCTGACCTCCGTCTGGCGGAGGAGCCGGCTCGGCTCTACGAGGCGCTGCGGGAGGGCAGGTTCGTGCTGGTGGGCTGCGATGTCGCCGCGGTTGCCGCGCCGTGGGCGGGGCGGGTGGTGACGGCCTCCCCGGCGACCGGCCTGCGCCCGACCCTACTGGTTCGGCCCGACGGCTATGCCGCGTGGGCGGCCGAGGACCCCGACCCGGACGAGGTGCGCAAGGCCCTGACGCAATGGCTGGGCGCGGTGGACCGCCGGGCGGCGTGAACGCCGTTGGTCTCCGAAGCGGATCCCGCCGGTTCCGGCAGTCCTGGCGGACCGAACCGCCGTACCTGGCTGGGCGTCAACCGACCCGACGAGGACGCACCGCAGGGGAGGCACCTGTTGGCGGGGTGCGGTCACTTGTTGCGCCGTAGTCGGTCCACGGTTCCGGTGACGAGGGGGTGGCCCGGGTCGATGGCGCCGACGATGCGGCGGCCGATCGTGGCCAGCTGGCGGACCTGTGCCCTGGTGAGGGCGTCGAAGATGTAGGCGCGTACGGCCTCGACGTGTCCGGGGGCGGTGGCGGCCACCTTGTCGTAGCCCTCGTCGTCGAGGGTGGCCACGGTGTAGCGGCCGTCGGTGGGGTCGGGGCTGCGGTGGACCCAGCCGCGCTTCTCCAGCCGTGTGACGACCTGGGACAGGCGGGGCAGGGAGCCCTCGACGAACGCGGCCAGCTCGCTCATTCGCAGGGTGCGCTCGGGGGCCATGGACAGCCCGGACATGACCTGGTACTCGAAGTGGCTCAGGCCGGCGTCGCGTTGCAGCTGCGCGTCCAGGGCCGCGGGCAGCCGCATCAGCATGCTGCTGAGCGCGATCCAGGCCTGGTCTTCTTCGTCGTCGAGCCAGCGAGGCTCCTGCGGGGTCTCCGGGGTCTCCATGCTCCGGAGTATAGCTTCACGCGTTAAGTGATCAAAGTCTCCGATGACTTGCATCTTGAAGTGAAGCCACCCTAGTCTCAAGTTAACGATTTAAGTCGCTGAAGGGTGCTGAGCATCATGAACGTTCTGTTGTGGGTCCTCGCGGGCGTGCTCGCCGTGGCGTTTCTGGCCGCCGGGATGATGAAGCTGTCCCAGTCGAAGCAGAAGCTGGCCGCCTCGGGCATGGGCTGGGTCGAGGACGTGAGCGCCGGGACGGTGAAGGCGATCGGGGTGCTGGAGGTGCTGGCCGCGGTCGGGCTGATCCTGCCGGCCGCGCTCGGTGTCGCGCCGGTGCTGGTGCCGCTGGCCGCGCTCGGTCTGGCGCTGGCGATGGCCGGCGCCGCGGTCGTGCACGCCCGCCGCAGTGAGGCGCAGATGATCGCCGTGAACGTGGTGCTGCTCGCGCCCGCGGTTGTCGAGGCGTGGGGCCGCTTCGGCCCGTACTCCTTCTAGGCCGAGACCGGCCGGTGGGGCCCGGCCCTGACCGCAGTTCCCGCCCGGCCACCGTCCTGACCCGCAAACGGCCCGCAAACGCGGGCGAGGCCCGGCACCCGGATGGGGTACCGGACCTCGTCCGACAGTGGAGCGCCAGGCCCGGGTTGCACGGACTCTCCCTACTGAAAGTAGGACGTGCTCTGGTAGCACCGCTGACGCCTGACGAGGAATCATCTCCCTCGCGACGAGAAGAATATTAGCAGGTCAGCAGCCCGTCGCCGAGCCGGTTAACTTCCGGCCGCGCATGTGGGGTCGGCGGCGGCCTGGACGAGGTTCTGTTCCAGGCGTTCCAGGGTGTGCAGGGCCGTGGTGCGTTCGTCGGCGGTCAGGCCCGCCGCCACGAGGTCCTCGAGCTGGCTCCAGCTCTGTTCGACTTCTCGGCGCAGGGCGTGGCTAGCGGCGGTGGGTTCGATGAGGGATGCGCGCTTGTCGGTGGGGGAGGGGCGGCGGCGGACGAAGCCGGCCTGTTCCAGGCGCTGGACGGTACGGGTCATGGTGGCGGCGTCGGAGTCCAGCAGCCGTACCAGGTCGGTCTGGCGCTGGGGGCCGAGTTCCCACAGGTGCATCATGACCAGCTCCTGGCCGGGGTGCAGGCCGATGCGGCGCAGCAGCTGTCCGGCGAACATGCGGTGCAGGCGGGCGAGGCGGAAGATCGCGTGGCTGATGGGCCCGCCGCCGGCTGCGGCCGGCACCGGGACGCTGGCCGACTGCCCCGTCCCCGCGGGTTCCTTCCCGGTCGCCGGGGTGGACTGTGTCATCTCTTCCTCACTTGCTGATCGGGCAGCTAACTCTACCGCGCAACTGCGACCTTCGCGGGGCTCGTCTGTCTGCGATCAACGATTGCGCTGGTCAATATGCGTGATGTGCGTCACATGGGGGTCGGGGAATGGCCTTCGCATATTTACTTGTTCAGACAGGCATCGGTTACGGTGGACGTGTCGGGACCACCGCCCATCACTCCTCGCGAGGGAAGAGATCATGACTACTGCTTTCGATTCGATCGTTCTGGGCGGCAAGCGCCTGGCCAGCCGCGTCGCGATGGCGCCGATGACCCGCAGCCGCGCGTTCGGGCCCGGCGCGGAGCCGACGGAGCTGATGGCGACGTACTACGCGCAGCGCGCCAGTGCCGGGCTGATCGTCACCGAGGGCATCCAGCCCTCGCCGGTCGGCCAGGGTTACCCGGACACCCCCGGCCTGCATACGTCGGGGCAGGTGGCGGCGTGGCGGACGGTGACCGACGCCGTGCACGGCGAGGGCGGCGTGATCTTCGCGCAGCTGATGCACACCGGCCGGATCGGTCACCCCAGCCTGCTGCCCGAGGGCCTGGTGCCGGTGGGGCCGTCGGCGGTGGCCGCCAAGGGCCAGGTGTTCACCCACGAGGGGCCGAAGGACTTCGTGACGCCGAAGGAGCTGAGCGAGGCGGAGATCCGGCAGACGATCGCCGACTTCGCCGCCGCGGCCCGGGGCGCCATCGAGGCCGGGTTCGACGGAGTGGAGATCCACGGCGCGAACGGCTACCTGCTGCACCAGTTCCTGTCCACCAACGTCAACCGGCGCACCGACGCCTGGGGCGGCACGGTCGAGGGCCGGATCCGTTTCGCGGTCGAGGTCGTCACGGCCGTGGCCGAGGTGATCGGCAGCCACCGGGTGGGCCTGCGGATCTCGCCCGGGAACCCGTTCAACGACATCGCCGAGGACAACCCGGCCGAGGTGTACGAGGCGCTGCTGGAGCGGCTCGCCGGACTGGACCTGGCCTACCTGCACCTGTTGGAGGGCCCGGACCGCGACCTGACCGCGCGGCTGCGCAGGGCCTGGCCCGGCACGTTCGTCCTCAATCCCTTCACCCACCCGGCCGCCACGGGCCCCGAGGCGCTGAAGCTGATCGAGGACGGCACCGCCGACATCGTCGCCTTCGGGGCGCTGTTCCTGGCCAACCCCGACCTGCCGGCCCGCCTGGCCGTCGGCGGCCCGTTCAACACCCCGGACCCGTCGACCTTCTACGGCGGCGACCACCGCGGCTACACCGACTACCCCGCCCTCACCGCCTGAGCGGCGAGGCCACCGGCGCGGCCGCCCTCGTGGCCACCTCCTCGGCCGCACAGTGAGTCAGAGTCGTCCTCTCCACCCACCTCCACCCGGGAGTTCCCGATGTCCACTACGATCACTTTCTCCGAGTACGGCGCGCCCGAGGTGCTGCGGCCGACTGAGGTCACGCCGCCCCAGCCGGGCCCGGGCCAGGTCCGGATCAAGGTCAAGGCCGCCTCGGTGAACCCGCTGGACCTGAAGACCCGATCCGGCCTGATGGCCGAGGTCATCCCCGCGCGCTTCCCGGTGACGCCCGGCCTGGATGCGGCCGGTGTCGTCGACGCGGTCGGCGAGGGAGCCGACGCGGCCGTGGGGGATGAGGTCCTCGGGTCCACGGCCGGCGGCAGTTACAGCGAGTACGCCCTGCTGGAGCGGCCGGTGGCCAAGCCCGTGGCCCTGTCGTGGGAGGTCGCCGCCTCGCTGGTCACGGTCGGCCAGACCGCGTCCCGTGTCCTCGGTCAGCTGGGCGTCGAGGCGGGTCGGACCCTGCTCGTCCACGGCGCCGCCGGCAGCGTCGGGGTCATCGCCGTGCAGCTGGCCGTTGCCCACGGCATCACCGTCATCGGCACCGTCGGCGAGCACGACACCGAGCGCCTCACCGTGCTCGGAGCCACCGCCGTTCGCTACGGCGACGGCTGGGTGGAGCGGGTCAAGGCCGCCGCCCCGGCCGGCGTGGACTTCGTCTTCGACGCCTCCGGCGCCGGCGTCCTCGCCGACTCCGTCGCCCTGACCGGCGACCCGGCCAAGGTCATCACCATCGCCGACATGTCCGCCGCGCAGCACGGCGTGCGCTTCAGCGCCGGCAGCGCCGACCAGGGCGGCCAGGCCCTGCCGGAACTGGTGCAGCTGGCCGCCGCCGGAAAGCTCACCCTGCCGATCTGGCGCACCTACCCCCTGGCCGAGGCCGCGCAGGCCCACGCCGACCTGGAGGCCCACCGCAACCGGGGCAAGGCCGTCCTGCTGCCCTGACCCCCCGCAGCCGCCGCTGCCCCGCGTCGCCGGAACGGGCGGGGCGGCCCCGGGGCCGCAGCCGGCACCACCCCCAGCCGGTTGCGGCCCCGTGAGGTCCGGCTCGAAGACGTCGCGTCGGCGGTGACGGTGTGGACATGTGGAAATCGAGGTGCCGGAACCGGGGGCGCATCCCTACCCTCGGCCCCATGCGCCACGAATCCCCCCTGCTGAACGTCATCGATGTGGAAGCCACCTGCTGGGACGGACAGCCGCCGCCCGGCTCCGTGAACGAGATCATCGAGATCGGTCTCACCGTCGTGGACGTGTCGGCAGGGCGCCGCGTGTCCCGGCACCGTGTCCTGGTCCGCCCCGTCCGGTCGACGGTGAGCGACTTCTGCACCGAACTGACCGGACTGACGCAAGCCGAGGTGGAACGGGGCGTCACCTTCGCCGACGCATGCCGGATCCTCGTCGAGGAGCACGGGGCCGGGGAACGCCCCTGGACGAGCTGGGGCGAGTACGACCGTCGGCAATTCGCCAGGCAGAGTCAGGCCGACGGGGTGGCCTACCCGTTCGGCTATCCCACGGAGCGCACCCACACCAATGCCAAGGCCGTATTCACCGCGGCCTACGGACTGCGCAGGAAACCCGGCATGGACCACGCTCTACGGATCGCCGGACTGCCGCTCGAGGGACGCCATCACCGTGGCGAGGACGACGCGTGGAACATCGCCGCACTCGTCCTCGATCTGTCGGGCCGCGGGGCATGGCCGGCCACGGCCACAGCCGTCCAGCCACGCGTTTCCGGAGACGTGAAACAGCGCGCTACCACCACGGGCAACGCGAATGTCCTATCAGCGGCCAACGTGACAGCACCCTCGCGGAGGCTGCGCAAAGGGTGATGTCGGAAACCTGCCAGCCGATGGGTCAGACAGGTTGCCATGCTGGAGTGGTGCATGGAGACAGGGAACGGTGTATCCGGGCTGTGCAGTCCAAGGACGCCAGGTTCGACGGCTGGTTCTTCACCACCGTTCTGACGACGAGGATCTATTGCCGGCCCAGTTGCCCGGTGGTGCCGCCGAAGCCGAAGAACATGAGTTTCTACCCGAGCGCGGCAGCGGCCCAGCAGGCGGGGTTCAGAGCCTGCAAGCGGTGTCGTCCGGATGCGACGCCGGGGTCTCCGGCGTGGAACGAGCGGGCGGATCTGGTGGCACGGGCAATGCGATTGATCCGGGACGGAGTCGTCGACCGGGACGGTGTGTCCGGGCCGGCGGCACGGCTCGGGTACAGCACCCGGCAGATCGAGCGCCAGCTCGGCGCCGAACTCGGTGCGGGCCCCATCGCCCTCGCGCGGGCGCAGCGGGCGCAGGCCGCCCGGCTGCTGATCGAGACCAGCGCCATGCCGAGGCCACAGCCGCCGTCCGGTCGTGGGACGCCTACGACCTCATGAGAGTGTTTCCCGCGGGCTTCGCCTGGAGCGCGGGACTGCTGACCAGGGACCAGTTCGACGCCCTCACCCCTTACTCGCGAGAGCCCGGCGACGTACCGGAGCGCCAGCCGCTCGACGACGCGCTCATCGACCAACTGACCGAGAACGCGCGCGCCGGCTACAGCGACCTGGCCGACCGACTGGGAACATCTGCGACGACAGTGCGCCGTCGGCTGGACCTGCTCCACTCCGCGCGCATGGTGCGACTGGCCTGCGAAGTGGACCTGCGGTTGCTGGGCATCGGCAGTGAGGCGCTGCTGTGGATCGCCACCGCGCCAGGCAGCCTGGAAGCGACCGGAAACGAGCTGAGCCGGCATCCGCAGGTCCGGTTCGCCGCCGCAACGACCGGGGCCGCGAACCTGCTGGTGGCCGTCGCAGCCGACGATCTGGGCGGACTGTACACCTTCCTCACCAAGACCGTCGGATCGCTCGACGACATCCGCGGCCTGGAGGTGACCCCAATCCTCGGCTCGGTCAAACGGACCGGTCTCCTTCGCCCATCCGAGATCTGACGGGGATCCCACCGCTCACTCCGGTCTCGCGGAGGACTTCGGCCTGCGCTCTCGCCGTGCGCCGCCTGCTCGACTTCAAAAGAACAGCCAATGAGTGTCCGGCTTGTGCCAGATGGTCCACCCCCGGGACGGGTTCGCGCACTGCCGCTCCGGTCCGGCCCCGACATCGTCCGACGTCGCTCGATCAAGCGGCCGTCTCGGTACATGACCTGCCCGGAACCGGCGAACAACCTCACCGCCTGCCCGTCCTCCTCCAGGGTGGCGGCGTAGCGGTCGAGGAAGAGCTGGCCCAGGTGGTGGTCGGTGTGCCGGTCGTCCACGTTGTCGGACAGTGTCCGGGCGATGCCGCGGACCTGGAAGGAGACCCGGTGCAGGGCGCGCAGCGCCTCGCCGTGCGGCAGGGGCTCCCGCTCTGCGCGCACGGCACACCGTGTGTTCCAGCGCAGGCTCTCCTGCCCTTGGCGGACGTCCTCCTGCGCGTGCACCGCCAGTTCCTCCAGGTGCCTGCCCCGCTCCGGCCATGCGTGTGCGCGATCCGTGTGTTGCCGTTCCCGCAGCCCGTGGCTACGGCGAGGTACTGCTGCGCTCCGGGAGCCGGCACGAGGCGGCCTCCCAGGCCAGGAGCGCTGCGAGCAGCACCTTGGCGCTTCGTGTCAGCACCGTGGCCGCCCACCCGGGGAGCGATGCCCAGGCGATGTTCGGCGGCCGCCGGGGCCGGCGTGCCGCATCCCGCCACCGCGCGGCGATGGCCGGGTGCCCCCGGGGAAACGGGACTGTCACGTTCTGCTCCGTTCACTGCCGCGGTGCGGGCCGCGCGGGGTCACCGCGGGTCAGTCGCGATCGTGGCCGGCCCGCAAGCCGGCTATGGCGCAGACGAGCAGTGTCGCGGTGACGACGGTCAGCGGTGCGGTCCAGGTCCCGGTGGCGGCGTGCAGGGCGGCGGCGAGGGCGGGACCGGTGGCGGCCAGGAGGAAGCCGTAGGACTGGGCCATGGTGGACAGGGCGGTCATGTGGTCGGGGTCGGTTCCGCGGTGGGCGTAGAGCACCCCGGGGAGAGCCTGTCCGGCGCCGAGTCCGAAGCCCAGGACGGCCACCCACAGCATCGCGGTGCCGGCCGGTGCGGACGTGAGCCCGGTGAGGCCGGTCGCGCAGACCAGGATGGTCGCGATGATGTGCGGGCGCTGGTCGGCGCGTTTCGCGGCCAGGATCGGTGCGATGAAGCCGCCTGCGGCGATGCCGAGGATGAGCAGGGTCTGCCCTGTGCCGGCGGTGCCGCGGGTGAGACCGGCCTGGACGAGAATCGACGGCAGCCAGGCCAGCGCGGTGTAGAAGGCGAAGGTCTGGACACCGAAGAAAGCGGTCAGGCTCCAGGCGACCGCGGTCCGCGCCACGTGCGGGCGGTCGGTGCGCTCGGTGCCGGTGGTGGCAGCCGGTTGCGGCGGCCGGTGGCGCAGTTGCGGGGTCATGCCGGCCGCGGCCAGTACGGCGGGGATGACGGCCAGGCCGATGGCCGGCCGCCAGGAACCGGTGGCCTGGGCGACGGGTACGACCAAGGCGGCGATCAGGGCCGAGCCGACGCCCATCGACAGGGCGTAGAGGCCCATCATCGCGCCGACGCGCTCGCGCGGGAAGCGCTTGCGCACCAGGACCGGGATGAGCACGTTGACGACGGCGGTGGCCGCGCTCACCACGACGGTTCCCGCGTAGAGGCCGGGCATCCCCAGCATGCGCAGCACGGTCCCGGCCACCAGGAGCAGGCCGGCCCACCACAGCCCGCGCTCCTCGCCGAGACGTCGCCGCAGCACGGCCGCGAGCGGTGCGAAGGCGCCCATGCACAGCGGAGGCAGCAGCCCCAGCACGGAGACCGCGGCGGGGCTGAAGCCCGCGACCGGGGCCAGCGGTCCGATCTGCCCGAACGCGACGCGGGTGTTCAGGCTCATCAGCACGAACCCCAGAACGAGCAGCGCACCGGCGCCCGAGGCAAGGGGTGGCCCGGTACGGGCACGGCGGGTCGCGAGGGTCGCCGTCGGCGACGGCGGGGACGCGGGCATAGCGGGTCCTCCAGAGCGCGTGGTGGTTTAGGCTCGCCAGCGTGCACGCTCAAGCTCACTTGAGCGCAAGTTCTCTCACGCGGAGGACCGGTTGGAGCGGCTGTACTCGATCAGCGAGGTCGCCAGGGCGTTCGGGGTCTCGATACCGACGCTGCGCTACTACGAGGAATGCGGACTGATCCAGCCCACCGCGCGGCGCGGCCGGGTGCGCCAGTACGACCGCGCGGCTCTGGCACGGCTCGCCTACGCCCGGCTGTGGCACCACGACGGGATGCTGACACTCGCCGACACCGCCGCCGTGATGACCGTCGAACACGCGCAGGACCGTCATGCCCTGATCGACGCCCAGTACGCCGCCGTGCAGGAGCGGATCCACCGGCTCACCGGCGCCGCCGCCGTGCTGCGGCACATGCTGGACTGCCCGGCGGACGACCCGCTGAGCTGTCCCGTGACCGGCGCCTACATCCACGCCCGCGTCGACGCCACCCTCGCCGGCGCGGAACTCCCCGACATGATCTTGCCCAACACGCCTGAAACGGCCCCGGACGCCTGACGCTCCAGCGGCACGGATTTCGTCGGTCTGCTCCAGGTGCCCGATCGGCTTGTGCCGCTCGGCCCGGTCGTCGTCCAGGCCCGTGCCGGGCGGCGGTTCTGAGCTGCCCAACTCCACGGCAGGAGCCGTACCGCCCGCCCTGGCCCGCCGCGTCTATCGTGGAATGAGGCACCAGCGGCGGCGTCGAGGCGAGACGGACGTGACGGAACCTGAGATCGACTACAGGGCGGTGTTCCGGGCCCTCCCCGGGGCGATGGCGCTGTTGACCCCGCAACTGGTCTACGCCGACGTCAACGAAGGGTTCCTGCGCACGTTGGGCCGCACCCGCGGGCAAGTCATCGGCCGCTACCTGCCCGACGACTTCGCCCACGCCCAGAACGACCCCGGCGCAGCCGTGGTGCGCAACATCCAAGCGTCGATGCACCAGGTGCTCGGAAGCGGCGAGCCCAACATCATCGAGCTGCAGCGCTACGACATCGAGGACCCCGACCGGCCCGGGGTACGGGGCGAGCGCTACTGGAGCATGATCAACGCTCCCGTCTTCGACTCGGACGGGCGGGTGGCACTGCTGATCCACCGGGTGGAGGAGGTCACCGAACTCATCCGCGCCCGCGAGGTCGCGCTGAGCCTGCAAGAGGCGATGCTGCCCGCTCCCCGCCCGGTCGGACGCCACCCGGCAGCCGTACGCTACCGGCCCGCCGTCGACACGCTGAACGTGTGCGGTGACTGGTACGACCTGGTCGACCTGCCCGGCGACCGCATCGCGGCCGCCGTCGGCGACGTCGTAGGGCACGGCTTGTCCGCAGCCCAGGTCATGGGGCAACTGCGCAGCGCGCTCAGCACCGCCTCCCGCGTTGCCGACGGCCCCGCCCGGAGCCTGGAAGTCCTCGGCTTGTACGCCCGCTCCGTCGACGGCGCCGAGAACACCACCGTGGCCAACACGTTCATCGACTGGGAGACCCACACCATCGCCTACAGCAGCGCCGGCCATCCCCCGCCGGCCCTCCTGCGGGTCGACGGCACCGTCGAGTTCCTGGACCAGGCCACCGACCCCCCGCTCGGCGCCAGCCCCGAACAAGTCCCCCCGCCCCAGGCCACGGCGCACTTCACCGACGGCGCCGTGCTCGCGCTGTACACCGACGGCCTCATCGAACGCCGCCACGAAGACATCGACACCGGCCTCGCCCGGCTCGCCGACTCCCTGACCCGCCACCGGGCAACCGACCCCGAAACCCTCGCCGACGCCCTGCTCTCCGACTTGCTCCCGCCCGGCGGCGTCACCGACGACACCGCCCTGGTCATCGTGCGCCTATGAGCAGGAGGCCGACCTGTCCCTCTGGTCCCGACACGGCGACGCCCGCCGATAAGGAACGGAAGCGGCACCGGCGTGGCTGCGACGCCGCGATGCGCGGTGCAGCCGCCCGCGCAAGGCCGTGAGCCCGCTGCGCAGCGGGTGCGACGGGGCGGGCGCCTTGGCGGACTGCTGCTGGAGGAAGATGTCGTCGACGCGTTGCTCGGGGGAGAGGCCGGTCAGACTGTTGCGGAAGCCGTCGTCCCCGTACAGGTCCTTGTAGTTGTGGTACCCGAAGTCGTGGCGGATGCAGGCGAGGCTGAAGTCGAAGCCGTCGATCTGGTTCGATGCGGGGGAGTTGCAGATGTCGGTGTCCCAGTTGAACTCGTAGCGGTCGGGCTTGCCGCTGCGGTGGGCGCCGTACTCCTGCTACCAGGCGTCGGTCGCGGCCTGGCCGGGCCGGGCCAGCTGTTCGAGGCGCGCGATTCGCTCCGCGCGACTGGGCGGGGTGCCCGGGTGTTGGCGGCGTGGAGGCGCCCGGCGGGGGCGGCGGCCCAGCCGTCCCCTGACCCCGGCCACCGGCCGGAACACAGACCAGCTCACCGACGGAACAGCGCGCTCTCCCCAGCAGCGCCGGCCCGAACAGGAGCAGGCCGCGAAGGGCGGTGCTGTCCAGTTCGGATTCGGTTGACGTCGAGGCGTTCAGCCAAGAACCGCGAGGTGGTCGGCGGCGCCCCCGCGCCATTCGATCATGAAGAGGGTGGCGTCGTCGCTGGTGCGCCCGCCCCGTTCCCTCTTCAGCGTGTGGGAGAGCCGGCGCAGATCCGCCCGCATCCCCTTTGACGGCTCTTCCCCCAGGTGGTTGATACAGCGGATGAGGCGTTCCTCACCGAACGGTTCCCCGCCGGCGACGTGCTCTTCGATGATGCCGTCGGTGTAGCACAGCACCCGGTCGCCCCGCTGGAGCACGTGCTCTTTGATCCGGGGCTGCTCACCGCCGAAGCCGACAGGCAGCGTCGTCGCGCTCTCCAGCTGCTGCACGACCTTGCCGTCGCGGATCAGCAGCGGCGCGGGGTGACCCGCGTTGACCAGCTCCATCTCACCGGTGGCGATGTTCACGTGCATCAGCTGGGCGGTGACGAAGTGGTCCGGACCGAACTGCCGGGAGACGGCGTCGTCCATGAACGCGTACTTCTCGGGCAGGCTGATGAACACGCGCCGAGCGTGCCGGTAAGCGCCGATGGCGATGGTCGCCATCGCGGCGGCGTCCAAGCCGTGGCCCATCGCGTCGATCACGGCCGCGTGCAGGATGTTGTCGTTGAGGGCGTAGTCGAAGCTGTCGCCGGCGACGCGGTAGGCGGGCTCCAGGATGCCGGCCACCGCGACCTGCGGCACGGACATCGTCAGCGGCGGCAGCAGGCTCCACTGGATCTCCGCGGACACGCTCATCGGCTCCCGGCGCCGGGCCTGGAAGAACTGGTCGGTGTAGGCGTTCTTGGTGACGAGCATCTCGGCCACCAGGGCGGCGAGTCGGCGCAGCAGGCGCCGGTCGTCGTCGCCGACGGAGTCCAGGGTCAGGGCCATCACACCCACCTGGTCGCTGCCGTCCAGCAGCGGCAGGTACATCCGGACGCCATGGGCCTGCGGCACCTCGACGACGTCCTCGCTCAGGAAGGCCCGGCCGGCGTGGGAGTCTGCCATCGGCTCGGGCTGGCCGACGTGCAGCTTCCTGCCCGGCAGCGGCACCAGCAGCTCCTGCGCGTAGTCCTGGAGCAAGATGGAGATGTCGCGGCCGCCGATCCCGGCCACCTCCTCCGCGATCAGTGGGGCGATCAGCTGCGGTGGCATCAGCCGAGCCCGATCAAGCAGCAGGCCGAGCAGCCGCTCGCCGAAACCCTCCGACCGGTCCACGCTCTCCTTGTCCATGACCCGGTTCGCCACCTCATTCCTGCCACCCACGCCGGTCACCGCTTCCGTACAAAGTGACCTGGGAAGCCGCCGGAGTGGTTCATTGCGCCAATGCGCGGCATGTCGGCCCACGCCGACCGCACGGTGCACCGGTGGCGCCGCGCCTGCCCCGGCCACACCTGCGCCGACCAAGCGGGAGTTGGTGGCCGCGCTGGTGTCCACTCCGGGCCTGACACGACCTGCGGGCCCCCGAGTTCACATATGGCTCACCTGCTGAGCCCGCACGCGGCGGAGAGCAAGTTCGCCCACGCCGCGCTCAACGATCTGGAGAAGAAGCGACTCACCGTCAAACACGGCACCGGCGAGGACGGCCGCGACATCTGGGGGATGACCACCGCCGGCCGCAACGCCGCCCAGGCGCTGTTCCCCGACGGCCGGGACATCGGCGGCATCGCCCCCAAGGCCGGAGCCGGCTCCGCCGTCGGCCACGCCCCGGCCGTCAGCGAGACTGTCATCGGCTTCGTGGCCGGCGGCGCATGCCCGGTCATGCGGCCTGGCGCGTCTTCGTTCGGTCAGTGCTTCGCGGTCGCCGACAGACTGCCCGTATAGGCCTGCACGCAGAACGGCCAGTCGGAGAAATCAGGATGGAGCAGATAGAGCCGGTACGCCGTGGAAATGTTCCATTCCGGATCGAGCGCCTGACGCGAAGAGCCATCGAATTGATGGATCCGGCCGTCCACGATCTGGAAGACACCCCAATTCCGTGAGCCGTCCGGGTTCGGCAGCACATAGAGCGGATCGAGTCCGGACTGGCAGCGGGCGACGGCCACCGCCTCGTCCGCCCCGGTGGTGAAGACCTGGCGGATGCGCTGCTCGACCTGGGCCGGCGTCCAGCTGGTCATCGAAGCCTTGTGTGTGTACAGGGCCATGGCCGTCGCCCGGTCGACCACACCGGTGGCCGGCAGCCCGGCCAGTACCTGGAAGGCCGTCGTCCGGCGGAGGGTCTCGGGTCCGAAGTCACCGTCGATGCTCAGCGTGGTGCCGGTCGCGGTCAGCAGCTTCTGCGCCTCCAGCACGCAGCCGTCGTGCTCTCCCATGTTCACCACCGGCTGGCAGGCGGGCGAGAGCAGGGTCCCGCCGCCCCGGACGGGGGTCGGCCCCCGGCCCGGAAAGCCCGGGAGGATCAGTGAGGCCACGCCCAGCAGGAGCGACAGGACGGCCCCCGCCAGGCCGATCCAGGTACGTCGCCCCAGCCGCGAGCGAGCCGGGGCGGGCGCCCCGGGCTGGTCCACCGGGCCCGCACCCGCCTGCCGCTCAGCGGGTGTTGCGGGCGGCGGTTGCGGCTCACCGGTCCTGCTCGCGCCCTGCGGCCGCACGCCCGCAGGTTCGGACAGATCCTCCGGATCGGCCAGGACGCCTTCACGGCGGTTCCAGGCCCGTGCCGCCGCCCGCCACGGCTCGTCCAGATGGTCCGCGTCCGCCAGGACCAGTGCGCACAGCGCTCGCACCGCCTGCCGGGGCGGCAGCTTCTTGCCGTTGAGGTAGCGCTCCCAGGACGACTTGCTGTACGCCGTCCGCCCTGCCAGCGCCACCAGGCTCAGACCACTGTGCTCCTTCAGCTCCCTCATGCCCTCCACGAGCAGCCGGGTCTCAGGCTCCAGGCCGCGCGGTAACGGTGTCCTCGACGCCATGGCTTTGCAAACCCCCGATTCGGTTCGGGACATCCCAGCAGGTCAGGCCCTGGGACGTCCCACGATTTCCCACCTGCCGCCATTCTCTTCCACCGTCCGATGCTGTGGGGCAGATTGGTGGCATCCCAGCCGGAAGCGACTTACGGGCCGCCGAATGGGATGAAGGGGAATCACGCTGTCCGCCCCTGAGAACGGCTCTGCCGTGGGCGCGGCCGTCTTGACCGGCAGTCGTACGATCCGGGCGCGCCCGTTCCGACCCCCGCCGTGGTGCCCGTCGCACCGCGGTGACCCGGGCGGAGCAGGGGACCGAACCGGCTGCTCACTTCGACGAACTCGCTCCTGTCCTGGATCTCCCGTCCCCGGTGGACGGTCACTGGACTGGAGGCCGTTGCGAGCCGCCCGCCGTATATGGCGGGTTCGTGGCGTGGTGCGCTGACCGGCCAACACGCCGGCCTGATGACCGGCAGTCGCAACTGACAGTGCACATCGCAGGTACTGACGGATTGCCAGGACCAGAAGCCCTGGGAGGGGATCGATGAAATACCGCAAGCCGCTTCGCCGACTTGCCACTACGGCCGGCGCCGCCACGCTCATGATGGGCAGCACGCTGCCCATCATGGCGCCCGCCGCCCACGCCTCCACGACTGCCCCTTCCCTCAGCAAGGGCTCCACCGGTCCGGGTGTTCAGTGCGTCCAGGCGGCCATCAACTCCTGGGACGGTGCCGGCCTTGACCAGGACGGTGTCTTCGGTCCGGCCACCGACGCGGCGGTGCGTCAGTTCCAGGCCGAGAGGGGCCTGGTGGTGGACGGCATCGTCGGCCCGAAGACCGGCGATCTGATCTGGCAGCAAGATCGCGGCAACGGCGCCGGCTACTGCTACCAGTACCTGCCCACAAGCTCCTGACGGTCAGCTCTGACACGCCCCGCAAACCTTGTCGGAGGGCGTGTCCGCCGCGGTTCACGGCGTCGACGTGCGGCGACATTTGCGGTGAAGCCCACTGGTGAAGCCTTCGTCGACACGGTGTCTTCGTTCGGCGAGAAGCCGCCAGTCCCAACAGCGGCCCGGCCGGCGTCCGCTGTCACTCACGACTGCGAAACCACAGTAAGGACATACGACGATGCACCTCATCCGGAAGATCACAACGACCAGTGCCGGCCTCGCGGCCGCTGGGGTCCTGCTGGTGACGGCGGTGCCGAGCGCCCAGGCCGCCACCGGTCAGCCTTCCCTTCGCCAGGGCAGCAGCGGCCTGGGGGTCGCCTGCGTCCAGTGGGAGGAGAACCAGTTCTTCGACGACCCGCGCACCGCCATCGCGGTGGACGGCGACTTCGGGCCCGCTACCTACAACTTGACGCTCAGCTACCAGAGCGCGTTCGGGCTTCAGGCGGACGGTGTCGTGGGCCCCAGGACCGGTGGCGTCATCGCCAACGCCATCCAAACGACTCTCAACACGTACCCCGGGGCCAACTACCGGTTCTGGCAGGGCTACTGGCTCAGCGACTGCTATGGCGCCCTGCCGACCAGCGGGTGACTTCGTCCACAGTCCGTCCCGCCGATCACCCAGGAGGGTTTCGGCGGGCGGACGCCCCTCGTAGCGACGGCCTGGCACACGTACTGCGCGACAGCGCCTCGCGCCAATGGCGCATCAATTCTCGAACAACAAGCAGGAGAGCACCATGCACCTGATCCGGAGGATCACGACAACCGGCGCCACCCTCGCGGCCACAGGGGCCGTGCTGGTGACGGCGGTGCCCAGCGCCCACGCCGCCACCGGGCTGGCCTCCCTGCGCCAGGGCAGCAGCGGACTGGGCGTGGCCTGCGCCCAGTGGACCGAGAACATCTTCCTCCAGCCGCAGACCCCCCTCGCGGTGGACGGCGACTTCGGGCCCGCTACCTACCGCGCAACTGTCCAGTACCAGGGCGAAAACGGGCTCGCCCAGGACGGCATCATCGGCCCCCACACCGGCGACTCGATCACGTCGTTCATCAACAGCGCCCTGAAGAATTTCGGCGACGCTCAGATCTGGAACGGCCACTCGCTGAGCGAGTGCTACGGCGCCGTCCCCACCAGCAGCTGAACCATGCGCGGGTCGACCGGCCACAGCGCGACCTGTTCTGTCCGACAAACCATCATGAACCTGGAGAACCTCCTGTGCGAACCGTCCTGCCCACCCGGCGCCGCTTGTCGCTGAGCCTGGCCCTCGCGGCCGTCGTTACCGGCGCCGGCGCGTACACCGCCTCCGCCGCACCCGCCACGGCCGCGCCGACCCCGATACCCCTCACCTCCCCGTCCTGCCCGGCCAACCTCCAGCAGGGCTTGGCCGACGGCTGCGTCACCCAGCTCCAGCTGGAGCTCAACCTGACCGGCGCCCAGATCACCGTCGACGGACAGTTCGGGCCCGCCACCGACACAGCCGCGCGCACCTTCCAGGCCTCGCACGCCCTGACCGCCGACGGCATCGTCGGCCCGGCCACCAAGACGGCGCTCGACACGGCGGCGGCCGCCGCCTCCGGCACCGTCGACCTGCGCACCCAGTGCGGCGACCTGCAGACCGGCGCCACCGGACCGTGCGTCACGACCCTGCAGACGATGCTGAACACATTCAACGCGGGCCGCCTCACCGTGGACGGCCAGTTCGGCCCGGCCACCGACACGGCCGTGCGCACCTTCCAGGCCTCGCACGCCCTGACCATCGACGGCATCGTCGGCACGGGCACCAAGAACGCCCTCTACGCCAGCACCCCCAACCCGCTGCCCAGCGGTCCCGTCGACCCCAACAAGGTCCTGAACGCGGCCAAGTCCTACCTGGGCGTCCCGTACGTGTGGGGCGGCGGCCACTCGCTGCGCGGCGAGGGCCCCGGCCCGTCGCTCGGCACCTGCGACGGCTACAACGGCAAGACCCAGCCCTGCCCGGCCAACACCACCGTCGGCCTGGACTGTTCGGGCCTGGTCCGCGCGGCCTACTGGTTCGGCGCCGGCATCGACCTCGCCAACGGCGGCGACACCAGCAAGCAGACCCTGGACAGCCACCTCACCCCGATCACCGAGTCCCAGCGCCGGCCCGGCGACCTGGAGTACTTCGGGACGGACGCGCACAACACCGTGCACGTCGTGCTCTACGCCGGCACCGACCCCACCACCGGCGCGGACATGATGTACGAGGCCAAGGAGACGGGCAGCAACGTCCACTACGTCACCCTGCACACCGGCGGGTACTGGTACCACGTCACGGCCTGACCGTGCGGGCGTCGTGCGGGTGACAGCAGCTGACACCCGCACGACGCCCCCGCCCCCCGTCAGCCGGGGAGCCCCCTGGAGGAAATCGCCGGTCCGGGACCGTCAGCACCCGCGAGGCGATGAACAACGCGAGCACGTTCTCATCCACCGGCGCTCGGGACCGCACCGGCAGCGCGAAGCCCCCGACCCACCCTCACTCCTCTGCCAATGCCGATGCCGACGGCCGCTACGTTCCGATCCGGTAGGCCGTTCCCCGCGCGCTGACGTCTTGTCATGATTCCGTCGAGAGAGAGAAGCACAATGAAGACCTTGAAGAAGGTAGTACCGGCGCTGGTGGCGGTCACGATTCTCACCGGTGGCGGCAGCATCGCCACCGCCACGAGCGCGTCCGCCGCCACGACCTACAGCTGCGGCAACGAATACCAGACACCGAACCCCATCGCCGGAGGGTCCACCTTCAGTGAGTTCGGCTACTACAGCGGTAACGACTACGTGCCGGGCAACGGCGAGTTCAGCTACGCCGCGATCGAGGCGCAGTGCCTGCTCAATACCTTGGGCTACGGTCTGACCGTTGACGGCTACTACGGGCCCAACACCCAGAACGCAGTGAGGAACCTCCAGACCACGTACCAGATCTACCCCATGGATGGTTTCCTCGGTCCGATCACCTGGCCGCATCTGCGCGAAGTCGCCAGGTAACAGCCCGGCCGAATGCGGTACCTCCCAAGGGGCCGGGGTGGCAGCACAGTCGCTGCCACCCCGGCCCCTTCGCCTGTCGGTCGCCACATCACCGAACTGCGCCGACCCTGCACAACCCGGCGGAGACACACGGAAGATCCCGGGAACCACGACTTAGGGTCCTCGCTTGGCGCACGTAGTCGTGGGCCCGGATGCTGGTCATCCGGCTGAACCACATGTCGGCTACCGCCCCGCCGATGTAGATGCGACGGACGGCGTCTGCGTCCTTGTTCTCTCGGATCACGTAGTCTCAGCATGCCGGTCCCTCACTGCGGGGCGACCCTCCCGCGCGGCGCGGGCGGCGGGCCTGGGTGCCCACCGCCCGCCGCAGGGCCCCCAGGCCCGGACCGCTGGTCAGCCGATGCAGCCGGGGACGGGGTTGGGGCTCGGCATGCAGTTGGTGGGGCTGTTGGCCATGATTTCGGAGAGGGCGTTCGTGACGGTGCCGGCGTTGTACACACCGCCCGGTGCCGTGGCGGAGGTGTTCCTGGTGATGCTACTGAGTCTGAGGTTGACGGTAGAGTTGACACCGTTGTAAATGCCGCCTGCTCGGTCCCCGGCGTTGTTGTCACGGACGATGCTGGCGTTCAGGTTGAGAACCCCGGTGAACTCGTTCCGGATTCCTCCGCCGTCGCCGCTGGCGGCCGAGTTGCCGGTGATCACGGTGGCATCCACCGTCAGCGTCTCTGCGGCGTTGAAAGTCCCGGTCCAGATCCCTCCTCCGCCCGGGTGGTTGGTTCCCGTGGGAACGCCGAGGGCCCGGTTGTTGGAGATGGTGCTGAGGGAGACGTGCAGCGGCCCGCCGTCGTGGTCGATTCCTCCACCGGCGAAGGCGGAGGTGTTTCCGCTGATGACGGTGGCCGTGATGGTGCCGGTGCCGTCGTCCTGGTCGTAGCCCCCTCCTCCACCGCCGACCAAGGGCGTGCCCGCGGTGTTGTTGGTGAGCCGGGACACGGACAGGTCCAGGCTTCCCCCGGGGTTGTCGATGCCCCCACCGGCGAGGGCGGCGGTGTTGCCGTCGATGGTCGTCGCCCGGATGGTGGCGGTACCCCCGGCGTTGATCTCCACCCCGGCACCGCGGTTGGCGGTGTTGCCGCTGATGGTGAGGGCGTTGGCGTTGAGCGTGCCGCCGCTTTGCACCAGGACGCCTCCGCCATCGCCGGTCGGGTTGCCGTTCTTGATGGTCAGGGACCAGGCCGAGAGCGTGCCGCCGTTCGCTATGTCGATGAGGCGGAAGGTACCCGTGGCGGCGGGGTCGCGCCGAATGGTGGCGCCGTCGCCGACGATGGTGATGTGTGAGGTGATGGCGGGCGTGGCGTCCTCGCCGCTGAGGGCAGAGGTGTAGTCGTAGGCGCAGCCGGGAGAGAGGAAGAGCGTGTCGCCGCCCGAGTTATTGGCGTTGGTGATTGCCGTGTCGAGGTCTGCCGCGCTGCAGCCCACGAACGTTTGAGCGTAGGCGGTGGGGATCGTGGTGAAGACCGCGGCGATGGTGACGCCCATGACGACAGCGGCTGCCGGGGCCGCACGGCGGGGCGTGATGCGAGGGTGGGGCATGGCAGGGGCTCCTGTTCGATTTCCGGGGCCCGCATTGCCGATCGCGTGTAGAGGGCTGCCCGGGATCGTGTGACCGACTGATCCGTCCGTGAGGGAATGGGCGGCCCATCGCGGATGAATAGGAGTAACCCAGATGGCATTTATAACGGCAAGGGGGGCGGCGGAAATTCACCCATGCGGCCTAGCTAAGGGCTTGCAGAGGAACAACGTGTTGCTTCGCGATCTGCGGCTCGTTGATGTGGTACGAGCATCTCCGAGTCGATCCGTGGCCAACTCACCTTGAGGTTCGAGGTGTTGTTCCCGCACCTCGACGAGCGGCAACGGCGTTCACCGATGGGCGCCGAGGCCCGGATTCCGGGCCATGGCGGAGTTCGGGCCGTCGCGAGGGCGGCTCGGGTCAGCGAGACCACGGTCCGCAAGGGCGTGGATGAGCTGGACGCCGGCGAGGAGCCGCTCGGCCGGGTGCGTCGCCCCGGCGGCGGACGCAAGAAGGCCGCCCCCAAGCTCCCGCCGCCCCGTCGACCGCATGAGAGATGAGGACCCAGGATGACAAGTACCCGAAACCGCCTGGCGATCCTGATCGACATCGGCGGCGTCCTCGTCCCGGATCACCTCACGGCAGCGGCCATCGAGTGGAGCACCCGACTCGGAAGATCCCACCAGGACTTCCTCGGCGCGCTGTTCGGTGGCAACGACGACCAGGTGCTCATCGGCCGGACCAGTGAAGAGTCCTGGTGGACCATCGTCCGAGAGCGGCTCGGCGTCGGCCATGGCCTGATCCAGGAGATCCGAGGGGATCTGGCGTCCAGGGAGACCTGGGGCGAGGCCCTCGTGGAGGGCCTGCGCCGCCTTCGGGGCTCGGCGAAGACCGCCGTCGTCAGCAACGCCTGGCCACAGATGCGCACCAGGATGGCGAGCGCCGGACTTCTCGACATGGTGGACGCCATCGTCCTGTCCTGCGAGGTCGGGTACGCCAAACCCGACCCCCGCATCTATGCGGGGGCCCTCCGCCGTGTCGGCGCCCATCCCTTCGAGGCCCTCTTCATCGACGACACCCCGGGACACGTCGCCACCGCGAGGTCACTCGGCATGGCCGGTCACGTACATACGAGCACTGCGGACACTCTTGTTCGGATCCAGGAATTCCTGCAACCGCGCGACTGATACCGACCGTTCCGGCTCCCAGCCGTCCCACCAGCGAGGGGGCGACCCACAACTCTTGACAATTACTCCGGCCGAGCCGTCCCACACGGCGTTCCGTGGGGCGTCGGTCGGTGTGGCCGGTCGCTGCGCTGTGCCTTCTCCTCTCTGCGTCCGGCTGGTGCCGGCCGCGTGCGCCCCCGATCTCTTGTGCGTTTCAACGGCCGCCGGTACGGGGATGAAAGAGGTGATTCGAAACCGTGGGCTGCCCATCCCTCGTCGGGGTGGACAGCCTTTTGCGTTCGTGCTGTGGCGCCCCGGGGGGATCTGAGGGCCTGTGCCGCAGCCTGAAGAGGCCGGCGCAGGGCCGGGCGGCCCTTACCCGAAAGGGGTCCGCATGCGTCCGGACGTCCAGCAGCCGCAGGAACCGTCGATCGCTCGCATATCAACCGAGCACAGGCCGGAAGCAGTTGCCGCGGGTGTGACGAGCGATCTCGCACCGTCGATCGTTCCCATGGCGCCGACATCGATCCCGGTGGGCAACGGTCCGTTCGGGGTCGCCGTCGCGCCCAACGGCAACGCCTATGTCGCCAATGAGGGCGGGGCCAACGTGACGGTGATCGACACCGCGACCGACACCGTCATCGGCGGCCCCATTCCCGTCGGCAGTGGCCCACGTGGGGTGGCGGTCGCATCCAACGGCAACGTCTACGTCACCAACTTCGGAACGAACGACGTGACGGTGATCGACAGCGCCACCAACACCGTCCTCATCGCGAGCCTCCCCGTCGGTATCCGGCCCTGGGGGGTGGCGGTCGCTCCCAACGGCAACGCCTACATCGCCGACTACGGGGCGAACACCGTGACGGTGATCGACACCACCACCAACACCGTCGTCGGCTCCCCGATCGCCGTCAGCGGTTCCGGACCGTCCGGCGTGACGGTTGCTCCCAACGGCAACGTCTATGTCAGCAAGGAGATTACGAACGATGTGACGGTGATCGACAGCAGCACGAACACCGTCCTGGTGCCCAGCATCGTGGTGGGCACCACCCCGTTCCAGCTGTGGAGCGCCCCGAACGGCAAGGTCTTCGTCGCCGATTACGGGGCGAACAATGTGACGGTGATCGACAGCGCCACGAACACCGTCGTGGGTTCCCCCATTCCCGTTGGCACCGGCCCCTTCGGCGGAGCGGTCACCCCCGGTGGGATGGGCTACGCGGTCAACAACGTCTCGAACGACGTGACCGTGTTCGACACCGCAACCGGCATCGTGGTGATCCCCAGCATCGCGGTCGGCCTCCATCCCGACGGCGCGGCCGTCGTCCCCGGCAACAAGGTCTATGTCGCCAACCGCGGTCCGAACTCGGTCAGCGTGATTCCCTTCCCCACGCTGACCGGCATCAGCCCCAGTCAGGGACCCGTGGCGGGTGGGACCGTGGTGACCATCACCGGCACCAACCTCACCGGCGCCGGCGTCACCATCGGCGGCAACGCCGCCACCAACGTCACCGTCAACCCCGGCGGCACCCAGATCACCGCCACCACCCCGGCCGGGACGCCCGGCCCGGCCGACGTCACCGTCACCACCACCGGCATCGACATACTGACCGGCGGCTTCACCTACGTGGCCGGGCCCCCGTTGACCGGCATCAGCCCCGGCCAGGGCACCACCGCCGGCGGCACCATCGTGACCATCGGGGGCCACGACCTGGCCCCCGCCACCGCCGTCCGGTTCGGCGACACCCCCGCCACCATCCTGGCCGACACCGCGACCGTGGTCACAGTGAAGAGCCCGGCGGGATGGGGAGCGGTTCCCGTGACCGTCACCACGCCCGGGGGCACGGCAGATTTCGGCACCTTCTGCTACCTCCCCGCCCCGCTGCTGGCCGGAATCACCACCATCAGCAACCCCGACGGCGGCGCGGGCCCCGCGATGGGCCCCTACACCGGCGGAGGTACTGCGGTCATCACCGGAGTCAACCTGAGCGGGACCACGTCGGTGCGCTTCGGCTCCGGGCTGGCTACCCTCCAGTCCGTCACCGACACTGCCCTCACCGTCGGCATACCCGGCGTCCCGTCCCCCGGCCCGGCGCCCGTCACCGTCATCACTGCCGGCGAAAGCGCCGGCGGCCTGACCTTCACCTACCTCGACGTACCCACCCTGACCGACGTCAGCCCCGGCACTGGACCGACCGGCGGCGGCACCGACGTCACCGTCACCGGCAACCACCTCACCACCACCCAGAACGTCGCCTTCGACAACATCCCCGTCCCCTTCACCGTCATCTCCGACCAGGCCCTCACCGCCACCGCCCCGCCCCACCCCGCCAGCGGAGACGTCACCCTCAAGGTCACCACCCTCGGCGGCAGCTCCCAGAGCACCTACACCTACCTTGACGGCCCCGCCGTCTAACCCGGCGTCCGCGTGACCGCGGCCCGCCTGGGCAGGGGCCGTCTCTCCCGGCAGTGATCAGACGCCGCGAGGTGGAGTACTCCGGCAGGACTTCGATGTCTTGCCTGGTCAGCGGTTGTTGCGCAGCGAGTGCAGTGGGATGACGCCCCGTCACCCCGCATACCCCGCCGTCCCGGCCCGCCAAGCCGGGACGGGCACCACTCGGAGGAGTCGAATGGCCACCACCGAGACCGCCCAACAGGCCGGCCGGTACGGGCGGGAGAAGATGGAGAGCACCCGCCGGGCGAGCCCGGCCGTCAGTCGGCTGCGCCGTGCCCTGCGCCACTGCGGCCAGATCCCGAAACAGGAGAACACCTACGAGTACGGGCTCCACCGCCAGTGGACCCGCCGCCCCCAAAGCCGCTGCTACCCCTGCCACCACAAGCACGAGGAACGCCAGGAGAAGGCCGGCGCCAAGGCCTTCAAGTGCCCGGAGAGGGCCCGGGAGGCCAAGGCGGTGCTGGACCTGCCGGGGCTCGGTGGGAGGGCGGGCGCACCGCTGGAACTCGACGAGAAGGCCGGCCCGGACCGGTTGGAGTGCCGCAGCGCGTGAGCGACCGGGAGGCGGAGGAGCTGGGCCCGCTGGTGCTGCCCGCCCAGACCGATCGGGAGCTGGTGGCCGCGCTGGTCTCCGCTCCGGACGATCCGTGGTGGGAAGCGCGGGTGCTCCACGCGAAGCTCCACCCGGTACGGGACCGTAGGGCGTGACCTGCTGCGTGCGCATCACCCGCCGGCACCACAAGCGGGGCGGCGCGGCGGTCTTCCTCGGCGGATCCGTTGGCGGCCGCGCCCGACGACGGAGGAGCAGCTCATGACCGCTGATACGAAAATCCCCTTTCCCTGGCCCTTCTTGAAGATCAGGCGACCTCGACGGATTGGAGAGTGACTTGATAGCCAGGTCGGTTCAGCCGGCCCGGGCGCATGTGATCTGCAACACGTCGTGTAACAAAACTGCCCGTCAGGGCCTCTGGAGATCAGGGGAACTTTCGTTCGAGGATGGGGGCGGGCAGGGTGGGCCGGAGGCGGAACGGTGGACAGGTCGCTCGTGGCGCGGCAGGCGGTGGGTCGGCCGGGCGGCAGTCCCCGTTGCTGATCGCGGGTCGGGTGGTGGCCTGTACGGTCGGCTTCGCGGTGTTCGCGGCGAGCGGGGTGGTCTGGTACGAGTACACCTCGCTGACCGACGGGATGACCACGTCCAAAGCCCTCGAGGAGACGAAGAAGGACGCCCCCAAGCACCTCGACAACTCGATCAACCTGCTGCTGATCGGCTTGGACAGCCGCAAGGCGATGGACGGCTCGGACCTCGACCCGTCGATCGTCGAGAACGACCTGCACGCCGGCCATGACTCCGAAGTCGGCGGCTACAACACCAACTCGCTGATCCTGCTGCACATACCGGCGGGCGGCGGCAAGGTGCAGGCGGTGTCGATCCCGCGCGACGACTACGTCATGACGTACAAGGGCGACGGCACCAAGCTGGGCATGGCCAAGATCAAGGAGGCGTACGGCAACGCCAAGGACGAGTTCAACAAGAGCCCGAAGGCCAAGGGGCTCAAAGGCCCCGACCTGGAGAAGGCCGGCCGCGACGTCGGGCGCGCGGCCACCATCCGGACCGTCCAGACCTTCCTCGACCAGCCCATCGACCATGTCGCCGAGGTCAACCTGAAGGGCTTCTACGACATCGCCAAGGCGCTGCAGCCGATCGAGGTCTGCCTCACCCACCCGGTGGACGACCCGATCATCGCCCGAACCGCCACCACGGCAGGTGGCGGTACCGGACTCAAGTTGCCGGCCGGGCACAGCAAGCTCGACGCCGCCCAGGCGCTCTCCTTCGTCCGTCAGCGACACCACCTGGACGGCGGTCACGGGAACTCCGACGACTTCGCCCGCACCCACCGCCAGCAGGCCTTCATCTCCTCCGTCGTGCACAACCTCAAGCAGAAGGGCATCATCGGCGACCTCGGCAAGATGCAGGACCTGGTGGGCGTGGTGCAGCAGGACCTCGTCATCGACAACCAGTGGAACGTCCTGGACTTCGCCCAGCAGGCCCCCAACCTGACCGGCGGCAACGCCGAGTTCCGCACCCTCCCGGTCGCCGACCTCAGGCCGGTCGACGGTCAGGATGTCAACATCGTCAACCCGCCCCAGATCCAGAAGATCGTCAAGCAGCTCTTCGGCTACGCGGATGCCGCCGCCGCCCCGGCCCCGACCGACCCGACGCCCACCGGCACCGCCACGACCCCGGCCCCCGCCCAGCCGACCGCCAACTCGACGCCGACCGCCGCGAAGGCCGTCACCGTCGACGTCCTCAACGCCTCCTCGGCCGCCGGGGTGTCCTCCTCCAACGAGGCCAAGGTCCTGGTCGGCATGGGCTTCAAGGAAGGTAGGACCGGCCCGGCCGCCACCAAGCCGAAGAACACCACGGTCACCTACGGCAAGGGCGCCAAGGAGGCCGCCGACCAGATCGCCGCCCGCTACGGCGTCGCCGCCACCGAGTCCGCCTCGGCCGGCGCCGACAAGGTGGTCGTCACCCTCGGCACCACCTTCACCGGCGTCGCGTCGGACCGGCCCACCGCTGCCCCGACCGACCCGGGCACCAACGTGGCCCAGCAGGGCCCCATGGTCGACGCCCAGTCCGACGGCGGGATCCCCTGTGTCTTCTGAAGCCGACCGAGAAACCGCACCTGGCTGCGTAGGTGAGTTGTGAAGTTCCACCCTGCGCTCGGACACTCTCCGTCTACGCCGCGAGGGTGTGACCTTGCTGGTGTCGCTGGCGGATCTCGAGTGGTGTGAGGTATCCCCACTCGGGGTGCCTGCGGAGACGCTTGCGGTTATAGAAGGTCTCGATGAACGCGAAGACCTCCGCGCGGGCGGTGGCACGGTCCGGCCAGACCCGGGTGCCGATCTCCTCCTTGAGCACGGCGAAGAAGCTCTCGGCGGCGGCGTTATCGTAACAGGAGCCGACTCGCCCCATCGACTGCCGCATGTCCAACGTGCCTATCTCACAGCTGAATTCATTCGACGTGTATTGACCGGGTTCAAGGGGTCGTTGCAACACCGCTGGTTTGGAGCGAGAGTAGCTGATCGTCGAGGGCCTCCGCAGGAGTTCTCCAGCCGAGTGTTTTC
>NZ_JBEXKB010000074.1:0-39422 GCF_040609455.1 Kitasatospora sp. NPDC004669
AGGCGACCGCGTCACTCACGACAGCTACGGCCTCGGCCGGGTCATCGGCCTCGAAGGCGACGGCGACATCGCGGTACTTGTCGACTTCGGATCGCGGCAGGAGCGCATCACCCCGCCGTACACCGCGATGTTCAAACTCTGACTCCGAGCGCCGCTGATCAGGGCCCGCGGCCTCGTCCACGTACCGTGCCGCTCGCGGGCGCCCGGGGGCCGGCCTGATGCTGGGATGGTGGCCGGGTGAGGATCCGATCGTGCCGACGCGCTCCCAGCCTCACCGCATCCCGCAGGTTCCGCTGCCGACGGCCTCGGCCCCGTCCCTGCTGGCTTCAACTGGATGCCGGCCCGGCGCGCCGCCCGTCACCCACGTGCCGGCCGTCCATACGCCTCGCAGTGCCGGCCCCTGAGGCCACCCACAAGCGACTACGCCGCTCGAAGAACGACCTCGCCGCCGCGTCGGCAACATGAGTCCTCCTCGCGTTTGCGTCAGGAGGCTGTCATGCCGGACCGCTTCGACCTGCCGGCGGGGTTCCGCTGGGGTGTCGCCACCGCCGCCTACCAGATCGCGGGGGCGGTGAGCGAGGGCGGGCGCGGCCCCTCGGTGTGGGACGTCTTCGCGGCTCGCCCGGGCGCCGTCCGGGACGGGCACACGGGTGCGGTGGCGTGCGACCACTACCACCGGTACCCGGAGGATATCGAGCTGATGCGCGGGCTCGGGCTCGACGGGTACCGCTTCTCCATCTCCTGGCCGCGGGTGCTGCCCACCGGTACCGGGCCCGTGAACCCCGCCGGACTCGCCTTCTACGACCGCTTGGTCGACGCGTTGTTGGAAGCGGGCATCACCCCGCTCCTCACCCTCTTCCACTGGGACCTCCCGCAGGCGCTGGAGGACGAGGGCGGCTGGCTCAACCGCGACACCGCGTACCGCTTCGCCGAGCCGACGCCGACCACGAGCTTCGGCGGGAGTTGATCCGCCTCCTGGTTCGGCGAGTGGTCGTCTCGAAGGGCCACCGAGGCATCCCGTTCGACGGCAGGTCTCGGGTTGAGATCCATTGGCTGGACGAGCCGGACCCCTGGGCGGCCCAGGAGGAAGTTCTGGCAGGAGCGCGAGGCTGACGGCGCGGGCCATCTACGGGCGACAAACTGACTGGGGGCCGGTTGGCGACGATCTCGCTGCCCGGCCCCAACGCCCCAGGCGGGCTGCGCTGAATTACCAGAGAAGTCCGGCCTCGCCAAGCTGTTGTTTACCCGGACCATGCGGGAGTCCCACCCCACGGATTCTCGGAGGTCTCGTTGTTCCTCGCTGCATCGTCTGGCGCCCCTTCCGTCCCAGGTGAGGGCGCTCGTGGCAGCTGGTCTTCAGGACCTGTCGTGGGGCGGTTCCACGTGAGCGGACCTCCGGGCGACCCAGCAGTCCCGGCCCAGGGCTGGCGAGTCACCATGTCGTCACGGGAGGTGGCGACGGCCCTGGCCCGATCGCTCGGTGGGGGCGTGAGGATGCAACGGTCCGGGGCTTCACTGATAACCCAACGGGACCAATTTCCGATCACACTCGATGGGCCACAGTCCCTGGACTTCAGGCTGATCGGGCGGGGACACCGTGCGCACGTTTGCGACGGGGCCCGATTCCTGGAGCCGGCTGCCGTCGCAGGAATGGCCTGTGACTGCCCGCCTACCTGGAGGCAGCGCCGCGCGGTGTCCAGGGCTGGACTGGGGCCGAAGCCGGAAATCACCGTGAGGTTCCGTTTGGCCGAGGTGTTGGAGATCGGGTGTTTCGATCTTGTGTCGTCCTCCTGGACGTTGATCAAGGATGTCGAGGCGGTGGCCACAGCGCTGAGCGCGAGCCGCTGGCTGGCGACGGCTTGCCTGGGCCTGGATCGAGGGGTGTTCACTACAGCGGAGGGCGTGGAAGTCGCTGGCCAGCGTCCGACGCTCCGTCTGCTGAACCCCACTCCGTGATCACGTTTGCCGTGAAGAAGTCATCGCGGGACAGCTTGGCGGCCATAGGCCTGTTGCCGTGACGATCTGGCCGACATCGGTGACGTTGTTATGTGGTGGAACTTCATCGGCCGCTCGACGGAGGACATCGCTCAGGCCCGCACGGACCGGATGACCGGCACCCGCTTCGGCGAGATCCACGGCTACGCCGGCTACCGGCTGCCCGCCCCGGAACTGCCGGCGATGCCGCTGAAGGCCCGGGGCCGGGAGTGCTGACCTGCGGGAAACGCAGGGGCGGACTTCCCAGGCCGGTCGGAGGGGCTCCGCGCCCGTCGACATCGAGCGCCGAAATGCACAGGTGTCGCTCCCGGAGGCGAGGGAGCGAGTCGCGGTCGGGCCCTGACACCAGGGCACGACCGTGCCGTCTCGGGTGACGCGTAGCCGGTCGGCGCCAGGTCGAATCACGGGCGACCTCCGGGCCGGCCGTTGCTCCTGTCCGGAGCCCGCTGCTTCGCTGGCCCTACAGGGAAGTCGACGGACGGAGGTCCGAGTTGGACATCGAGGGCGCGAGTGCACTCGGCGTCGCGGTCGTCGGCGTCCTCGGGACGCTGCTGTCCGCGTTGCTGACGCAGCGCGCGGCGGACGGCGGGAGGCGGCGCGAGCAGGAGCGCGCCGAGGAGGTGGCGGAGCAGCATCGACGGGAGCACGAACTGCGTGCGTGCTACGTCGCGTTGAACGCGGCAGCCCGGCAGTACCTGGCCGCCCTCACCGACCAGGTGCACGCGCTGGGCCGGGACGCGGACCTCCCGGCGGCCCGGCAGCGGCTCGCCGAGGCACGCGACCATTACCGCGAGGTGTACGCCGAGGCGCAGTTGCGGGTGCCCGAGCAAGTCCTGGACCTCGCGGGCCCGTTTAGCCGAGACCTGGGCGAGCTCTACGGCATGGTCCGTCGCCTCGACGCCGGCGCGCCCCGGGTCGGCGACTTGCCGGCCGCCGTGCGGCAGGGCATCGACGCCCGGTGGGCCGCGCTGCGCCGAATGCGGGACGAGATGCGGGCCCAACTGGGTGTGTCCCGGGCGGATTTCGGGCGTTGAGCAGGCCAGTCGTGGGATTCGGCTACCGCCGGGCCGAGCGCCCGGCATAGTGGCGGGTAGCCACGGGGGAAGTCATGGATCCGGAGAGGCGGGGAGCCGGTGGGCGACGTGGAGGACGGCGGCGTACAGGGGCTGCGCGCCTGGGTCGCGGACGCGGAGGAGCGGGTCAGGCGGTTGGTTCCCGCCCTCCGGGGCGGTGAGGCGCCATCGCAGCGGGAGTGCGACGCGTCCATCGGCGAACTCGAACAGCTGGCCCCGCTGTTGGACCACGATCCCGCGCTGCGCAGCGCGGCGAGCATGTGGTTGGGCGCCGCGCTGACCCTGCGATGGAACGCCGGCGGGGCGCGGGCCGACCGGGAGCGTGCGGAGTCCCTGCTGCGGGAGGTGCGGGACCCCGCCACGGTGCTGGGTGCGGCTGTGAGCGTCGAGCACCGCACGTGGGCGGCGTTCTTCCTCGCGGACCTGATCTCGCCCCTGCAGTCGCAGCCCGGGCTGGGGTCGGTACCCGACCTCTCGGCCTACGTGGAGTGGATGCAGCGGGTGGGCCCGGCCGGGATGATGAGTGTCGCCCAGGAGTTCCACGAGCTGATCAAGGAGATCGTGGACCTTCCGCTGCCGCCGGAAGACCGCGAACTGCTGGGCCGGATGCAGCGGGGGATCGCGGCTCCGAGCGCGGCCGGGATCCACGACCTCCTGGCGAGCATGATTCCGGACGGAGATCCCTTCTCGGACCAGCTACGTCAGTTGCTGGACAGGATGTTCGGAACGGCGGCCGCCCCCGACCCGACCGGGGATCCGGTCTCGGATTCGAGTCCGGGACCTGTTCCGGACCCGGCGACCGTCCTCGATCCCGACGCCCTTCGCCGCATCGTCGCCGGCCTGGATGCCGTCCGCGCCACCAGCTACGGCCTCGACGAAGCGCTGAACAGTACCGACCCCCACCGGGCGCTCAACCACCTGCTCGGCCGGTTGAGTGAGGTCCAGGACCACCAGCCTCCCGGTCTTGACCAGTCCCACCACCTGGAAGGGCTCCGGGCGCTGCTGCTCAACGTCGGTGCCGGCGTCGGTGGCACGCTCCAGGACAGGGAGGAGGGCCGTCGGCACATGGCGGCGATCCAGGACAGCCTGGGGAAGATGGCGGGCTCCCTGCCGCCCGGCATCGGAGACCCGGCCGTTCTGGGCCGGGTGATGGACCTGTACCACCGGATCATGGACGTCGGGGAGACCGGGGACGCCGAGCACAACGCAGGGGTGGCGCGCGGCCTGGTGACCGAGGCCGAGCAACTGGCGGAGGAGGTCCCGGACGGCTTCTTCCGGGGAGTGGTCGAGCTGACGCTCGGTGCCGCGCGGGCCAAGCTCGGCATGGTCGCCTGGGATCGGGAGTTGCTCCTGGACGGCCTGGCCGTCATGGAAGGCGGGATGTCCACGGTGAAGGAGACCGGGGCGCCGTTCGGCACGGAGATCCCGATCCCTACCGCCCCGGACTTCGACCTCCTGCGCGCCGCCCTGTCCGACACCCCGCCGACGCCGATGCAGGAGTACCAGGCCCCGCCGTCGAAGGCCTCGACGGACGAGGTCTACAACGCCGCGCTCGCACTGGCCCTCCGATACGGCCTGACCCGCGACCGGAGCGTTCTCGACCGCCTGATCGAGGAACTGGAGCGGGTCCGAGAGGGCATCCGCGAGGGCCGGGCACCGCGGATCGCCGCCGAGGCGCTGTGGCAGTTGGCCGGGGCGTACCGGGTGCGCGCGGTCGAGAACGAGGACGTGTCGGACACCAGGGCCCTGGACGCCGCGAAGGAGGCGCTGACCGCGCTTGCCGCGGACGTTCTCCTGCAGACCGGTGCCGAGCACGGGCTGGTGGCCGCCAGGGCCGGAGCCAGCCGGGGCGTCCAGGCCGCACTGTGGGCCGGCTCTCAGGGGCGGCTGCACGAGGCGGTGGCCGCACTGGAGTCGGGGCGCGCGCTGGTGCTGCACGCGGCATCCACCTCCTCGGCCGTCCCGGAGCTCCTGGAGCAGCGCGGGCACCACGAGCTCGCCGAGGCCTGGCGAGCGGCCACCGAGACGGCGGACGGTGTGAGCCGCGCCGGTGGAGTCCCCGGCGAACTGCCCAGCGCCCTGCGCCGCCGGGCGCTGCAGGCGCTCGGCTACCGGGAGGAGGATGGCCTGCTCGCGGCCCCCACGCTGAGCGAACTCTCCGACGGGCTCGCGGACAGCGGTGCGGACGCGCTGCTGTACCTGGTGCCCGGCGCCGAGGTCGGCCCCGGGATCGTCATCGCTGTGGGCCCGCAACTCGGGGCCGGGATGGGCATCCTGGAGCAGCTGTCCCAGGCCGAGAGCGGCCCGCTGGAGAGCTACCTGGACGCCGCCGCCGCCTTCGATGCCGCCGTGAAAGGCCACAGCACGGAGGAGCTCGCGCTGCGGCAGGCCTGGGAGGACGCGCTCGCCGCGCTCTGCGACTGGGCCTGCGCGGTGCTCGGCCCGGTCCTGGCAGGCCTGGACAAGCGCCTGGAGGCCGAGGGACGGCCGCTGCGGATCGTCCTCGTGCCGTGCGGGCGCCTCGGCATCGTGCCCTGGCACGCCGGCCGCTTCCCCGGCGAGCCGCCGTACGAGTACCTCTGCCAGGCCGCGGTGATCAGCTATGCCGCCTCGGGCAGCCAGTTTCTGCGCTCGGTGCGACGCGCGCCCCGGCCGCCGGCGGCCGCGCCCGTCCTACTCGCCGACCCGAGCCAGGACCTGATGTACGCCGAGATCGAGGTGCTGGCCCTGCGGGACTCCTTCTACCCCGAGGCCCGGGTGTGCGGACAGGTCTCGGACCTGGCCGAGGAGGAGCTGGCCCCGGGCACGCCCGAGGCCGTCCTCGGGTACCTCGCCGACGGGGCCTCGGTGCTCCACTTGGCCGCGCACGGCTCGGCGGGCACGAACCCCACGGCCTCGGCCCTTGAACTGGCCGACCCCGACGACGGCCCGGCTCCCCACTCGGGCCGGCTCACGGTCACCCGGCTGCTCGACCGACCCGATGCCAAACACGGCAACGACGACGGCCCGTTGGTCGTGCTCAGTGCCTGCCAGACCGACCTTTCGACGCGCGACCACGACGAGGCGCTCACCCTCACCACGGGCTTCTGCGCGGCCGGTGCGCGGGACGTGGTCGGCTCCCGCTGGGCCGCCTCGGACGGCGCCTCGGCGCTGCTCATGGCGGTGTTCCACCACTACCTGAATGTCGACCGGCTCAGCCCCGTCGACGCGCTGCGGGCCGCGCAGCTGTGGATGCTCGACCCGGACCGGCAGGCCCCGAGCTCGCTGCACGAGGAACTGACCGACGAACTGCGGCGCCCGGACCTCGACCGGATCGCGTACTGGGCCGCCTTCACCCACCAGGGCCACCCCGGTCCGGCCGGGCACGGGGACACGAACGACCCGAAGGAAAGGAGGAGCGCATGAACGAGGACGGTTCGGACGAGGGCCGCGGGCGGGCGACGGAACGGCTGCTCGGTCTGATCCGCGAACACCGGGACAGCATTCGCGCACAGCTCGGAGAGGAGCGGTACGCGGTCCTGCTGAGCCGACTGGAGGCGCTCGCCGCCGTGACCGCGGACGACGACCGGGGACGGCGCAACGCGCTCCAGGGCGTCCGGCGGGCGCTGCGGCCGCTGCCGTTCGACCACCCGGTGCGCGCCGCGCTGGAGTCCTCGCGACTGGTCGGCGCGCCGCCCGTACCGGCGGACGTGGACGTGGCGCGCGAGCTGCTGGCCTGGCTGTCAGCGCCGACGCCTGCGGCGGAGCCGGTGCTCGACCGAGCACCCGCCGGCGAGACCAGGCCGGGCCACCTGCTGCTCGACGCGCTGGCTCTCTCCGCGCAGGAGGCCAGGGACCGCTGCGGCGGCCCGCCGCCGCCCGAGCTGATCCGGGTGCCGGGATCCCCGGAAGGCGCGCGCTACCCGCGCTTCCAGTTCCCCGTGGACGGCGGCGCCCCGTACGGGGTCGTCCTGGAGGTCAACCGGCTGCTGCTCGCGGAGATCGACCCCTGGGGCGCGGGGAGTTGGTGGCTCAGTGACAACAGCTGGCTGGGCGGCGCACCCGCCTCGCTGCTCGGCCGCCTGCCCGACCACCAGTTGGTCGGGGCGGCTGCGCAACTGGTGGAGGGGGAATGATGAGCGAGCGTCCCTTCGATCCGACCGGATTCTTCCCCAGGACCACGACGGTGCTGCGCCCCAACCTCACCACGGTCCCGGCCGGCACCGAGCTGTGGCGGGTGCACAGGTCCGTCTATGCGCCGGACCAGTTCAACGACAAGCTCTCGGACATCCACTTCGGTGGGGGCCGCTTCGAGGGCACGCTGCTCGATCCGTATCACTACCTCTACCTGGCGGCGACACCCCTCACGGCCCTCGCAGAGAGCATGCTGCGTTCCGTGCCCTATGGCGGGGACGGCACGCGGGAGGTCCTCTACGCCGTGGCCGAGGGGCGCTCGCTGAGCTGCCTGCGCTCCCGGTGCGACCTCACCCTGGTGCCCCTGCAGACCGGCGCCGACCTGGCCGCGGTCTGCCAGGAGACACTCCTCGACGACGAGCGCAACTACGCCGTGTCACGGCGCTGGTCGAGCGAGATCCGGGCCCAGGCACCGGAGGCGCAGGGCCTGCTCTGGGATTCCCGGCGCAACCGGCGCGAGGACGTCCTGATGCTCTACCGCGACCGCGTCGAACACTGCGAGGGCGGCCCGTTGGAGGTGGTGCCGGAGTGGAGCATCCCCGACCTCGGGTCCCCGGAGGGCCTCAAGCAGGTCAACGAACTGCTCAAGCCCCTTCGAGCGGAGGTTTCGACGCCCGTGGGGTGGTGAACAGGGCCGCTCACGCAGAGGTGATCGAACACGACTTGTGCGTACTCGACGGGTGATGTCATCGTGGGCGCATGGCATCACCCGTTCCTGACGTCGGGTCACTTTTGCCGGAACTCAAGGAGGTCCGGAGGGTCGGGCTGGTCCGCCTGCGCGGGCGCGCGCTGCCCGCCCTGGAGTCCGCCGCCGAGGCCACTGCCGCCCGGACCCCTGGCGCGGCCGTCGAGGCACTGTTGCGGCTGGCCGTCTCCCGGCTGGACGCCGGGACCCTGCGCACCGCCGCCGAGTACACCCTGGGCCTGGCGCAGGGCACCCGGGACTGGCCGGCCTCCGACCGCCGGGCGCGGGCGGCCGGGGTGTACGGGGTGAGCGTGGAGCGGTTCCGCAAGGATCACGAGGTGATGGTCCTGGAGCAGGTCGCCGAGCACATCCTGCGCCTTGCCGCGGAGCCGGGACCGGCTCCCGTGAGGTCGAGTGCCGGTACCCACCGGACGGTTCAGGTGATCGCCGGTGACCGGCCGGTGGCGCTCGCCCTGCACGTCCACCCGGTGGACCTGCTGCGCGAGGTGGACGTGGTCGTCTCTCCCGCGAACGTGTACTTCGCGCTGCCCGAGCCGTACAAGTCCTCGGTGGCCGCCTCGCTGCGCCGGGCGGCCGCCCGGCGCGGGGTGACCGGTGACGTGCTGGCGGACCCGCTGCACGACGAGTTGCGCGCCTGGGTGGCAGGACGCGGGGTGGCGGGGCGTTCCGTGCTGCCCGGGACGGTGGCGGCCACCGGCGCAGGGGCCTTGGTGGAGCGGGGAGTTCGCCGGATCTATCACGCGGCGGTGGCCGTCCCTCGGGCCGGGACCAACGACTATGACGTGCTGCCCTCCGATGTCACCCGGGCCGTCTCCCGGGCGTTCGCGCTGCTCGCCGAGGAGCACGAACGGTTCGACCCGCCGCTGCGCTCGGTGTGCTTCCCGCTGCTCGGCTCGGGACGCGGTGGCCTGTCGTACGAGGCCGGCCTGGCCGCCGTGTGGGCCGCCGTGGAAGCTGAGTTGGCCGGCGGGGCACTGTGGGACGTGCACTTCGTGGTGCGCACGCCGGAGGCCGCGGCACTCGTGGAGCGCATTCCGGCCGGGATTCGCCCCGCACACGACCGGCGGGCGACCGGCTGATCCGGTGCAATGGAAGGGTGCGCGAGCGAGGAACGAAGAGCACACCACCGCGATCCACGGGGTGATCGCGGTTGCGCGCGCGGGCGGTCCGATGGAAAGGTGATCGCCTCCGGGACACCTCGTCCGGAAAGTCGAGTTGACGGACAGTCACACGGGGGTGTGGATGGCTGAGGGGATGGACGAGTGGGCCCGCGGGGCGGCGGGGCGGACCGTGACCTGGCCCGCGCCGGACACCTACGTCCTGGTCGAGGGCGTCCTGCTGCGGATGCTCCCGGAGGCCCCCGCGACCCCGCGCGGAACGGAGGTCGTCGTCGGCCTCGACGAGACGAGCGGTCGGCTGGTCGCCCGCCCCGCCGACCGGGACGGGGCGGCGCGCGGATGAGCAGCACGTACGACTTCGGCCCCGCCGAGGGCTACCACGAGCGGCAGCCCGTCGTGCTGCTCCTCGACGCCTCGGCCTCGATGGGCCGCCCGGCCGAGCAGCCCAGGATCGACGCGCTCAACGACGCGCTGGCCCGCTGGTTCGACGGGGAGCGCACGGCCCCGCGGCTGCGCGCCCGGGTGGAGGTCTGCCTGGTCGCCTTCGACTCGCGGGTGCGGGTCTTCGACGCCGGCCGGGGTGAGCTGGTGCCGGTCGAACAGGTGGCGCCGGAGCGGCTGTTCGTGCCGGTGGACCGGATGCGCCCGCCCCGGCTGGCGGCCTCCGGACTGACCCGGCTGACCGACGCCGTCGAGACGGCCCTGGAGCTGGCCGGTGCCCGCTACCGGACGCTCCAGCAGCAGCATGTCCCGGTCCGGCGGCCGTTCCTCTGGGTGCTCACCGACGGGGCCCCGAGCGACGCCCAGGGCAACCGGATGGAGCCGGCCGCCCTCGCGGACACCGCCCGCCGGGTGCGCCTGGGCGAGGAGCGCGGCGAGTTCGTGCTGCAGGCGATCGGGGTGCGCGGCGCCGACCTGGAGCTGCTACAGGTGCTCGCCCCCAAGGCGGCGCTGATGCTGGAGGAGCTGAGCTTCGGGCAGATCCTGGACCTGCTGTTCCAGAGCTCGGACCGGATCACGCCCGACCGGACCGCCGAGGACATCCACCGCGAGGTGCGGCAGTACAACGACAAGCTCGAACGGATGCGGCGGCTAGAGGAGCAACACCGGTGATCGTTGCAGGCGCAGTCGTCCAGGGCACCGGGCACTTGGCGGCCGGGCGAGGATGCCAGGACGCCTTCAAGGCCGCCGACCTGGGCGGGGCGGTCGTGCTGGCCGTGGCCGACGGCGCGGGCAGCCGGGAGCGCAGCGCGCTCGGCGCCCACCTCGCCGTCGACGCGGCCTGCCGAGTGCTGGCCGAGGGCGTGCCCGCCGCCGAGGACGCACCGGAAGTCTGGACCGCCTGGGCGGCGGCCGGCGGGGCCCGGCTGGTCGCCGAGTACCTGGGCGCCGCGCAGGCCGTGCTCGGAGCGACCGCTGGCGCGACCGCAGGGGAGGCGGCCGACGTCGGCGCGCTGGCCGCCACCGTCGCCGCCGCCGTGGTGCGCCCGCCCTGGGTCGCCGTCGTCTCGGTCGGCGACTGCTTCGGCACCGTCCTCACCCGGCAGGCCGGGGCAGCCGAGCGTTGCCACCTGGTGATGCCGCCGCCCGCCCCCGGCGGCCCCGGGCCGGTGTTCCTCTCCTCGCCCGGCGCCGCGCTGCAGGTGCGCACCTTCGTGGTGTGGGAGCCGGAGCTGAGCGGCGTCGTCCTCGCCACCGACGGCTGCGCCGCCCTGAGCCTGGACCACCCCGAAGTCCACGGGCTGCCCCCGGAGGCCGGCCCGGTGCCCGCGACGCGGTTCTTCTGCGGACTCGCCGCCACCCTGCGCGCCAACGGCGGCGACGCCGAGCCGCTGCGCGCGCTGCTCTCCGGCCCCGCGGCGGCCCGTACCGGCGACGATCTGACGGTGCTGTGCGCCGTACTGGACGGGTGGTGAGCATGGCCCTCACCGTGGTGTCCGACACCGGGCGCGTCTGGCGACTCACCGAGCGGATCGGCAACGGCTCGGAAGGTGTGGTGTACGCCGTCGACGACGCGCGCCCGCTGGTCGCCAAGCTCGTCCCCGACCCGCCGACCCCGGCCGCCTACCGCCGCCGGATCGCCCGACTGGTCCGGCAGCGGCGCGAGCCGCGCACCGTGCGGCTGCTCGCCGACACCCCGGTACGGATCGCCTGGCCGCTGACGGCCGTCCGCACCGACGGACCGCCGGACGGGGCGGCCGTCGACGGCTACCTGATGGCCGACCTGCGCCGGGACCACCACCCCTTCGCCCACCTGCTCACCCCGGCGGCCCGGCGCATCGCGCTGCCGCAGGCGACTTGGGCGACCACCCTCGCCGCCGCCCGCTCCCTCGCCCGGCTGGTCGCTGACCTGCACGCCGCGGGCTACGTGGTGGGCGACCTCAAACCCGACAACCTGTGGGTCGACGGGCAGGGCCGGGTCGCCATCGCGGACGTCGACTCCTGGCAGTTCACCGATGCCGGCGAGCTGTTCCCCGGCCGGATGGGCACCCCCGGCTACACCGCCCCCGAGCGGATCGGCGCGCAGCCCGGTACCCCGCCGGACTGTGCGGCCGACGACTTCGTCCTCGCCGTCCTGGTCCACCAGCTGCTCACCGACGGCCTGCACCCCTTCGCCGGGCACCCCGGGGACGGCGGCGCCTACCTCTCGTACGACGACAACGTGCTGCACGGGCGCTGCCGGCTGCTGGACCGCGCCTCGGTGGTGCTGCCCCGCTCCGCCCCGCCCGTCGACGTGCTGCCGCGGCGGCTCCGGGAGCTGTTCCTGGCCGCTTTCGGCGGGGTGCGGCCCTCGGCCTGCGAGTGGGCCGAGGCGCTGGCCGCCGAGGCCGCGCCGAACCGGCTGCGCGGTTGCGCGGTGGACACCCGGCACGTGCACACGGTGGAGCGGCCGTGGTGCCCGTGGTGCGACGTGGCCGAGGTGGGCGGGGGCGAGCGTACGGCGGCCGCTCCCGGGGCAGCGGGGAGGGCTGCGGCATGGCCGACGTGACCCGGCTCTCCGTGGCCCGGCGGCTGGACCGCTGCACCGTGCTCGGCCCCGGCGTGCGCGCCGTGATCTGGGTGCAGGGCTGCCCGCTGCGCTGCCGGGGGTGCGTCGCCGCCGAGACGCTGCCCTTCGACGGCGGAACGCCCCTGGCCGTGCCCGAACTCGTCGACTGGCTCTGCCGGTTGCCCGACATCGAGGGTGTCACCCTGTCCGGTGGCGAACCCTTCGCGCAGGCGGGCGCGTTGGTCGAACTGCTGGACGCGGTACGGGCACGGCGACCGGAGTTCAGTGCGATGGCGTACTCGGGCTACCGGCACGAGGCGCTGCGGGCGGGCGGCCCGGACCGGCGCGCCCTGCTGGAGCGCCTCGACCTGCTGGTCGACGGCCCGTACGTGGCGGCGCGGCACGCCGCCCTGCGCTGGCGCGGCTCGGCCAACCAGCGGCTGATCGCGCTCGGCGAGCGCTACGCGCAGGTTCCGGCCGAGCCCGACACCAGCGCGGGCGTCGAGGTGTCGGTGGAGGGCGACGGATCGCTCTCCTGGGCCGGTGTGCCGCCGACTCCGGGCTTCCGGGAGGGACTTGAGGAGCAGCTCGCCGCGCGGGGATTCGTCCTGCGCACCGAGGCCGGGAGGGAAGTATGAGCGGATCACCGAAGTACAGCACGGTCCAGGTGGCCTCCGTGTACGCGCGGCGGGAGCAGGAGCTCCGCCGCCGGCGCGAGGCCGAACGCCGTCGGCAGCAGGAACAGCGGGCCCGGGAACGGGCGGACCTCGCTGTCCGGCGCGCCCGGGAACGCGCGGAGCTCGCTGTCCGGCGCGCGCAGGAGGCGGCCGCCCGTCGCGAGCGGGCCCGGGCGGAGGTGGAGCGCGCCCGGCAGGAGGCGGCGCGCCGGCGGGCCGCCGAGCGGGAGGCGCACACCCGGCGGATGGACCAGGAGCAGGCCGGGGCGGATGCGCGCGGGCTAGCGGAGGTGCGGCGGCTGCTGGAGCGGGCGCGGCAGAGCCGCCCGGGGAGTGAACTGGACGCCCTGGAAGCCGAGTTGGCGCGACTGCAACAGCGGGTCGGCGGCGGCGGTGGCGGGCGGCTCGGCGCGGCGATCGAGGAGCTGCGCGGCCGGATCGTGAGCCTGCCGGGGAGCTCCACGGCAGGTGGGGACCGGGCGGCCCTGCTGGCCGGGTTCGAGGAGCGGCTGGCCGCGCTCGGACCGGACGCGGCGGCCCACGACGCGGAGGGCCGGCAGCGCTGCACGGGACTGCTCGACCGGCTGCGCGCCGAGTCCGGTCCGGGCGCGCAGACCCGGGTCGCGGCGCTGCTGGGCACGGTGGAGCACGCGCTCACCCGGCACGCTGCGACCGTGGCCGATCAGCGGCGGGCGGAGTCGGAGGCGGCGGAGGCCCGGAGGCGGGCGCAGGAGCAGGCGGAGGAAGCCCGGCTGCAGGCGGCGGAGGAGGCCCGGCGCCAGGCCGCGGAACAGGCCGCCGCCCGCGTCGCGGCCGAGGAAGCCGAACGCGAGCGCCTCGCGGCGCTGCTCGGCGAGGCGAGCGACCGGCTCGGCGTCGTCCGGCCCGCCGTCACCGACGCGGCCGCCGAGGCCCGTGACCTCGCCGACCCGGAGCTCGCCGACCGGCTCGACCGGGCCCTCCACTCGGCCGAGGCCGTGCTCGCGACCCCGGCCCCGGACGCGGCCCTCGACGCCGTCGCGGCCCTGGAAGCCGTGCTCGCCGAGGCCGAGACCCGCCTGGACGAACTGCACCTCGCTCACACCCGGCGCACTGACCTCGCACAGGCGCTCCAGGACGCCATGCTCGGCGAGGGCTTCGCCTTCCTCGGTGGCGGCGACCACGGCGACGCCCTGGTGCTGCGCTTCGAACGCGCTACCGGAGCGCTGTACGAGACCACCGTCGCCACCGGCGACGACGGCAGCCCCGTCCTCGTCTACCAGGTCGAGGGTGAACCCGATGTGGCGCTGCACCCTGACCCGCAGCGCGCGGTCTGCGACGCCACCGAGGACCTGCTGGAGCGTGTGCACGAAGTGATCGGCGAGCAGGAGGAGTTCGTCCCCGGCGAGCTGACCTGGGACGGCAAGCCGCCCCGGACGCAGAGCCGGCCGCTGCCGAACACGGTGGAGTGGCGGTGGCAGCAATGAGCACGGTCGACTGGACGAAGCCGGCCACCGACGGCGGCACCGCGCCTCCGGCTCCCCGTCAGGACCGTCACGACGGCGCGGCCCAGGCCGGTCGGCGGGCCGTGGCGGACGGCATGATGCCGCTCTGGGCGATCTCCCTGGACTGGGAGCTGCGGCGCGGGCGGCAGGTCGTCCTGGACGGGCAGATCCGCGACCGCTGGTGGTTCGAGGACCGGCCCGCCGCCTTCCGGGAGGTGGTCGCCGGGTTGCTCGAACTGCGCGGCGCCGAGGTGGTCGGCTGGTGGGACCCGGTCGGCGGCCTGACCTTCCCCTTCCCGGGCCACGCGGAGCGCTACGACCAGCTGGTGGCCGCCCTGCCCGCCCAGCAGACCGCCACTGCCCCGCCCAGCTCCGAGGACGGCCCCGCCGACCCCGGAGCGGCCGCGGCCGCCCACACCACCCGCGGCGCCGAGCGGCAGCGCGGCCGGGAGCGGCTGTTCGCCGCCCGCTCGGCCGCCCGCCCGCGCAACTTCGAGGACATCCTCGCCACCGTCCGGCGTCTGGTCGCCTCGCCCGACGCGGCGGTCTCCTTCGTCTTCGAGGACGTGGAGCACCAGCTCCCGCCCGGCCAGCCCGAATCGCACCGCGGCTACCTGTGGCTGCGGGCCGCGATGACGGAGGCGGTCACCCCGCACACGGCGGTCGGCCCCGGCCCGCACGCCCGGAACGCCGTACTCTGCGCGGTCGGTGACGTCGGACGGCTGCCCGGCTGGTTCCACCTGGAGGACCCCCGGATCGCCACCCTGCACCTCGGCCGACCCGACCCGAGTGAGCGCCGGCTGTGGCTGGACTGGCTGCGGCAGCGGTTCAACGGCTCGGCGGACGCCACGCCCGCCGACCTGGAAGCCCTGGTCGGCGCCACCGACGGCATGACCGGCTGGGACATCGACTCCCTCGCCCGGACCTCCTGGTTGCGCGACGCACCGCTGCAGAAGCCGGACAGACTCCTGGAGTTGCACCGGCTCAACGTCAGCGTCGACCCGTGGACCCAGCTCGACCGGGACACCATCGCCCGGGCTGCCGAGCTGCTCGCCCGCCGGGTCGTCGGCCAGACCCCGGCCGTCGACGCCGTCACCTCGGCTCTCCAATCCGCCTTCGTCGGCGTCGACTTCGGCCACTCCGGTACCGCCCGGCCCCGGGGAGCATTCTTCTTCGTCGGCCCGACCGGCGTCGGCAAGACCGAACTCGCCAAGGCCGTCGCCGAGTTGATGTTCGGCGACCAGAGCGCGTACGCCCGCTTCGACATGAGCGAGTACCAGCAGGAGCACTCCGCCGAACGGCTGGCCGGTGCCCCGCCCGGGTTCGTCGGCTACGAACAGGGCGGCGAACTGACCCGTCGGGTGCAGGAACGGCCGTTCAGCGTGCTGCTGTTCGACGAGATCGAGAAGGCCCACCCCAAGGTGCTGGACAAGTTCCTGCAGGTCCTGGAGGACGGCCGGCTCACCGACGGCCGCGGGCAGACCGCCCACTTCTCCGAGTGCCTGATCATCTTCACCTCCAACACCGGCGCGGAGGAGCTGCGCGGACTGCTGGACGCCGGCGGCGAACCCTCGTACGCCGAACTGGAGGCGCACTTCATCCGCGCCGTGGAGGACAAGTTCCGGCAGATCGGCCGGCCGGAGATCTACGGCCGGCTCAAACCCGGCGTGGTGGTCTTCGACATGCTGCGCCGGGAGCACGTGGTACGCATCGCCGACCGGCTGCTCGCCCAACTCCGCGAGTCCGTACGGGAACGCCACCGGATCGAGCTCCTGCCTGACACCGCCACGCTGCACCCGTGGATCGTCGAGCGGATGTCGGACCCGGAGCACCAGGCGTACGGGGGCCGGCAGATCCGCAACGAGCTGGAGCGGGTGCGGGCGGCGGTCGTCGGCTACCTCCTGGAACACCGCCCGCAGCCCGGGAGCCGACTGCGGGTCGGGGCCGGAGCGGACGGCACCGTGTGGGTTCGCGCGCAGGAGGAGGTATGGACGTGATCGCGATCGACCTGGGGCACCGGTACGGGCGCCTGGCCCGGAACATCCCGGGCAGCCAACCGGACGTCGTGGAGGTCGAGTTCGACGGAGTGGACGGTGTCCTCGACCCGGCTCGTGCCCTGCCGGCCCTGCTCGCCGCGGCGGGCGAGGACTCGGGGGTCGGTCCGGACCCGTCGGTGGTGCTCGGGTTGCCGGCCGCCGGCGAGGGCGAGGACGAGCTGCGCCGGGCCGCCGAGGCCGCCGGGTTGCGGGTGGAGCGAGTGGTGCCGGATCCGGTGGCCGTGGCGCTGCACTACGGTGCGGTCGCCGAGGGCGTGGACCGTAGCGTCCTGGTCTGCGACCACGGGGCGACCAGCCTCGACCTGACTGTGCTCGCCATCACCCCCGACCTCACCGTCCGGGTCGTGCGCACCCGCAGCGACCTCCTCGGCGGCGAGGACTGGGACGAGGTCCTCGCCGCCCACCTCGCCGGGCGGCCGGCGGTGGGCACCGACCTGCGCCGGGTGGCGCAGCAGTTGCGACACGGGCTCAGTGCGGCGGAGCAAGTGCTGGAACCGGCCGGGGACGGTCTGCCGGTGGAGCTGAGCCGGGCCGAGCTCGACCGGGTGGTCGCGCCGTTGTACCAGCGGATGCTCGCGGCCGTCACCGAGGAGCTCGCCGCCGAGCCGGCCGTCGACACCGTGCTGCTGGCAGGCGGCCTGTCCGTCGCCCCCGGGCACCGGGCCGGGATCGAGGCGCTCCCGGCTGCCCGCGGCCTGACCGTACGTTGCCACCGGCCCGAACTGGCCGTCGTCCGAGGCCTGTTGCTTCGGCAGGAGTTCGGCGTCCTGCGGGTGGTCAGCGGTCCCGCGCCGAGGACCTCCAGGTCCCCGGACGGGTACCTACTGCTGGACCCCGAGCCGGCCGCACGCACCCCGTATCCGGTGGCGGAGGACCCGGAGTCGCGCACCCGGTCGGCGGAGGCGGTGGCCGAGGACCCGGAGCCGCGCACCCGGTCGGCGGAGGCGGTGGCTCCGGCGGTGACGGCGACGGTGACCGACCCGGACCCCGGGACCACCGACCGCGGGCCGGAGCAGCCGCAGGCGCTGTCGGAGCTGCAGGAGCCGCCCGTCGTCCCGGTCGAGCTGCCCCACGATCCCGTCATCCCCCAGCCCCGCCACGAGCAGTCCCACCGGAGCGCACCGGCCCCGGAGAGCGCGGCGCCTCCGGAGACCACACCAACCCCAAACCCGACCCCCATCCCGACCCCCATCCCGCCCACCGAAGCCCCGCCCGCCGGCACCTTCGCCGTCCCCGTCGCCGACCTGCAGGCCATCCGGCGCGGCGACCACCTGCTCGTCCTGTGGGCCTGGCCCGACGGCGCGCTGAGCGCGCGGGTCCGCTGGCAGCGGGAGCGGGTCGAGCGCACGGACGGCGGCGCCGCCGACCGCCGCTTGGACGGGGACCTGGTCTGCCGCCGCCGGACGTACGAGCACGACGGCGGGCTCGACATGGCCGTCGGCCGCGAGGCGGTGACCCTCACCGTGGAGGCGCTGGTCACCGGCTCCGGCGTGGACTGCGAGGGTTCCTCCGCGCTGATCGTGCCCGCGCAGCCGCGGGTGGTGGAGTACGAGCCGGCCGTACGCCGTCGGCTCAAGGGCCGGGTGGCGACCGTCACCTTCACCGCCGAGAGCGGCTGTGACCTGCCCGACCTGCGGATCGTCCACGGCCTCGGCCGGTTCCGGCCGACCAGCACCGCTGAGGGCACCGTGGTGCACGAGGTACGGGCGCAGCGGCTGCCCGCCCGAACCCCGCTGACCGTCGAGTTCCCGCTGCCCGCCACCAAGGGCCCCTCCTGGCTGGTCTGCTTCCCGGCGCACGGTGACGCCGCCACCGACGCCGGCCTCGACATCCGCCCGACCGCACTGCACAGACTGCGAGTGACCTGATGGCCCGACGGCACACCTGCCCCTACTGCTACGAGGGCTTCGCCCCGCGCGAGATCCGCTTCCGCTGCAACTGCCGGCTCAGCCGCACCGGCAAGCAGTGCGAGCGCCGACGCGACCAGGTGCTGGACGAGCGCATGGGCCCGCGCCGCAGCCACGACCTCGGCCCGGTCTTCGCCGCCGACGGGCGCAAGCCGACGGCGGTCTGCCCGGACTGCGACGGCGAGACCACCTATCGGATCTGCCCGGTGTGCCATTCCGAACTCCCCGTCCAGTTCGGGAGGATGGACAACCGGCTGATCGCGATGGTCGGCGCCAAGGCCTCCGGCAAGACGGTGTACATGACGGTCCTGCTCCACGAGGTCCGCAACCGGATCGGCGAGGCCTTCGGGGCCGCGCTGCTGGGCCTGGACGACGCCACCATGCGCCGCTACAGCACCGAGTACGAGGACCGCCTCTACCGGGACAACCAGCTGTTCCCCGGCACCCAAACCGCCTCCACCAACCTCAACCGGGTGGACCCGCTGGTCTTCCGATTCAGCCTGCGCCGCCGTACCCTGCTCGGCGAACGCCCGCAGCACACCGTGCTGTCCTTCTTCGATACCGCCGGCGAGGACTTCAGCTCCAAGGAGAGCGTGGAGCTCAACACCCGCTACCTGACCAACGCCGACGGCATCATCCTGCTGCTCGACCCGCTGCAGATGCCCGGAGCCCGGGACGGCGCCCTGCCCGGCACCCCGCTGCCGGGCACCACGGGGCTCGACGCGCCCGTGAACGTCCTGTCCCGGGTGACGAACATGCTGCTCGCGGGCGGCTCCACGCAGAAGATCGACGTCCCGGTCGCGGTGGTGTTCTCCAAGATGGACGCCTTCTGGCACCTGCTGCACGACGCCAGCCCGCTGCGCGACTACGCCCCGGCCCGCGACCGCTTCGACGTGGGCGACAGCCTCAGCGTGCACGAGGAGGTTCGCCGGCTACTCAAGGACTGGGACGGCGTGCCGATCGACCAGCTGCTGGAGAACCACTACACCCGCTACCGCTACTTCGGCGTCTCCGCGCTCGGCCGCAACCCCACCCCCGACGCCCGGATCGCCGCCACCGGCATCCAGCCCTACCGGGTCGCCGACCCGTTGCTGTGGCTGCTCAGCGAGTTCGGCTCGGTCCCGAAGGCAGGGCGCGGGTGAACGACCGCACGTCCGCCGATGCTGCCGGCGCCGCAGCGCGTTCCGGTGCGCATTTCCAGCAGCTCTACTACACCTCCTGCGAGCACGGGCTGAGCGGCTTCTCGGGCTTCCAGTTCAACGCCGTCAGCGAGGGCGTCAGTGCCGGCACCCGGCAGGCCGTGGAGGCGCTCGCCGGGTACGAACCGCCCCGCTCCCTGGTCGAGTCGGACACCCCGGAGCAACTCGACCGCTGCCCGATCAACCTTTGCTACCGCCCGTACGACCAGGGCGGCCGCACCGCGACCGTCCTGTGCGTACGCTACGTCGGCCGGGACTCGGCCCGCCGGTTCGGCAACTACTTCGCCCACGCCCTGCACGGCGAGGACTTCCCGGCGGCCGGGCGCGGACTGCTCGGCATCGAGCTGTGGAACTCCCCGGTGTGGCGCGGGCAGGTCTCGCCGAGCACCGAAATCCCGGTCCTGGCGGCGCCCCCGCGCGGCTCGCTGACCGCCCGCGGCGTCCAGGAGTTCCTGTCCGCGCACCCGCACGCCGCGCAACTGCCGCAGCTGCTGGCCGCCGTGCTGGCCGCGCTCACCGAACACGGCTCGGTCGTGGTCACCGACCACACCACCGAGCGGATCGCCCACTGGTTCGCCGCCGTCTGCTACCTGCTGCCGCCCCCGTTCGCCCGGAGGCTCTCCTTCGCCACCTACGTGCTGCGACCGGCCCGCAGCCGGCTGCACCTGATCGGCACGGTGCCCGAGGCGCAGCTCGACTTCGGGGCGGACGAGGAGGAGGCCTACACCGTCTTCGACTTCGCCCGTGGCCGCTTCCCCCAGCCGGCCGCCGCCCCGGAGACGGTCCGTGCACTGGTGGACCTGTTGACCCGGATCGGGGTCGGCTCGGTGCGCCCGGTGTGGACTTGGGCGGCCGAGTTCACCCACGGCGCGGAGGAACGCCCGGAGGACTGGTACGAACCCGTCGCCGCGGCGGCCGCCTCGGGCGGCATCGCGCTCACCGGCGCCGAGGCACGGGTGCTCACCCACTGGCTGCCCGGCGCAGACCACCTCGGCTCCCGCCGCGCCCAGGTGGCCGCCGAACTGTACCGGGGACACCGGCAGTTGGACGACGCTCACCTGGCCGTGCTCAGCGGCGTCGCCAGCGCCGCCGGGGACACCGCGCTGCACCAGGAGATCGAGGGCCGGCTGTACGAATCCCGGATGCGCGCCCACATGAGCGCGGCCGAGGACGCCGTGGCCCCCACCCCGATCACCGACCGGGACGCCCGCCGGCAGGCCACCGCGCTCTGGGAGCGCCTGCTGGTCACCGGCACCACCGGCCCCCGGCAGCGCGCCCGGCTGCTGCTCTGGGCGCTCGGCGCCGACCTGGCCCCGGCGCCCGAGGTACTGGACCGCGAGACCCTCGCCCTGGCCCGCGCCCTGCTCGCCACTTCCACCCCCGGCGCAGAACTGCGCCGCGAGGTGGAATGGCTGGCCGGCGAACTCCCGCCGGTTCGCGCCGCATTGGCGACCGCGGTGGAGGAGGCGCTGGAGAGCCGAGCCGGTCAGGAACAGCTCTTCACCCAGTTCCCCGCCGCCCTGCTCACCGAGCGCGACCTCACCGGCCGCCCACTGCTCCTGGAACACTACTGGCGGGCCCGCGCCGAGCGCCAGCCCGAACGCACCGCCGAGATGCTGCTACGGATCCTGCACCTGCGCGGCCAGGCCGTACCCGACGCCGAGCTGCTGCGCGAGCTGTGGCGCCACCCCTCCCGTACCTGGACCCACCTCGAAGCGATCGAGATCGTCCGCGCGCTGCCCGTCGAGGTGCTCCGGGACGAGGAGGTCGGCCAGTGGCTCGACCGCGCCGCGAACCAGCCGATTGACGGCGAGGAGCAACTCGACCTGTGCTTGCGGCTGTACGGGCTGCTCTCCAGCCCGGACCGTCTGGCCGGTCTGCGCCTCGACACCCGGCAGCGGGTGTCCACCACCCTGGCGCTGGAGCGAGGACTGCGCGAGGCCCGCGAGGCCACCGAACTCGCCCGGGTCTTCACCGTTCAGGACGCCGGCCTGTGGGCCGGTCCGCAGGCGCTCAAGCGGTACCGGCTGATTCCGGTCCTGCTGCAGGTGCCTGCCGACGTCGGCCGACTGCGCGATGCCATCCCGGACTTCGGGCACGCCCTACTGGAACGGTACTTGGCGCAGGTGTGGCAGCTGGTCCGGACCGGTGAGCGGATCGACGAGGTCCGGCTCAGCCACATCGCCGCCGTCGCCGCCGTACGCTCCGGGGCCGGAATGGCGCAGGCGCACTACGAGGTGGTCAACGCCGTCCGGCAGCACACCGCCTACCGCTGGCCGCTTGCGGAGCTGGAGCGTCTGGAGCGGGCGGTGCGGCCCTGCCACACCGAACTCGCCGACCGCTACCGGGAGATCGCCGAGAACCGGCGCGGCCCGCGGCGGGCGGCGCGCCTGCTGCCGGCGCTGTGGCCGGTTCGGCGCCGGCGCGAGGAGGAACCGGAATCCACCACACCCGGGGAGGAGTGACCGACCGTGGCTGCCATCCTGATCTTCGTCCTCGTCCCGCTGTTCTATCTCGCCGGGCTCGCCGCCTACCTGGTCGTCGCCCCCGTCGTCCTGGCCCTGCGCGCCATCGCACTGGTGATGGAACTCCTCTGGGGATACCTGCAGTTGGCGATCGGCGTGTTGTTCCGACGGACCGCCGAGTTCCGCACCATGCCGCCGTACCGCCCGCAGGACGAGCAAGTCCCCGCCCACCGCAACTACTTCTACGGCCCCGGCAGCCGCGACCTGCGCCAACTCGCCACGCTGGCAAGGAAGTCGTACGCCCGTACGGTCGGCGACTCGTTCCGCTCCGTCACCACCGGACAGTTCACCGCCCCGCCCCGCAGCCGTGCCTTCACCGTGCCCTACGGGCTCACCCTCTACCCCGCCCTCGCCCTCGGCGCCGTCCTCGCGGTGCCCCTCCTCCTGGTCCTGCCCGTCCTGCACGCCCTCGTGCTCGGCCTGCTCTGCGCCGGGGCCAGGCTCATCGCCACCACCCTGCGGGCCACCGACCGCGCGCTGCTCTGGCTCAAGCGGCTGGGCACCGGCATGATCTGCCCGCACTGCTACGAGAAGGTCCATTACCCCGCCTACGACTGCCCGCGCACGAACTGCCGGCGCCGGCACATCGACATTCGCCCCGGCCGGTACGGCCTCTGGCGCCGCCGCTGCGCCTGCGGGCAGCGCATGCCCACCCTGCTGATGCTGATGGGCCGCCAGTCCCGGCTCCAAGCCCACTGCACCCACGCCCACTGCGGAAAGCCGATGAACACCGACGCAGGGCACATGCCGGAGGTGGTCATCCCGCTGATCGGCGGCCGGGCCGCCGGCAAGACCCAACTGATGGCCGCGATGCTGCTCGCACTGGAGAACGCCGCCGCGAACGGCGGCCCGGCGCTGCGCCTGGCCGACGACGACTCCGCCGGCGGCTACCAGGTGCTCCGCGAGGTCCTGCGGATGCGCGGACACACCCTCGGTACCCAGAAGGCGCTGCCCCGCGCACACTCCGTCACTCTCGGCGCCGGCCGCACCGAACGCCTTGTCCACCTGTTCGACACCGCCGGCGAGCGCTTCGTAGACCGGGACGAGATCGACGCGCTGCGCTACGCCCGGGCCGCGCGCACCTTCGTCTTCGTCCTCGACCCGATGGCGGTGGAGGACTTCTGGACCCGGCTGGAACCCGCGCCGGACAGCCTGCTGGACCGCACCCTCGCCTCGACCGTCCACCCGGAGGAGGTCTTCGGCCGGTCCGTCCAGGCAGTGGCCGCGATGGGCGCTCCGGTGCGGCAGTCACGGCTCGCCGTTGCGATCAGCAAGACCGACCTGCTCGCCAAACACGGCCTGTGCCCCGACCCATCGGGCGACAGCGGCGCCGCCCGCGCCTGGATCCTCGACAAGCTCGGCCTGTACAGCCTGGTCCAGGCCATGGAACTCGACTTCCAGGAGGTCCGCTACTTCTGCACCGCGGCCGTCGCCGACGAGAGCGCCCAGGTGGACCCGAGTATCAGCCGGTTCGTGGAGTGGTGCCTATCGCGGTGATCCTGAATTTCGGCTGCGGCGGGAATATCACCGCGGGCGCTGACCGGGGGCTCCGCCCACGCGCGCTCTGCGGGGCGTTCTTCCGGGCCTGGTAGACCTCCGCGAGCTGGGCTTTCGCCTTGCCTCGGGTGGCGAAGCCGGACTCCTCGGTCCGTCTCCCGATGACCAGATCGTCCGTTGGACCTTGTCCGGCTTCGTGGCTGGTCAGATAGGGTGCCAGAGTGTTCCGCCGATCTGGGTCGGGGGCAACACTCTGGCATCCGGAGTACCTCGCGGCACCCCATCGAGACGCAGGGGCACGGTCAACGGCCACTGGCATCCCGTCCGCCATGGGGTGCAGGGTCGAAGGGCTCAAGGAGGTACTCGGCGACTGGCCCATCATCGGCAAACTCCTTGGGCGCCAGGACGCCTTCCGGGTGCTGAACCTCCGGCGAGGGAAGATCGCCTCCCTGTGGTCTGGTACCCGCCCCTGTCGTCCTTCATGCAACCCCCGGTCCGGGCCACCGCGTCACCTGATCGAGGCCGGTCCGGTGACGGAGCCCCCGCCGGGCGTGCACTCCCGGCGAATACTTACGGAACCCGAATCAGCCGACCACTCTCGATCTTCCTGACACCCCGTCGAACGAAGGAACATGCCTTGGCAGTGACGTCTTCCGGCCGCCACATCGAGATCGCCTGGCCCGATCTGGGGATGACCGTGACCGCGGAACTCGACGGCCGCAACCCTGCTCTGGCCGATGCGCTGTGGGAGGCGCTGCCCTACCGGAGCCTGCAAGGACACGCCCTGGTCGCCGGAGCGCACCTCTACCACGTGGCGCCGATACCGTCACTGCTCCACCTGACCGCGGACCACAGGATCGCCGACCGGCGTGAGGCACCGGACGGGACGGTGTTCTGTTCCGCGCTCCAGCACCTGGGCATCAAGTACGGCACGCTCACCGAACCGATGGCGGCCTCTCCGGTGGGCCGGATCCGCGAGCAGGACATGTCCGCTCTGGCCGAAGCCGGCTCCGCGATCTGGGAGTCGGTCTACTCGACGAAGAAGCCGATCACGGCCGAGGTCCGCAGGAAGGGCGAGCAGGGCGGCCACCGCATACCGCGCCTGCACGCCTCCGGCCCGGCCGCCGACGCCCTGGTCGCCGACATCCACGCCGAGACCGAGAGGATCTGGCTGACCGAACCGTCCGAACTCGGCGAGCTCCATCGCGGCGCCGTCCCGTCCGGAGCGGGTACCTTCGGGACGGTCCTTCCCACGCTGCTGTTCGTCAACGGCGAGCTCCGCCCCCTCGGCTACGCCTCCTACGGCGGCCTCGTGCGCGGAGCGGCCCAGGGCATGCCGATCGAAGCCCTGCGGCACATGGCGCGGCTGCTCGTCGGCGTCCCCGCGGAATTCCTGGGGTACTGCGGCCTGGAGAAGCTGTGGCAGTTCACCCAGCGGTTCCTGGGTCTGCTGGACGGGCTGGACCGCGACGACTTCATGGCGGTGACACACCACCTCGCCCTCTACATCAACTGCCTCGGCGGCTGGAACCTCCACCTGTACCCGTGGGAGACCGGCGACCACCTCCGCCGGCAGCCCACCGGCCTGACGGGCGGCCAGGCATGAACACGCTGCCCGAGCGCGCGGGCACCGTCGTCATCGGCGGAGGACTGATCGGCACCTCGATCGCCTGCCACCTTGCCGAGGCCGGCGAGAACACCGTGCTCCTCGAACGGTCGACCCTCGGATCCGGCGCCTCCGCCTCCACCGCGCACGTCACCCGGACCTACTTCCCCGGCGATCCCCGTACCGGCTCCCTGGCCGTGCGCAGCCTGCGCGCCTACCACGGCTTCACCGACCGGACCGGCACCTCCCTGGGAATGCGCCAGGTCGGGTTCCTCGTGCTCTTCGACGAGGAGAAGCAGGTACGGGAGTTCGAGGCGGACTACGCCGCACAGCGGGAAGCCGGAGTGGACGTCTCGCTGCTCACCCCGGCCGAAGCCCTGGCAGTCAACCCGCTGATCGACGAGCGGGCCGTCGTGGCCGCCGCGTGGTCGCCGGAAGCCTACGACTGCGACCCGTCTGCCGTCGTCCGCGGCTACGCCGCAGCGGCCCGGGAAGCAGGAGCACACCTGGCCACCCACACCCCCTTCACCGCCATCAGCCCGGCCGGGCTCGTCACCACACCCGCGGGCGACATCCTGGCCGACACCGTCGTGTGTGCTGCGGGGCCGTGGTCGCGTGACGTGGCCGCCATGGCGGACATCGACCTGCCGGTCGACACCTATCCGGTCGAACTGCTGCTCACCGAGCCGCCTTCCACGCCGGTCGACGTCCTCCCGATGACCCTCCACGCCACCACCGGCCTCCGGATCCGCACCTGGCAGGACCGCATCCTCGTCGGCATGGGACGCCCCCGGCCCGGCGAAGGACGAACCGCCTGGCTGACACGTGTCGCCCGGCAGCTCGGATCCCTCTACCCCGCCCTGGACGGCATCGGCCTGCACCGGGGCTGGAGCGGCGCCTTCGACGCCACCCCCGACAACATCGCCCGCATCGGCGCACACCCCGTCCGCCCGTTCCTGTGGGCGGCCGGGTTCTCCGGACAGGGCCTGTGCCAGGCGCCCGCGGTCGGCGAGATCATCCGCGACCTGATCGTCAACGGCCGGGCGCGGTAAGGCGGATCAGTCCTTCGGACACCGTCCGATCGTTGATCCGGCGGCATGACGAGATGGCAGACCGCCCGTAGCTCGGTCGCAGCCTCGTGACGGTCCGTCCAGGCCGCGACCGGATCGCGACCGGATCGTCCGGGCAGGACGAGTGCCCGGCGGCGGAGCCCGCCGTCGGGCACTCGTGCTGGAGGTTCCGTCGCTCAGCCGAGAGCGTCGGTCACGTTGGAGCTTCCCGGGCCATGCCAGCCGGTGGCCGAGGGCCAGAGGACGGAGACGCCGAGGACCCGTTCGACGAGGTCGGGGATCCACGGCTCGTCGGGCGGCGAGGTGAGGACGACGTGGAGTCGCTCGGGAGTCTCGCCGACCACCTGCCCGATCTCCCGCACACGGACGGCGCCGGCCCGTACGGCGTGGTACGAGGTGTGGCCGGCCGGAAGGACCTCGTAGACGATCGGGCCCCCCTCTCCGGGCCGGACGACATCGACGATCGACGAGTCCTGCGGCTTGTGTCCGGCCCGGAAGAGGGCGGCCATGAGCTGGTGGCGCACCGCTTCGTGCTGGAGGCACGTCCGGTCGGCCTCGGCCGCGGCCGCGAGCTCGGCCGTCAGGACGGTGGCCGACGCCGCCACGGCGGACGCCTCGGGGGAATCCTCGCCCGTGAGCTTCGCCAGTGCGGCGACCGCCCGGTCCCGCCAGCCGCTGCTTCGCAGGACCTCACCGAGCCGCTCCAACTCGGCTGCGTCCGTTGACCGTACGGCCTCCGGAAGGCTGCGGGAGACGTCCCGCAGTACCGTCAGGTCGGCGGAGGACGGGGATCCCAGGAGCCGCCAGACGGAGAGCCAGTCGGCCTGGTCCCGGCGGAGGCAGCCGACCAGGCCGTCGAGTCCCAGGAGGCCGGTCTCGGGCAGTTCGCCCGGGACGCCGTCACCGATGGCGGTGAGGACTGCCAGCGCGCCCTTGTACCGCTCGGCCGAGTGCTCGGAGATCCCGTGGCGCCCGAAGTCGTTCGCCGACACGACGTACACGCCGGAGCGGCGCTGCACGACCCAGACGTCCAGTTCCTGGCCGGCCTCGGGCGCCCGGTCGCTGGGCCGCAGCTTCAGGATGTAGCGCCGCTGCCGGTCCGCCGGCACCGGGGTGACCCTCCAGTGGAGCTGGTCACCGTGGGCGAGGGCGCGGACCCGCAGTTCGGTGCCGGGAGCGAGTTCGTCGGCGTCTCCCAGGCCGGCGGCCGCCAGGATCTCCGCGTCCAACGGGGTGGGCCTGCGGACGAAGAGCACCGAACCGCCGTCAGGCGAGAGGCTCCAGGTACGCGCGGAGCCGAGGACGAGGTGGTTGCCCCGCGGCTGGGTCTCGATGTGACCGCCGGACAGGTCCGCCGCGAGCGCGGCGCGGAGCCGGTCCAGGAAGGCGTCCGTCCGGTCCGACCGCTCCGGGGTGAGGTCGGCGTACGCGGCCCGGGCTTCGGCGCTCACCTGGATCTGCTCGACCGTCAGGGCGCGCACCGCCGCCGTGTCCTGGAGAGCCGGGCAGCGGCCGACGGTGGCGGGCCCGGAGGACCCGTACCGGGACGGGACCCCGGCCAGGTGCTGCGCCGGACTCCGCTCGCCGTGCACGCTCCGGTAGCCGGTCAGGGCCGTCCCGTCGTGGCTCAGGACGAGCCGGTAGCCGTTGAGGTCGACGAGCCGGTAGCCGTCCGTCTGCTGCGCTTGGCGCCCGTCGGTCAGGAACGTGGCGATCACGCCACGGATCTCGGCCTCGGCCTCCTGCTCACTGCCGCCGTGCGCGGTCACGAAGGCGCGAACGGCGGCCCTGGTCACCCGGAGCCTGCCGAGGAACGCCTCCGACGCCTCCAGCCCGGTCCCGAGGTCGGCGTCGGCGGGCACCCTGGGCAGGCTGCGAGGCGTCGGCCGCTCCGGCACGGAACTCGTCCGGAAGCCGCCGCAGGAACCGTCCCGGCACCAGCCGTCGGCATTCCGCGTGGGCAGTGTGCAGCGCTCGCCGTCCAGGTGGAAGCGCGAGCAGACGCGGCCCTGCGTCGGGTCGGACGGGGGCTCCGGGGCGGGATCGTCCGGTCCGGTGGAGGGCGACGGGTCGGCGGTGGGCAGCATGACCGCGGGCAGGGGGGAGGTATGCAGCACCGTCAGCGTCTGGGTGCTCCGGGTCAGGGCCACATACAGCTGGCGTGGGCCTTCGGCCCCGCGGGCGGTGATGGTCGCGGGCTCCAGGACGAGGACGTGGTCGAACTCCATGCCCTTCGCCTCGCCGGCGGTCAGGACGGTCACCGCCTCCCGGACCTCGTCGGTCATCGCCTCCGCGGAGTCGACCAGGAGACGGACCTGCTGGAGCCAGTCCGAATCGTCGGGGACGACCAGGGCGATCGAGCGCTGGGTGTGGCCGTCCGACCCGGCCAGCCGTGCCGCGTGCCCGACCGCCTCGGCGAGGAGCTGCCAAGGCGTCGTCTCCACGATCCGCACGGGCTCCCCGTCCGCCTCCTTCACCGCGGCGGGGAAGGGAACGGACGGGGCCACCGCCCGCGCGAGCGGGGCGACGAACTCCATGATCTGCGCCGGCACCCGGTAGCTGGTGGTGAGCTCTTCGAGGTGCCAGCCGCCCTCGGCCGCCAGGATCCGGCCGATCCGCTCCCAACTCGGGTAGTCGTGCGGTCCGGTGGCCTGCGCGAGGTCGCCGAGCACCGTCATCGACCCCTTCGGGTTGCGCCGTCGCAGCGACCGGGCCTGCATGGGAGTCAGGTCCTGGGCCTCGTCCACGACGATGTGGGGGTAACGCTCCGGTGTCTCACCGGAGATGAGGGTCCGCAGTTCTTCGAGGCACACCAGGTCGTCCAGGGTCCACGGCTCGTCCTCGGCACGCTCGGCGGCCGGGCGCGACAGCAGCGCCTGCTCCGCCGCGTCGAACACGTCGGCGGCGCACTCGGCCAGCCGGCCCGGCGAGTTCAGCAGGCTCCGCAGGGCCTCCTCCGGGCTGAGGGGAGGCCATGCGCGTTCGACGAGCGCGGCCACCTGGCGATGGCGCTCGATGCTCTGCCGGACGGCCCGGTCACGCGCGCGCTGGGGGAAACCCTGGCGCAGCGCAGCCAGCAGGCGGTCGACCAGCACGTCGCGGAAGCGGTCCCGGCGGGCCCGGTAGTGGCCCGGCCCGCTGCGGGCGGCCTCGAAGACGCGGCGGACCTCGGACACCGGAACCCTGAGGGGGGCGCTGCCCAGGACGATGGTGAGCATCGGCTCGCCGTGCTCGTCCGCGGCGGCGGTGACGGCGGCATCGACGGCGGCCGGGCGGCAGTTGCCCTCGACCCGGCGCCGTAGCACCTCCGCCATGCGCTCGTCCGACTTGATCCGCCGCACCGGCGGGGCGTCCTCGGCTCGGACGGTCCCCTCCCAGAGCCGGGAGAGCTCGACGGCGGTGACGTTGCGCGTGCCCAGGGTGGGGAGGACCCTGCCGACGTACTCCAGGAACCTCCGGTGCGGGCCGACCACCAGGATGTCCTGCGCCTGGAAACGTTTGTTGTCGACGAGCCAGGTGACCCGGTGGAGGCCGACGGCCGACTTCCCGGTGCCCGGACCGCCCTGGACGACCAGGACACCCGTGGACGGGCCGGCCACCAGCGCCATCTGGTCGGGCTGGATCGTCTCGACGATGTCGCGCATGCGGTTGCGGCGGGCGCGGTCGAGGTCCCGGAGCAGCAGGTCGTCCACGGCCGGCTGCGGGGCTCCAGAGACGGGGCCGAAGACGTCTCCGGGGGACGGCACACCCGTCCCCGCTCCGGTGGCGGCGGCCGGGACCTGCGGAGCGATCTCGTCGCGGTAGTCGCGGACCGTCCGCTCGTCGCAGTCCAGACGCCGCCGCAACCGGACCTCCCCCGGGGTGTCCGGTGTGGCCAGACGCCAGGCGGTGGCGAGCTCGTTCGTCCAGGAGATGACGACGGCGTCGCGGGTCTCGGCGTCGTGCACCGTCCGCCGCCCGACGTAGAAGACCTCCGGCTCGCCCGTTCCGTCCGCCCCGGTGTCCACCCGCATCGTGACGAGGTTCTCGCCCTCCAGACGGAACGCCTCCGCCCTCGCCAGGGACTCCACCCGGGCCGCGATGCCGTCCTTCCCGCTGGCTGCTGCCTGGGCCGACGCGCCGCCGGACAGTTCGGCGAGCTTGGCTTCGTAACAGGCGTACGCGCGGTCGACCGCCCGCTGTTCGGTGGCGATGACGGCCGACCTCGATGACGTGCTCATGTGCTTCCCCTCCTGCGGGGACCGCACTGCGCGGCCACCCGCCTGCAGCCGCCACCTGCCTACCAGAGCGTGCACGCACGTCGGGTACGGAAGGCCACATTCGTTGTGGAAGCGTAGGGTTCGGGCCTCCGCGCTGTCAGGAGGCTTCAGTGTGAGCCTGCCCGTCGACTCCGCAGGTCAGGTAGCGTGCCAGAGTGTTCCGCCGATCTGGACCAGGGCGGCCAGGGCGAGGCGGGTCTTCTCACCGCCGGACAGGACCTTGGCGGGTTTGTCGGCGTCGTCGCCGCGGAAGAGGAACGCGCCGAGCACGTGCCGCAGTTCGCCGTCGGTCAGGTCGGGCGCGGCCTTGGCGAGGTTGTCGCGGACGCTGAGCGCCGGGTCCAGGGTGTCGTGCTCCTGGGCGAAGTAGCCCAGGCGTAGCCCCGTCCCGGGGACGACGCGGCCGGAGTCCGGGGCCTCCTGATCGGCCAGGATCCGCAGCAGCGTGGCCTTGCCCGCACCGTTGAGCCCGAGGACGACCAGTCGGCTGCCGCGGTCGACGGCGAGGTCAAGCCCGGTCAGCACCGGCCGGTCGCCGTAGGCCTTGGCGAGGCTGACCGCGCCGAGCGGCATCCGGCCGCAGGGTGCGGGTTCGGGCAGCCGGATCCGGGCGGTGCGCTCGGCCCGCCGGAGGGGTTCGAGCTCGGCCAGCATCCGGTCGGCGCGGCGGGCCACGCTGCGGGCTGTCGTCGCGGTGGCGACGTTGGCGCGCATCCGGTCGGCCTGGGTGTGCAGCGCGGCGGCCTTGCGTTCGGCGTTGGCCCGCTCGCGGGCGCGGCGGCGTTCGTCGGCCTCGCGCTGGGTGAGATAGGCCTGCCAGCCGGTGTTGTGGATGTCGACGGTGGCGCGGGTCGGGTCCAGGTGGAAGACCCGGTTGACGGTCTCCTCCACCAGCTCCAGGTCGTGGCTGATCAGTACCAGCCCGCCCTGGTGGGTGGCGAGGAAACCGCGCAGCCAGCCGACCGAGTCGGCGTCCAGGTGGTTGGTGGGCTCGTCCAGCAGCAAGGTGCCGGGTCCGGCGAACAGGATGCGGGCCAGCTCGACCCGGCGCCGCTGGCCGCCGGAGAGTGTGCCGACGGGGGAGTCCATGACCCGGGCGGGCAGCCCGAGTCCGGCCGCGACCCGGGCGGCCCCGGCCTCGGCGGCGCACAGCGCGCGGACGGCGGTGTCCAGGCCGCGGGCGGACAGGATGCGGTCGGTGACGGTGACGGCCGGGTCGGCAGCGCGGGAGTCCTGGGGGAGGTAGCCGACCGGCCCGGTGCGGGTGACCGCCCCGGCGGCGGGCGGCAGTTGCCCGGCGAGGGTGGCGAGCAGGGTGGTCTTGCCGGCGCCGTTGCGGCCGACCAGGCCGATCCGGTCGCCGGGGGCGATGTGCAGGGTGACGTCGGACAGCAGCAGACGGGCGCCGACACGCACGTCGACACCACGGGTGGTGATCATTGGATAACGCTCCGAAACGACTGGCGGGCACACGGGTGGCGTGGGGGTGGGTCCGTCAGCTAGGAAATTCGGGGCGTAGACATGCGGGCCAGGCTAGCGGCCCGTCGGAACGGCCGCAGCCGAATTGGTTGCGGCCGTACTCGGCGGCCGTACTCGGCGGCCGTACTCGGCGGCCGTACTCGGAGGCCCTGCTCAACGGCCTCGTCGGCGGTCTGCTCAACGGCCGTGCCGGACGGCCCCGCCGCCGGTCTGCGAGCGGTTTCGGTCACCGTGGCGCGCGGGGCCGTCTTGTCCCGACCGCTAGGGGCCGCTTCCATGGCCGCATGGGCCGACGCGACCTCGTTCTCCTCACCGATCACAGCTCGACCGAAGGCAGCCGGGACGTCCTCGCCACCGCCGTACGGACGCTCACCGGCCGCGCGCCCGTCCACCTCGACGCGCGGCACTTCATGGACGGCGGCAGCGGCCGGATCGAGCCCGCGGACGACCCGGACGACCCGGACGGCCTCCGGCTCACGGCGGACGGGCGGACCGTCACCGCCGAGACGGTGATCGTCTACGAGATCCCGCCGCACCGCCGCCGCGCCTTCGCCGACTGCCAGCGGCAGCTGCGCGCGTACGGCGCCCGCTCGCTCGGCACCGACCCCGAGGCGTGGCGGGCGGCCACCGAGAAGGACCGCACCGTCGCCCGCTTCGCCCGGGACGGCGTGCCGCAGATGCCCAGTGTCGTGCTCTCCCGGCCGAGTCCGGGGGTCGCCGCCGAGGCCTTCCAGCGGCTCGGCGGCGACGTCTGGGCCCGGCCCTGCGTCGGGATGGGCGGCGAGGACGTTTTCCACGTCACCACCAGCACCCAACTCGACGCCGTCGCACGGCACTACGCCGAGGCGGGGGCTGACTGGCTGATCGCCCGCGACGCCCGGAACTTCCTGCCGGACGGCCGCCGCCACCAGTACCGGGTGGTGGTGCTGCGCGGCACGGTGGTCCGCGCGGTGGAGCACGTCCAGGCGGACCCGGACGCGCCCTGTAACGAGTGCCGAGGAGCCGTCTCCACCCTGCTGGAAGTCGATGAACTTCCCGACGGGCTGGCGAAGTCGGCGATCTTCGCGGCCGAATCGCTCGGGCTGGAGCTGGCGGGTGTCGACCTCGCCGCCGAGAGCGGCGGCGTGGTCTTCGAGGTCAACGTCCACCCGGCCTTCGGGCAGCGCGCCCTGGAGCAGGTCGCGCTGCCGTACGTCGCCGCGCACCTCGCGCCGTGAGCGGCTGTCGGCTCCGCAAGCGTCAGCCCCGCAGGATGGAGGCCAGCACCGACGGGCGGAACAGTATCGTGGGCGGTGACACCAGGGACATCACCTCGTGGAACGCGGCCGTGACCAGCGGATCGCGGGTGGCGCCGGCCATCACCTTGTCCAGGAAGCGGTGCTGGACCTTGATCAGTGCGCCGGACGGGCCGCCGGTGGTGGCGGTGAAGCGGACGTCCTCGGCGCAGGACATCACCCAGGGGTTCTTGGACACCGCCGCGATCTCCCGTCGGGCAGCGCGGGCCGTGGCGTGCCCGACACCGCCTTGCCGGAGCGCGATGCGGCGCAGCGCCTGGGCGCAGAACAAGGAGACGGTGACCCCCTGGCCGTACACCGGGTTGAAGGTGCTCGCGGCGTCGCCGACCGCCACCAGGCCGTCCGGGGAACTGCGCTCGTAGTGGCGCCGCACACCCGGGCCGGGCAGGAAACCTCGTACCTCGCCCGCCGGTTCGGCGTCCCGCAGCGCTTCGCGCAGGCCCGGATCGCGCAGTTGGGCCAGGTGCTTGGTGAAACCCTCCTCGCCGGGCTCGGGTTCGGCGCCGCGCATCCCGGCCAGGCTGACGATCCAGCGGTCGCCCTCGACCGGCAGTAGTACGCCCATCCGTGGCTTGTCGGGTGCCTTGGTCTGCAGGTAGATCGCCTGGTAGCCGAGGTCGGCCCCGGGCGGGCGGTGGAACAGCCGGGAGGAGTACGCGACGCCGGCGTCCACCCGCTCCTCGGGCACCGGGCGGCAGCCCAGTTCGGCGAGCCACTTCGGCACCGAGGTCGAGCGGCCGGACGCGTCGACCACCAGCTCGGCAGAGATGTCGCGGACTTCACCGCGAGCGGAACTCCGCCCCGAGTCGCGGCCCGAGTCGCGCTCGCGGACCTTGACCCCGGTCACCGCTCGCGCCGAGCCCAGCAGCCCGACCACGTCGGTGCCCTCCAGGAACTCGATCGAGGGTTCGGTGCGGACCCGGTCCAGCACCACCTTGTCCAGCACCGGCCGGGTGCAGCTGAGGAAGGCCATCCGCGCGGGGTAGTCGGCGATCCACCCGGCCGAGCTGAGCCACTTCAGGTCACCCGAAGTGGCGACCCGGAGCGCGCCCGCGTCCGTGAGCTCCTGCTTGATGCCCGGCATCATCTCCTCCAGCGCCCGGTGCCCCGCCTCCAGCACCAGGTGCGCGTGCCGCCCCTGCGGCACGCCGGCCCGGAACGTCGGCTCGTCCGGGTAACGGTCCCGCTCCACCACGACGATCCGCTCGGCGCAGCCCCGTAGCGCCCAGGCCGCCACCACGCCGGCCAGCCCGCCGCCGATCACCACCGCCGTGCCCCGCCCGGGGGTCGTCTCCGAAGAAGTCATGGTACGTAGCGTAGTGGGGGTGAAGGCGGCCCGTAGCCGCGTCACCTGGACGAACGTGCCGCCCCGGCAAGCTCGTTGATGTTGCTGCGAACCGGAGAGCGACACGGGTGGTGGCGGCGAGCCCGCCACCGGCGACCGGGACCGTTCGGCGGGCCGAGGCTCCGATGTCCCGGTGGGTCCGTCAACCCCGGCTGGACGTACGGGCATTCGGGGCGCGTCGGGGATTCGTCACCGACCGTTCCACCGGCGCCTCACGCAGGACCGACCCCGCCAGGCGCCGCAGCGGCGCTAAGGAAGCGTCAAGAACGGCGGCCGACGGTGTCAAGAAGGCGTCAGGAGGCGTCTCATCCCCGGTGGCGCGGCACTAGCCTCGCCCGGCGGAGAGAAACGGATCTGCGTTCGGTTTCAGTGGGAAACCCCTGGCAGACCGTGCAACGGGGGAGAGGGACGTACGGTCATGACCACCTCGACAGCGCACAGAGCGGCCACCTCGGAGGAGGTGGCCGAAGAAGGGGGCGACAGCCCCGTTCCGGCCGTACCCGGTGTCCCGCCCGGCACCCTGGCCAGGCTCGGCCAGGGCCTGCGGACGGTCGGCAGCCGGTCCTACTGGACCACCCCGCGCCTGGTCCGCGGTCTCACCGCGCTGAGCCTGGCCGCCCTGATCGGCCTCGGCGCCACCGCCACCACCGTCCTCGGCGGCGCCCGGGACGGCACCGACACCATCGGCCACCAGGCGGCCCCGCAGGCCACCCGAGCCGCCGACCTCTACTTCGCGCTCAGCGACATGGACGCCCAGGCCGCCAACCTCCTGCTGGTCGGCGCCGACCCGGACTACGCGACGCTGCGCAAGCAGACCGTGGACACCTACGAGCAGCGCCGCGACCAAGCCGACAACGACCTCCAGCAGGCCGCCCAGGCCGCCGCCGACGATCCGGCCGGGCAGCGTGCGGTGCAGCTGGTCCTCGGCAAGCTCGGCAGTTACGAGGCCCTGGTGGCCCGCGCCCAGCTCCTGGAGGAGCAGGCCAAGGCCCCGGCCGGCCAGCCCTCGCCGGCCGCCCTGGACGCCTACCGACAGGCCACCGACCTGCTGCGCCAGCAGCTGCTGCCCGCCGCCGATCAGGTCACCGCCGCCAACGAGGCCACCGTCGGCCGGGTGTACACCGAGCAGCGCGACGCCATGGGCAGCGGCTGGTGGTGGCTGCTCGTGGGCGGCCTGTTCGCCCTCGCCGCCCTGGTCGGGCTCCAGCGCGTCCTGACCCTGCGCTACCACCGGGTGGTCAACCCGGCGCTGGCCGCAGTCACCGTGCTGACCGGCATCGTCCTGGTGGCCGGGCTGTACCTGGTGGGCCGCGCCGACGACCACCTGGTGACCGCCAAGAGCGACGCCTACGACTCGGTGATAGCGCTCAGCCGGGCCCGCGCCGTCGCCTACGACATGAACGCCGACGAGAGTCGCTACCTCACCGACCCGTCGCGCGCGGCCGCGTACGAGCAGGCCTACTTCGACCAGAGCCAGGCGATCGTGCGGCTGGACGGCGCGACCATGGCGGGCTACAACGCCCAGCTCCAGTCCGCCGCGAACGGGTACCGGTCGAACCACGCGGCCGTTCCGTTCGGCGGGTACCTGGGCAGCGAACTGCGCAACATCACCTTCGCCGGCGAGCGTGACGCCGCCGAGCGGGTGCTGACCGTCTTCCAGGACTACCAGGCGACCGATCGCACGATCCGCGATCTGCGCAACGAGGGCAAGCTCAAGGACGCGGTCACGCTCAACACCGGGCTCGCCAAGGGCCAGTCCAACTACGAGTTCGAGCAGCTGAGTACGGCCATGGGGGACACCATCGAGATCAACCGCAAGGCGATGGAGACGGCGGTCGCCGAGACCGACAGCGACCTCGACGGCACCACGGCGGCCCTGGCCGGCGGCGCGCTGGCGTTGGCGCTCGGCCTCACCGCGCTGGGGGTGCGCCCCCGGCTGCGCGAGTACCGCTGATCCGGAGCGGGGGGCCCGGCGGCGATCTCCGGATCGTCACCGGGCCCGCCGCCGTCCGTGGGGGCGCGTCGCCCGGGAGCGGCGAGGACGTTCCACGGTGTGCCGGATTGACAAACACCCTTGCCGTCCCGGCGAATGGCAGGCATGGCCGACGAAGAGTTCGAGAACGTCCTCACCACGGTGGGCCCGCGGCTGCGGGCCCTGCGTCGGGAGCGCGGCACCACGCTCGCCAAACTGGCCGCCGCGACCGGCATTTCGCTCAGCACGCTGTCCCGGCTGGAGTCCGGGCAGCGCAAGCCGACCCTGGAGCTGCTGCTGCCGCTGGCCCGGGAGTACCGGGTGCCGCTGGACGAACTGGTCGGCGCCCCGGCCACCGGCGACCCGCGGATCCACCCGCGCCCGGTGACCAGGAACGGCCAGACGATCGTCCCGCTCACCCGGCACCTCGGCGGTCTGCACGCGTACAAGCACATCGTGCCGCCGGGCCGGAACGCCGGGCCCGAGTTGGAGTTGAAGGTGCACGAGGGTTATGAGTGGCTGTACGTGCTGTCCGGGCGGTTGCGGCTGCTGCTCGGCCCGCACGACGTGGTGCTGACGGCCGGTGAGGCCGCCGAGTTCGACACCCGCACCCCGCACGCCTTCGGAAACGCCGGTTCGCAGCCGGTGGAGTTCCTCAGCCTTTTCGGTCCGCAGGGTGAGCGCATCCATGTCAGGGCGCGCGCGGGAACCTCAGTTCGGTAGGTTCGTTCCCTGACAGGGGGTTTCCGCTTCGGGCTCCCGCCAGGCCGTCGGGAGGGGCCGAGGAAATGAGTGTGCAGCAGAGCACGGAGTCCGGCGAGAGCGGTGGCACGGAGGAGCGGGCGGAGCACCCTGAGCGGGCCGAGCCGACCGAGCGGGCCGAGCCGACCGAGCGGGCCGAGGCTGCCGAGCGGGCCGGGTCGGCCGGTGCCGGCGAGGCTGTGGAGGTCAGGGCGGGCGAGTCCGGGCCGGACGACGCGGAGCCGGGCGCGAAGGCAGCGCGTAAGAAGCGCCCGTTCTGGCAGGAGCTGCCCATCCTGCTGGTGATCGCCCTGCTGCTCTCGCTCGGCATCAAGACCTTCTTCGTGCAGGCCTTCTCCATCCCCTCCGGTTCGATGGAGAACACCCTGCAGATCGGTGACCGGGTGCTGGTCGACAAGCTCACCCCGTGGTTCGGCGCCGAGCCGGAGCGCGGGGAGGTGGTGGTGTTCCGCGATCCGGGCGGCTGGCTGGAGGGCACGCAGACGAACGACGACGGCTTCACGGGCACCGTTCAGAAGGTGCTGAGCACCGTCGGCCTGATGCCTTCCGCGGACGAGAAGGACCTGATCAAGCGGGTCATCGCGGTCGGCGGGGACACCGTCGAGTGCAACGCGGGCAGCCCGGTGAAGGTGAACGGCGTCGCGCTGGACGAGCCGTACCTGTTCCCCGGTGCCACGCCCTGCGACAACGACCCGGTCGGCACCGTCACCGTGCCCAAGGGCAAGCTCTGGGTGATGGGCGACCACCGCAACAACTCGCGGGACTCCCGTCCGCACCACAACCTGACCGGGGACGGCTTCGTACCGGTGGACGACGTCGTCGGCCGGGCCTTCGTGGTGGCGTGGCCGATCTCCGACTGGTCGACGCTGCCGGTCCCGGACACCTTCGACAAGGTGCCCTCCGGGGCTGCGGCCGCTCCGGTGGAGGCGCCCCCGGCGCCGGCGGCGCTCGCGCTCGCGGGTGTCGTCCCGATCGCGCTGTGGCGGCGTCGGCGGTCGCGCCGAGACGCCCGCTGAGTCGACGGACGGGCTTCGCCGGAACTCCACCCACTGTGCTCTACACGGTTGTAGAGTTCCGGCGATGGGCCGCGGTTCCGAGTTCGGCCGCAGCCGGTCGGGCCTGGCGGGAGGCGGAAGCGTGGTGGAGAGCCGGCGGTGCCCCGCACCGACCGTGGAACCGGCCGACACCGACGTCCGGTGGGTGTACCAGCCGGTCGAGGTCGACCTCGGGGGCGGCAGCTGGGTGCTCGGCCGGATCAGCGGCTGGTGGCTGGACCCGGCCGGGCGGCAGTGGTGCCGACTGCGGGTCAGCCGCGGCGGGCAGCCCGCCGGTTGGCGGCTGTTCGAATCCGATCGGATGCTGCTGCTGCCGGTCTCCGGGCTCTGAGGAGCCGGGGAGGTTCCCGGCGGAACCGTTCGAAGACTCCTTATCGTCCCTGGGAGCGACCGCCGTACAGGCCACTTCAGCAACCGGGGACGACGTGAGTTCCGAGATCAACTTCAGCAGTAACTACCGCGACCTGTGCGAGCAGTACGGGACCGGCGCGGGCTTTCAGTTCGAGTTCTACTGCTACCGCTGCTCCGACACCTGGCGCTCGCCGTTCGAGCGGTTCACCACCGGTCAGGTGGCCGGCTGGATAGGCAAGGGCGTCAGCGCCGCGTGGAACCTCATCGGCGGCAACGCCAACACCATCAGCAACGCCGCCGACGGCCTGGCCGGCCAGACCTGGGGCACCGCCCGGGACGCCGCCTTCCAACGCGCGATCGCCAACGCCGAGTCGCACTTCAACCGTTGCGGCCGGTGCACCCGTTATGTCTGCGGCCGCTGCTTCGACCCTGGTCAGGGCCTGTGCTTCGACTGCGCCCCGGACACCGCGGCCGAGGCGCTGGCGGCGCAGCGGCGCGGCCTCAACGACATGGTGTCCGAGCGGGCCTACAAGGCCGGGCAGCAGTCGGGTGCGGAGTTCGACGTCCAGACTCCGCGGCAGTTGGTCTGCCCGCAGTGCCAGACCGAGACGCACGGCACGCCGTTCTGTCCGGGCTGCGGGTTCAGGCTGGCGCAGCCCGTCCAGTGCGGGCAGTGCCACAAGGACGTGCCGGAGGGCGCCGCGTTCTGTCCGTCCTGCGGGACCAGACGCTGACGGTCGTGAAACGGGCGGGGGGGGGGCGCGGGCGGCGGGGGGGGGGGCGCGCCCCCGGGGGCCGGGGCGGGGGGCGCGGGGCGGCCCAGGGGGT